>JAJXWI010000136.1 GCA_021781705.1 bacterium | reverse complement strand
AATAGTTGGTAAGTAGATACTAAAACGAATTTCTCTCTGCTTAAAATGTCTGTTAATTTTTCTTGAACTGCTTCCGGCTTAAAATCGATTATTGAGATTGTGTGATCTGATAAGCCCAACTCCGTAAGTTCAACTGTAAATTCTGCAGCCATCTGAATGTTGGGCAGCAGAACAATTAATTGATGTTCCGATTCGGATAAAAGATCTACGAGAAGACTTTTAGATGCGCCAAAAAGTGGCGAGATCAAAATTATTGGATTTGATTTATCTTCGATAAGCGCGGATAAATTTTTTATTGTTCCAATATTTCTGAACAGAGATTTTATTTTGTCGCCAGAAAAATCATTTGTCATTTGAAATCAGTGCCAGACTAAAAAGAGTAAGTTATTCCGAGAGAATCCATGGAATAATGAAAAGATAATCCGGAGTTACTTTTTGAGTTATTATCATAATTATTTGTAACAAAGTTACCTACAAAATATCCAATTGCTCCACCGGCAATAACATCAGAAGTCCAGTGAGCATTGTGATAAATTCTTGAACATGCCACCCAGCCAGCGGCAGAGTAGCAAAGTATTTTAAGAAATATATTGTTTGTATTGTTTGCAAGGACAGTAGACATAGCAAAGGCAACGGTAGAATGGCCGGATGGGAACGATGTTTCGGCGGCATGTGTGTTAAAGGGATGAAACGTAGAATGACCATCATTTGTATATGGTCGACTTCGTCCAACTATTGATTTTATTATGGTAGTGATAACGCCAGCGTATCCAACAGCTTCTATTGTCTGTACTCCGATTTTTCTAACTTCAGCATTGTTAAAAAATAATCCATAGCCATAAATACCTGCAATTCCGTATAGGGTATAACCGCTTCCATATACCTTATCGATTGAGAAAATTCTGCTATTCATGGAGGTAATGTTCCTTTGCGAAAAAGAGTGAAGACTATTATCAAGTGAGTATCCAATTCCTATTGCGGTCACAGTACCGGCTAAATCCCAGGCTTTAGTTTTATTGAAGGTAGTAAAGCTAGTGGCAAGGTCACTGCCCATATTCAATACTTGTAAGATGTCATTCTTTGCGTTTGTAATAATTTGAGCATGGGTGAAAGGCTGAATTAAAAACAGCAATGCGAAAAGTAGTGTATTAATCTTTTTCAATTGTAATTTTCTATTTTGTTTATAGATAGGGGAATTAAAATTATTCTTGAATCGCTTTGCGCACAAAGCCGCCGGATTCTTTTAACATTCTTTTAGCTTCATCAGCAGTAACATTTGCTTTTATCATTACTAGCGCAGTTTTAACATGCCCTCCGGCTAATGTAAGAAATTTGGAAGCATCTTCATAAGATACACCAGTAATAATCATAACAATTTTTTTTGATCTTTCTACTAATTTCTTGTTTGTCATTTGAAGATCAATCATCATGTTTTCATAGACTTTTCCAAGTCTAATCATAGAAGCGGTTGTCAGCATATTAAGGACTAATTTCTGAGCAGTTCCGCTTTTCATTCTTGTGGAGCCCATTATAACCTCAGGGCCAACATAGGGGCAAATGGCGATATCTACTTCTTTTATATTAAAATTTTCTCGTGGATTTGACGTAACAAATAGAGTTTTAGCTCCCAATTCTTTTGCTTTTTTTACAGCTCCGATTACATAAGGTGTTCGGCGACTTGCAGCAATGCCGCAGACGACATCCTTAGGGTTCACCTTTGCTTTAATTACGTCGTCGGCGCCATTAGATTCATGATCTTCAACACCTTCCTGCGCTACGAACATAGCGTCTTTACCTCCAGCGATGAATCCTTCTATCATTTCGGGGGAAGTTCCAAAGGTTGGAGGGCACTCTGCCGCATCTATAACGCCAATCCTACCACTAGTTCCAGCGCCAAAATATAAAAGTCTTCCGCCTTTTTGCAACGCGTCAACAATAATTTCAACTGCTTGCGTGATATAAGGGATTTCTTTTTCTACTGCTAGGGGAACAATTTTATCTTCTTCATTAATAATTCGTAGAATTTCAGAAGTTGATGCAGTATCGATATTCATTGATTTGGGATTGCGTTTTTCGCTAGATAATTCACTTATCTCATCGAATAATGTTCTTAAGTCCTGATTGGAGCTCATTAGTTATATATGTGTATTATGTTATGGGAAAATAGTATATCAAATATACCAAATATTGCTTAATTAAAGAGAGATATAGGTAACATTGTGGTGGGGAGAGGGGGGGATATAGGGTTTAGGTGCCTAGACTTAGATATTTAGCATAGGTAGTAGAGTGCATTCAGGGTGTATTCACAGTGCATTCAGAGTGCATTCATATTTTGGGATAATTGGGAGAGAAAAAGGAAGGGAGATACTTTACCATAGTATAAAAATTTGGTAAAGGAGTCAACAACTTTACTAAAAAGACAGTGAACTAAAGGATTGTTAGATAATCAAAAAGCATATTCATATCAGTAATGCGGGCAAAACAAAATAAAAATATCTTAAGACAGAACTAAAAAACAGTCTTTATTTAACAAGCTCTAGAAGTACTAGTTTCTTACCTTTTTGGTTGCGGACATTTGTCGGTTTATAAAAAAGTTCAAAGATAGTAGATTTTTTTATATACGGCTTATATTTCATTTCCGCATTTTTAAATTCGTCATCTAAGTCGCCGCCTTTAAGAGCAACAAGAAAAGATTTTTCTTTTATAAGAGGGAGCGCATATCTGAGTAGAATAATTAGGGGAACAGTTGCCCTTGTAATTATAAGATCAAAGGAATCGGAATAATGATCTATAAACTCTGGGCTTTCTACGCGATCATTTTCAGCAACTACGTTGTTGAGTTTTA
>JAJXWI010000066.1 GCA_021781705.1 bacterium | reverse complement strand
CTAATTGAAATTATAACACTATTAATAGACATTACATCATTGACTTGACACTAGTGTTTAAGCATTTTGTAGAAAATTTGGTTCATAAGGATGACAAAGAACACGTTTTATCTGTGTTCCATGACGCATTATCCGGCGAGCGCCCATATGACCTTGAATATAGAATAATTAAAAAAGACGGAAGCATCAGAAATATCCATGCGCTCGCCAAAACTTTTCGAGATGAACATGGAAAAGCTATAAGAATGATCGGTAAGGTCGAAGACATCACCGAGAGAAAGAGGGTCGAAGAGAAGGTGCAGGAGTACAGCGAAAATCTTGAGCACCTAGTAAAAGAGCGCACTACAGAGCTTGAATCTTTTACTTATTCAGTCTCCCATGACCTCAGAGCTCCGCTAAGGGCAATAAATGGCTTTGCGAAAATACTTGTAGAAGATTTTGACGATAAGTTAGGAGGAGAAGGCAAAAGGCTGCTGAATGTGATAGTGAATAATGTAGATAAGATGTCGAAACTTATTGACGGGTTGCTTACTCTGTCGCATGATGGAAAGAAAAAAATGGACTCTTCTCTTATTGATATTAAGAATATGGTATTGGCAGTGGTTGAAGATATTAAATTTGCAATGGACAAAACCAGGACGGTGCAGTTTGAGATAGGCGATTTTCCTGAAGCAATGGGAGATGGTACGATGCTGCGGCAGGTATTCGTGAATCTCCTTAACAATGCCGTTAAATTTACAAAAAATGTGAAAGAAGCAAAGATTGAAGCTGGCGGATATAAAGAGAATGAGCAAAATGTTTATTATGTCAAAGACAATGGCGCAGGGTTCGACATGAATTATGTTGCTAATCTCTTCGAGGTATTCCAAAGACTCCATTCAGTAGAAGAATTCGATGGAACAGGAATAGGGCTTGCCCTTGTCAAATGCATTATTACCCGTCACGGAGGAAAGGTGTGGGCCGAAGGTAAGGCTGGAGAAGGTGCGGCGTTTTATTTTACATTGCCGAAAACCGTTGACCATTAAACGGTGAAAAGTGAATTTGATTTGGAGATTTTATCGGCTCCATTCCCCGCCGAAGACTAGAAGGTGGATTGTCAATTAAACATCAAGCATTCGCTCAAAGCGGAATAGTCAAAATAAAATCTGATACATTATAAACCTAACCTTAAGAACCGAGTTGATGGCGATACAGAGTCTGAATTTGTATCCATAAATATTTTGGATATGTTAAATTTCTTTCATCCACAACATTTAAAAATTACTCCTCAATAGTTAAGCTTGACTTTTAAAAATGAGAAAAATTTCACAAAAAAAGAAGAATACGATTAAACTTAACAAAAAATATTTAAAGAAATAAAAAACAAACTATGAAAGACATAAGAAATAAAGGAAAGTAATATCCAAGCAAGAAGTAATATTTTTATAAAACAAGAAAATTATTTTACTAAAAACAGTAAACAAACAAATAAAATAGAAGGAATTAAATTATGGGTAAATACAATTGTTTTGCATTTTTGAAAATGGTTTTGTGTTTTTTATGTTTTAGTATTGGCGGAGTCATTTTGGGAGTTGAGGTTAATGAGCCAGATAGTATTAACGTTATGACTGGCAGAAATTTTTATGTGGAATATGATCGAGATACACGTCTCTTCTACGTAATGGAACGTGTTACAAAAGATAATGTTGATTTATGGAAAAAAAGACTGGCATATGAAGATTATACGCTTTATAAATTGCTAGAAATAAAAGAAATGGCAAATGGTAGTATTGGGTATGAATTCTTTTTAAAACACTTTATTCCGCTTTATGCCGATTTCGCAGTAGAAATAGAAAAAAATCTGGAATTTATGGGACTATTCAGCGCTTATGATATTACTAGGCCTGAAGTCATAGGAAGGTTCTTACAAGATACCGATTCAGAAGATGGGATAAAAAGATTTCATGAAGCAAACGCACGCTTTTGGAGTAAGATAAAAGAACTTGACCGCTTCGATTTTCTCAGGAGTAAATATTTTGATGCATTTAGTGCGTTTTCATATAATCTTAGCCATTATACCGACGGCGGAGAAGGTGCAACCTGGGTAGCGTATGTTACGTCAATACAACCTGTGTTAAGTTCAGAAAAAGGTTTTGATGTAGCTTCTCGCGATATTATGATGCTGGTAACAGTTAAAATTAGTGAAGATTTTTATGCGACTTTAGGGATATTTAGAAGCCTCATAGCCGAGACTCTTGGCAATAAATTGACCAGAACTGGAAATTTAACCATGCCGTTTCAGGCTGCTATTGCTCGCATGGTGGGGCAGATCATGCCCAGCGCCAAATGGTTGGCCTTTAGACCGCTTAAATCTGTACGGGAGGCAATCGAAAAAAGTGGAATAAGATATTCGCTATCAACCACTGGAGAGATGCAGAACACCAATCTCCCTTATATCACCTATGAGGGTGGTTATTCTCGTTCTTGTTTTAAGTCCCTCAGTAATTTCACTTTGGTTGAACCAGGAACATCATTCAAAGACACTGTATACTATCGAATTAGTGATAAGCATTGGTTCTCAACTAATCCATTTTCCGGCGGCGCAGATAGTCTAGAGCTTGATGCTTTTACTATGGCTATTGGGGGGGGGGTAACACCAAGAGATCAGTTTAAGTCCAATCCTTTTGTCGTGGTAGATCGTGTAGAGCTTGGGGAATATGGGGTCAAACTTAAAGTCCGCAATTTTGTGTCAGATGTGCTTTCGAAATTAAAATAATAAAAAGCGATGAGAATATAGGCTACTTATAAAATGTAATAGTCAAAATAAAATCTAACAGATTCTTGAAAAAAGAAGAAGTTACTCCTAGATATAACTAAAATAGAAGAACAACAATACGCCCCTTAAGGGGCGGCAGCGCCAAAAAAAAGGAGTATTGTCAGATCAAGTTTTAGCTACTACAGACTTTGTTTAATCTTTTGACATCTTTCTTTATGGGACAGCTTCCAATGTGCTCCTTGACATGCTCTTGAGCAGTAGTAAGTTTTTTTACATACTGCACAATTCTGGAGATTAGATAAAGTTTTAAAACAGTAAGCACAAGCATGTCCTTCACAGCTTCGTGTTAGCATTTTAGAAAATTGCACGTGATCAATCTGTTCTTGTCTTAAAAAGATATCTGAGGAGATGTTAGGATCACAATTCCTGAATTCAACTGCACCATATATGGTTCTATTCTTAATAGGAACATCTTCAAAAATATCATTGAAAATTATTTGGGAAAACCTTAATAATTGGCTAGTTATCATGCTTTTTCCACCATGAAGGACATATTCAGAATAACATCTATCAAATTCTGCACGAAACCCTTTTAGGATCATTTCTTCATGAAATATACAAGTATTATTTATCTCCATTCCTCTTTCAGACAAATATACAACAATTGATAATTCAGCAAATGGATACCACCCCAATTGTGCATCTGTATAATTATTAAGTTCACGAATTGTCGTATTAATTTGTTCGGGATGAGTAATCTTAAAAGCCTTTGTAATTATATCTTTTAACACGGTCACTTCCTGCTCTTGAGTTCTTCCCTGGTAACATGCTTTCCAAGTGCCAAGGCTAGTGGCTTGAACGTCATTATAATTTGCAGTGCGGCAGGTATAAAGGAAGCCCGTAATTTCTGCAGGATCAATTTCAGGTCCAAATGCCTCTTGTGCTTTTGCAATAAAATCATCGATATTACTAGTATAATGTATATGCCCGAGGACAGCTACACTCTTGGTCTTGGAATACAGACCTATACCAATACATGGTTTCAAATTTCCCATTAATACGAATCTTTTTTGACTATCAGGCCTCAAAATTGTATAACACCTTTCCATCAACAACTCTGTCTGAGCTATTTCTTGTGGAGTAAAGTGTTTATATTGGCATGGCAAGTTTATTGTCACGGAAGATTTCCCCGGATATACTTCCAACATATTTGGAACTTCACAAAAAATTGTTTGACAAAAACAACACATAATAGTGCATACTAAAATGCAATAATATTTTTTAATCTTAGTCATTAAAGCAACTGCAAAATACGTTGTTTTTGCAATTATCTCTATATTACTTAAATTTTTCATCTTTTCTTCTCCTTATATAATTAAGTTTGGCTTTGGAAATTTTTGTAAAATAATAAGCTTACAAAGTATCTTCGTATCATAAATCTTAAAAGGCTATTATATTTTTTAGATTATTTATTTGTGAGATTTATTTTCTTTTTTTGAAAAATAGTTGCAATTGCGGAGTTGTTACGCATTACAGAAGATAAGCGATATTATGAAGTGAACCCCCTTGAGTAAGGACAGGAAATAAAAAAGATAAGGTGTAATTTTTTGTAAGCGCAGCCTGCACGCACGCCGTGAGAATGTGCCATAGAGCTCGTCGGAACAATTGGATCGTAGAGCCCGTGACAGCTGTAATGTAATTTTCACATTTCATTTAGGAGAAGAACTAAAAAACTCTCTTCCGCGCGGTCTGAAAACAACTTAAAGCACTACAGGAGGGGAACAAAACTGAAATCGGGAAATTCCTGGACTGAAGCTTCTGTTCCGCTTTTTTTTATCTTAACGATTGAGTTCAAAACAGGAGAAACTATCGCTCCTGAATCGAAAAGCTGTTCAACCAGGTAATAAGGGTTGCTTTCGCAGGCAGCGCTAATAAGTATTCTGTCAAACGGGGCATTTTCGAGCAATCCATTCTTTCCATCCTGTAAAAGAATTGAAATATTCTGATACTTGCTTAATCTCTGAATGGAGTTTTTCCCGACTTCTTTGTTTATTTCAATTCCAAAAAACTTAGAATCTTTCAAAATTGAGTTCATCAAAGCAAGGACGTACCCGCACCCTGAACCTATTTCTAATACTTTTAGACATGGTTTATTTTCAAGTTCGAGCAGGTTAAGCATGAACGCTATTGTATATGGTTGAGAAATTGTCGAATTAAACCCCAAAGGGAGAGGCATATCGCTCCAGGCGTAGGCAATATCCTCTTCATTGACAAATTCCTCTCTGTTAATTTCAGAAAAGGCTTTTATGATATATTCGGAAAATCCCGCAAACCTTAGGCTGTCAAGTAATCTCTTTTTCTGAATATTCATAAGTAAAAAAGTTCAAATCAAAATCAAATTTGACACTCCCCCTCTGTAAAGGTTAAGTAAAACATGTTACCAGACTCAAGGCGGCTGATTTCTTTTTTTAGTATTTTGCGGTTCCGACGGAGCGTAACCCTCCACTTAAAACATAATTTTACGCATTACGTGGATGGAGAAGGTTCGTCTCGTCCACTTGGCGTAAACCTTGACTACAGCTTACGGAATATCTACCCCGCTCTTCTGCATGCCTCTAGAAACACTTCTCATCCAAGAAATAACACTGTTTATCGTTATCCCTGCCATCAGTAGGATCAAAGCAAAAGATATAATTGCAAGCAGGTATTTTTCATTTGGCAGGTAATTTTCTAATATACTTTCTATTGAAGCATCTATGGATGTCACAGTTACACATAGCCAGGGAATAACGGTCACCCAAACATATTTTGTTTTGCCATTTTTTATTATAATAGTTGTTGCTATGCCTAGAGCTATTGCCGCAAGCATCTGGTTGGCGCTTCCAAATAATGGCCATATAGTTGAAACCTGCCCTGTATAAAGCAGGTATCCCCACGAAAAAGAGGTAAGAAAACTGAAAAACATTATGCTTTTAAAAGATTTTTCCTTTTTTGTAGCCATTATCCCGACTTTTGAAATAATATCTTCAAGTAAAAACCTGCCGATCCTAGTACCTGCATCAATAGTTGTTAATATAAATAAAGCTTCAAATAATATCAGGAAATGATAAAAATAAGGGATAAGAAAATCCAATGATTTTATCTTGTAGACAACATAAATCATCCCGGCAGCGAGAGAAACTGCTCCGCCCGGTCTGCCAGTCAAATTTTCCTGCACCATTCCAGACAGCATATCCACATGTATTGGGACCATGTGCAATTTTTCAAAAACCTGCGGAATAGTATTAATAGCAAAATAATCGGACGTTGGCAATACCGTAGCCGCAATTAAAGCCATCAACGCCACAAAACCTTCACAAATCATTGCGCCGTAACCTATTATTCTTATGTCTTTTTCACTGGATATCAGCTTGGAGGTTGTACCTGATGCAATCATGGCATGAAACCCTGACAATGCGCCGCAGGCAATAGTTATGAATAAAAATGGCCAAACCCTTCCAGGAATTATCGGCCCATTACCATGTACAAACTGAGTTATTCCCGGCATTTTTATTTCAGGATGAAGAATTATAATAGCTATGGCAAGCACAGCCATTACACCTAGTTTCATATAAGTGCAAAGATACCCCCTAGGCACAAGAAAAAGCCAGACGGGCAAAGCCGCTGCCAAAAAGCCATAAAGTGGAAGTATCCAAGACAAAGTTTTCACATCGAAATTTAGAAAATGAGCAAATGAACTTTTTGCAACAAACGGCCCTGCAACAACTCCTGCAATAATTAAAACCATACCGATTATAGTAGCCTCAATTATTCTGTTAACTCGCAAATACTTCAAATATATTCCAATGAACAGGGATATGGGGATAGTCAAGCCTACTGAGAAAATTCCCCAAGGGCTATGATATAACGCATTAACTACAGGAATGCCCAATCCTGCCATAGATATTACCATTATAAATATTATGGCGATAGAAGTAAGAAAACTCATGTGTTTTTTCATACACCTGTTGGCTATTTCTGAAAGGCTCTTACCCTCATATCTTACAGAAACGAATAGTATTACCATGTCATGAACGGCTCCGGCAAAAACAGAACCTATGAGTATCCAGAAAAACCCTGGAAGAAATCCATATTGAGCAGCCAACACGGGCCCTATGAGAGGCCCTGCTCCTGCTATCGCCGCAAAGTGCTGTCCGAAGAGCACCCATTTGTTTGTCGGCGAATAGTCAAAATCGTCCCGATACTTAAATGCCGGAGTAACCCTGTGTTCGTCTATAACCAGTATCTTTGCAACTATGAAAGCACTGTAGAACCTGTAAGCCAAAACAAATACCAAAGCAGCTATTATAATAAAAAACAGTGAAGACATTCTACCTCCTTAATTGATCCATATTATGTTTTTGTTCTTAGAAAAATATAATTTTAAGATTTTTTCTTCAAGACATAATGCCCGCCAAACTGCCCACGCAATGCTGATACAACTTGCCCCGTAAAGCTCGGATTATTCTTGGAACGGAGACGAAACAAAAGAGCCTCGTGAATCACTTTAGCCATCACGTTCATTTCTTTGGCAGCATTAACTGTCCATGCCCCTTCGCCCGTCTGTTCCACAGAACTCGACACAGATTTTAAGTCTTTCCCATACACCTCAAATGCCTCTTTTAGCCAGCCAATAAGCCGCGACTCGATTACACTTCCGTGATTGTATATATCTGAAACGCGAGTCAAATCGAGTTTATACTTGGATTTTTTAAGAATGGTAAATCCTTCTGCAATAGCCTGCATCATCCCGTACTCAATTCCATTATGAATCATTTTTACAAAATGTCCAGCCCCGGCTCCTTCAAAAAACTGATAGCCATCAGGAAGGGCAAGATCACGAAACATGTTTTCTATTTCTTCAAAATCTTCACGTTTGCCTCCGATCATCAGGGATGCCCCATGACGCGCGCCACCTGGCCCGCCGGAGGTTCCACAATCTAAAAAACGAATACCAAGTTTAGCGAGTTTTTTTGCCCGTTTAATTGTATCTTTATAAAACGAATTCCCGCCATCAATGACAGTGTCTCCAATTTTTAAATACTTAACAAGCCCATCTGTACCGAAAAGTAATTTATCAACAGAGCTTCCTGCCGGAAGCATAAGCCATACAATTTTTTTATCAGGTAATTTTTCAGTCATTTCTTTTGGACTATATGCAGGGACTAAGCCCTCATTTGATAATTCCACGGCGGCTTTTGGAGACCTATTAAATCCCACAACACGCCAGCCTTGATCTAACATGCGAAGCGCCATATTCCCGCCCATTTTGCCGAGTCCTACGATCGCCATTTCCTTAGCCAATTTTTTGACAGGCTGTTTCTTGCCGATATACACTGATGATTGAATTATCTCATCGCTATCTGGAGCATATTCATTGAGTGGAACAACATTTTTCTGCCAGGCTGATACAATCGGATCGGCAAATTTCCATTGAGCTAACACTTCTCGTTCTGAAACAAACATAGTTTGATTGCCCATGAGACAATTAAAAATCAATTCTGCATATTCTTCCACATATTGTGTTTTTTCGGCATGTTTGTATAAAAAGAAATCAAATGTGCGCTCTTCAAGCTCTTGTTCAAATCCCGGCTTTTTAGTCCAAAAATGAATACTTATCCTATCCTCCGGCTCAATTTCAAAAACAACTCGGTTATGATTGCGCATACCGGAATGACATCCTCCACAAATGCTCGGAGCTTTAAATATAACGACAACTTCTTTCTTAGCAGTAGGAAGTCGTTTGCCTGATTCAAGAGTGATTGGGACCCCTGCCCATGCCGGAGTTGCCAACTCTGTCTTTAGTTTAAAATATGTTTCGGTAGTAGAATCTGCCGGAATATTGAGAATTGACTTATAACCATTATATTGGGCGCGAAATGTCTGCTTTCGGATGTCGTCAGTATTCCATTTTTTTAATGATTCTATGATTTTTGCCCGCTGTCGCCTCACGCTAGATGCAATAATCTTACCAGGCGAATCCATGGTAATGGCCGCAAGCATCTGAAGCAGGTGGTTCTGCCCAATATCCCGAAAAGCTCCAATAGCATCATAAAATGCGCCCCGTTCTTCGACACCTATTGTTTCAATCAGTCGCAGATCAATTCGCTCGACAGAACGATTGTCCCATGATTTTTCGAACAGATTGTTGGAAAATCTAAAATGCATAATAGCCTGAACAATATTCTTCGCCAAATAGTGGTCTATCAAATAGAGCTGTTCTTCTTTGAAGTATTTGTTGAGCAGCCTGAACAATTGTTTTGCACTTTTAACATTATCGCCAAACGGTTTTTCTATGAGAAGCCTTGTCCAGCCAAACTTTCCACCGCAAGGGATATTAAATCCCGCGCGTATCATATTTTTGAAAATTGCTTCAAAATGCACAGGAGGAACAGCCAGATAAAACAGCTTGTTAGAGCACAATGCCCATTCTATATCTAGTTTTTCTAGCCTGCTCCTGAGTCGCTCAAAGGTTTTTAGATCACTAAATTCTCCCTGATGGTAGCTAAAAAGTGCAGAAACTTTCTCTGACACTTTTTTTTGAGCACCTTGTAGATTTGTTTGAAGTTCAGTTCGAATATATGCCTGGAAATCGTTTTCTTTAATCTCCCGTCTTGCTATACCTACCACATGAAAACAGTTTGGCAGCCGTTTATTAGAGTATAAATGATAGACCGCCGGAATGATCTTTTTTCTCATCAGGTCGCCGGTTGCACCGAGTACAATCAAAACAGTTGGGATTTCATGAGCACATGTAACTTTTTTCATCTCTTGCTTTCTATCGCTAATATCTCCTTCCCGCTTAAATAACCGGCATCGACTGTTACCGTATCTGTTTGTCTGATTGTAGTAAAATCGATAATATTACTAAAAACATCATTTACAAGAAGTAGCATCTCCTCAATAAATACTATATCATACCAAAGCAAACTGTTTCAAAGCAAGAGAAAAACAAATCACAAAGAATATCAGGACTTTATTTCAGGACTTAAAAGCGTCGACAAGACATTTACAAAAAAAGGTAACCCACTTTTCTAATAGCCTCAAGCGGAGACTTGCAGAGGTTTACGCTATCGGGTGATTTCAGCTGTGCGCAATGCCCAGGCAAAAACAAGCTTCATGGATTCTCAAAAATTGGTTGATTTGGACTCTTTTGAGTGGTGCGGTAAGAGCACTGATAAAATCAGTAAAATGCATAAAGAGTCATGGATTAAAGAATAGGATTCCTGCAATCCGAAGAATTTGCTAGAAAAAATGAACCCATTACTGAATGCGTACTCATTGGATATTGAGGTCGGAAACAATATTAAAGTGAGGTAGGAACAAAGCCCGAAGATTTTTTATCAAGCTCTGAAGAATTAAGCAGCAGTTCAAGTTGATTCAAAAGCTCTGTTTTGCCCTTTGGGAACCTCGCCGAAATTGGGATAGGCACGGATGTATGGTTCGCCCTGAAAACAGTTCCTTGTAACTCCAGATTTCCTATAATATCACGAAGTTCAATAATTGATTCATATTCCGAAAGAGGCTCATAGCCCTGATACATAATTGTCCCGGCAACTTGAATAAATCTTAATGCCGCAAAAAATCGCGGAGCCATGGCGTTTACAACCTTAGCCGTATTCTCAGCATGTTTTTTTGTATATTTTTTCCCGCCAATCCCGAGAAGCGCAAAAACACACATTCTGAGTCCGGCATTCTGCGCCAGAATAACAGCTTGCGTCATTTCTTTTGCCGTCTCTCCTTTTTTAACAAGGTTGAGAACATTCTCGTCTCCTGACTCCAACCCCATATAAAGAGTATGAAGTTTTAATTCTTTAAGCCCCTCAAGCTGAGAAGAGCTTTTACTAAGAATGGAAGAACCATTAGCATAAACAGATACTCTAGCTAATTTAGGGAAGCAATTATTTAAAGTTTTCAGAATTTTTTGAAGATAGTCAAAGTCAAGATTCATCACATCCCCGTCAGCAAGAAAAATCCTGGCTACATCCTGCCTTCGAAGAGATGCCTTTTCTATTTCACAGGTAACCTCTTCAACCGGCCTGACTCCGTATTTAACCCCTTTGTACATGGGGCAAAATAAACACTTGTTATGAGGGCATCCATAGGATATCTGAAAAATCAGGCTGTCAGCCTCTGATGGCGGTCTGAATAAAGGTTCTCTGTATTTAATATCGTTAAAAAATGAAAACATATGAAAATATAATTTAAAGTTTTCACTACCTTATAACAAACCTTCAAGGCTTTCAAACCGGTATCATAAGGCAATCGGGTATATGTTTTTCAATAACAGCCCTTCATTTTAGGGAAGACCATTATACAATGAGATAAGGAATAGAAAATTTTAAACCTAACTGGAGACTAAAAATGAGACGAAACAATAAAAAATTTATATCAAAATTCATTCTAATACTGACAGCAATTCTTATTGCCGGATGCAGAAGCAAAAGTTTTATTTATCCGGAAATCGGGACATTACAAACAAAGGAAGCTTCACTTGTTCCACTCACAAATAAAATAGTCGTGGTTTTGCCGTTTAACGACAATAGGCCGAAAGCTGAAAATTTAAATCTGTACTTTTTATATATGCTCCCCATCGCTCCATTTGGTTATGGAAAATATGAATATCCAGAGAAGGCGACATGGTTTACTTCGATAAGTTCTTTCGATTTCAATCCCTCGATAGATATGGCAAGGGCGGCATCCACTAATTTTCAGAACTCAAAATTATTCAAGGATGTAATTTTCAGCAATACGCCTGGAGAATACAAATCAGACTACACACTGGAAGGGCAAATCAATTCCTTGCTTTACACGGGGAGAAGATTTTCATATGGAACATCCTACTTCAGTTATATATTATGGACTCTGGGAGCGCCAATGGGCACATCATTTAATTGCGTGTCGATTACTCTCTGCCTGAAAGATAAAAATCAAAATGTCCTGTGGCAATACTCTTCTGAAAAAGAAGATTATACTGTTCAATGGATGTACAGCCCCTACGCCGACTGCAGTATGTACACGGCGCTGACAAACAAAGCACTAGAAAATGCCGTAACAGATTTATACAACAAACTCCGCACCAACCCTGGCTTTATACAATAGTAAAGCTACTACTTCAACCACAAAAAAGGCGCAATAAAAATTGCGCCTTTGAATATCTTACTTGCTAAATATTAAGCTATTATTTTTGAGATCTTTACTCGGCAAAGATCTTGTCTGTGCCCTTTTGTTTTGTGATATCCTTTACGTCTCTTGAACTTGAAAGCAATCAGTTTTTCGCCGCGGAAGTTCTTAACGATTTCGCCTTCTACTTTTGCGCCTTTTACTGTAGGATTGCCAATCTTGAGGTCAACGCCCTCTCCAACAGCAAGAACTTCATTAAATTCAACTTTTTCTCCGGCTTCGCCGCCCAAAAGCTCAACATCAATTATTGCTTCTGGCTCTACTCTGTACTGCTTTCCGCCAGTAGCTATTACTGCGTGCATAACATTCTCCTTAAAAATATACTAAAAAGTTACTAAATCTTTAAAACATAATAAAATCCAATGCCGGACACAATTATACCAACAACGGAGCTGGTAAATATAAATTATCTTTGAAAACTTGCAAATAATATATGTAAAAAATTATGTCATTCGGATTTTTTGGCGGCAATTTTTACAACTTGCGTATCGGTAAGAAAATCATGCAGAGATCGTTTTTTCCCGCCTATAAAATTAAACAATGGAGAAAATATACCAATGATAAGAATCAACAAAGCATAAATATAAGCTCTCAGCAAGTACACTTCTTCCGCACCGTCTCCATTCCTCACCAGCATAACTCCATGATACCACATCCCTAGAGTTTGAGCAAAAACTCCGATAGATACGGCAAAATACAAAAGAGATAATGAGAACCATAACACAAAAGAAGCATACGCCGCAAAATTCGGGCTGACACCATGACGGGAAACAAAATAAGTCCAAAAAATAAAAGACAAGATAAAAATTAAAACAATTACAGATAGGTCTATCATTCCAGCCTTAAATCTTAGAGAAACCATAGCTCTGTCAGGAAAAAGCCTGTTTTTAAATCCGAAGCTTTTCTTTTGGTCTTTTTTTTCTTCCATGATTAAAGGACTTCTAATCTTAATAGCTTGAGTTACGCTGCCGACATGAGAAACATATGCGTTTACGCCTTCACTAAATTTCTTGCTTTGCTTTTCAAAGGCGGTTCCAAGGAATGGAAACTCTGCGGCATTTTTCCAAACCCTCATCATTGAATTACGCACCTGCGTATCAAAAAGAACACGACCGTCCTCTACCCATCCGTGAAGAACATCCTCGGTAACCGGCCCATATTCTTTATCATTTATTTTTACTATGTATTGCATGAAAGCCTTCTCAAGTTTATATGACTACAGATTATATCCCACTTTATGCCCCAATTCAAAAACATTCGGTTAAATTGAGATTTTTTGGTTCTTCTCCCAAATGGAAAGTGAAATTAATATGATAACAGTCACGGGCTCTTTGATCCAATTGTTGCGACGAGCGACAGAGGCCCATTCTCACAATTGGATGCGCCCGTTTCTGCAAT
>JAJXWI010000065.1 GCA_021781705.1 bacterium | reverse complement strand
AGGAAATGTATTTTCATCTCCTATTATTTTTACTTTTTAAAATTCATTTCCATCATAGCAGAATAGTCCTGGCCCGGCGGCAGAAATCCAGAGTAATCCATCTTTATCCTGAGCAATGCAAGTACTGAATATTCCAGTATCAAATGCCCGTTGGATTTTGATATTGTCTGCACTCACCCTAGTTGTACCCTCAAGATTAATCATTAAAAATAATAACAATATGACAATAAATTTACTTTTCATGAACTATTGGCTATTAGACTAAACAGCTATTCCGATAACTTATAATCTGACCACTGAATTACTCATATCTATGGTGTAGATTATATCTATAATAAAATAAAATTCGAATTTTAAGACTACATCTTAATACTCTTTCCATTAATATAGAATTAAACTTAAAAGTCAATAGAGCAGCTATACTTTTAGGATGCTCTTCAATCTTTCAAAAAACATTAGGAAAGAAATTCGAGTTTAAAACCTAGTCCATGTAATCATATTAAGTGCGACTATAGCAAGAAATGCCGCAAACACTTTCTTTACGGTTTCATTGGACAATCTTGAAAGCAGTCTCACGCCTATCGGAACACCAATAATGCTGAAGATGGCTACCAAAACGAAAGCCGGCATATATATAAAGCCTAAGGAAAGTGAAACACCCTGTACTTGCCCCATACTGAAAGCCGAAACTAAAGCTCCAACAAAAGCAACTGGAAGAACAAGGACAGCGCTTGTACCAACACATCTTCTAGCATTTATTCTACAATAGAAAAAGAGAGGAATGTAGAGAGCCCCTCCGCCTATTCCAAGAAGCCCTGAAAAAACTCCTACAGCAAGACCAATAGCGCGGAAAAGTCCCTTTTTGATTTTTACATGAACGGGCAGGATCTTCCTTGACAAGCCAAAAAAGAGATCCAAAGAGACTGCCAGAAGAAAGAACCCGAAAGATAGACTAAGAATTCTGCTGCTGGATAGGCTCATCAAAAATGCTCCGGCAATCACTCCAACAACCGCGAACGGAACCATAATTTTTAGGAGGGGCCAGATAACGTTATGCCTTTTTGAGTGAGAATAAGCATTTACCGTGGAAGTACACATCATTATTGCAAGGGACGTACCTATGGCAAAGTGCATTAGATGTTCTCCGGGAATTCCAAAACAAACTAGCAATATAAAAAGCCCAGGTATGACAACAATACCTCCGCCTATACCTAGCATGCCCGACAAAATTCCGCAAATTACCCCCAAGATGGGAAAAGCAAGAAAGGCAAATAAAATGTGCGATAAACTAGAATGTTCCATAAAATTAATTATTTTATACTGAAATTTGCCAGTTCACTGGAAATGGGTACAGGATTGATTTTTATTTCGTCAATTCTGCAGTGAGACGGACCGCGTCTGAGCCATGCAAGAATTACTTCAAGATGTTCTTTCTTGCCTTGAATACGTACTTCCACCTCTCCTTCACATACATTTTTTACGTATCCTTTTACTTCAGAAAACTGAGACACGAAAGCCCTAGTCGAATACCGAAAACCGACACCTGTAACAATTCCGCTTATTTTTACAAGGTATGCTTCAGTGCCGCGCATATATATATCATCACATCTTCGAAACTATCTCGAGTTGTCCGTTTTCAATTTTTATTTCATCAATTTTGCTCAAAAAACTTTCCACCTTTCTGCTTGATTTGTAAGGTGTAAAATCTCCAACAAACAGCTGGTTGTACCATTCTGGTAATTTTAACTCGCCAAGTTTCAGATATTTTAGGTTAGCTGTCAAAGCACTTTTTCCTCTTTTATCACTTTCAATAGTCAGTTCACAAACAGCAGTAACTCTGACATTCAGATTCACGGAAGAATAACTAATCAAATTTTTAGTAATGGTAAATCCGAAATATTTATTTTCTGGAAAAGATACAGTTATTGAGCTGTCTTTTTTCGTAAAAATCCTTGCTGCCAGGTAACTAAGCTGGTCACTCGTGAACTTGTAAGAAGTTCCAGGGGCGCCCCCCCTATCTATCTTATCGTATAATGCCATCGCAGAAGACTCTTGATCTTTAGTCATAGCTGTAATTGGCCTAAAATATTTCACTGGCTCAAAAATCAGGTACGCTCCGTAAGCGGCCGCAAGAAAGAAGAGCACCAGAATAATTCTGAAAAAACGCGATAAAAAATGAAAGTTCTTTTTATTTTTTAGACGCTTCTTCATATTTCTGTCAAGATCCCCCATGTCAAGCTTTGATCCGCAATTTCTGCAAAATATGCTGCCTACAGGGCTTTCTCCTTCGCAGTTTTTACACTTAATCATCATTTTGCAAACTCCTTATAATTGAGATGTTAAATATTGATTGTCTAAAGTGAATAAACGTTGAATTAGTCTTTCTTTTTCTCACTGCTGGAAGTTTTATTGTCAACAGGAACAGAAACTACCGGACTATCACTTTTTGAGGCCTTATGATATGAAGAAGAACGATAGTCTGTATGATAAAAACCCGAACCCTTGAAAATTATTCCGCCGCCGGTACCTATTAATCTCTTTAAAGTATCCTTACAGCATTTAGGGCAATCTGAAATCGGAGCTGCCGCCATGCTTTGAAAGAGTTCAAAACTATGACCGCAATTCACACATTTATATTCATATGTAGGCATAATGTTTACCTTATATTAATTTTTGATTTATGAATGTTCTATTCTCATAATAATTGCAATATTTTGACAAATCAAGTAAAATCAGCTTAATCACTGTGTCACTTACGTTAAAAGCAGGAGTCTTTTATGTTAAAAAATGTAAATCCGACAAAAACTATTGCCTGGTCTAACCTGGCTAATAAATTTGAAAGCAACAAAAAAAATAGACTGAAGGATCTTTTTGAAAAAGACAAAGACCGGTTTAATAAGTTTTCTCGTTACTTCGGCGAGGACATTCTTTTAGACTTTTCAAAAAATTTGATTACCGATGAAATATTTGATTGCCTCCTAGCACTTGCTAGGGAAATTGACCTTAAATCAGCCGCTGATTCAATGTTCAGAGGCGAGCAAATCAATAGAACTGAAGGACGCGCGGTGTTGCATACTGCTCTTCGCAACCGCAGTAATACTCCGGTTATTGTAGATGGCGAAGATGTGATGCCTAAAGTTAACGCAGTCATGTCGCAAATGAAAGAATTTTGTTTAAAAATTCACAGTGGAGAATGGACAGGATATACGGGGAAGAAAATCACAGATATTGTAAATATCGGTATTGGCGGTTCAGACCTTGGTCCTGTAATGGTTACAGAAGCGCTCAAGAAGTATAAAATAAGCACTATCAATTCTCATTTTGTGTCCAATGTAGATGGAACGCATATTGTTGAAGCGCTCAAGACACTTTCTCCAGAAACTACGCTTTTCCTTGTGGCTTCAAAAACGTTTACGACTCAGGAAACAATGACCAACGCCCATACCGCCAGGGATTGGTTTCTCTCCGAGGCAAAGGATAAAGAAGCAGTAGCCAAACACTTTGTGGCATTATCCACTAATGGCAAGGCAGTAGCTGATTTCGGTATAGATGTCGCAAATATGTTCGAATTCTGGGATTGGGTCGGGGGCAGATATTCTCTATGGTCCGCCATAGGACTATCTATTGCACTTAGTATTGGGTTTGATAATTTTATTGAACTCCTCCAGGGCGCGCACGAAATGGATAAGCATTTTGCTCAGACACAATACAAAGACAACCTGCCTGTTATCATAGCACTCATAGGCATCTGGTACAATAATTTCTACGGCATGGAAACTGAAGCAATACTTCCTTATGATCAGTATATGCATCGTTTTTCAGCTTATTTCCAACAGGGAAATATGGAATCCAATGGCAAGAGTGTTGACCGCAACGGGAAAAAAGTTGATTACCAAACTGGTCCGATTATATGGGGGGAACCAGGAACAAACGGGCAGCATGCATTTTATCAGCTTATCCATCAGGGCACCAAGATTATTCCATGCGACTTCATAGCTCCTGCTGTTTCTCATAACATGATAGGAGACCATCATGAAAAACTTCTATCCAACTTTTTTGCACAGACAGAGGCTTTAGCTTTCGGAAAAACCAGGAAGCAAGTCGAAGATGAATTTATCAAAATGGGCAAGAATCCAGAGGATGTATCTGAAATTGTACCTTTCAAAGTTTTTGAAGGGAATAGACCTACAAACTCTATCCTGGTTAAAAAAATAACTCCGAGAGTATTAGGAAGTTTAATTGCCATGTATGAACACAAGATTTTTGTTCAAGGCGTTATTCTGAATATTTATAGTTTCGACCAGTGGGGAGTTGAGTTAGGCAAACAGCTTGCAGGCAAAATACTTCCTGAACTTAATGGTAAAGAAAAGGTTCATTCACATGACACCTCAACAAATGGGCTCATTAATACTTACAAAAAATGGAGGCAAGGAATAAATATCAGGACTTGAATCAAAGGTTGAATTTTTGTTGTTTCACTCGATAATTCTTTGAGAATAATTTTTCTGCACTTATTGCTGCATCTCTTATTATCTCATTATCATCATTAATGTATTTACGTATAACTTCATGGACACAAGGATTATAAGTTAATGGAAGCGATAACAAAGCCCTTTTCCTAAAATCTACATTTTCTGATTTCACCAATTCTATTAACGTATTTAACGACTTCCTGCAAAAAGGTTCTCCCAATGATTCAATGGCGTCGAAAGCGGTTTCTTTATCATCACTTTTCAGGTTACTAATTAACGCTGATATATAGAGCTTATGTCCTATTATTGCAGAGACAATCCAAAATACTGCGAAAAGTATCAGTAGTATTGTTATAAGCTCCGCATTAGACTCAACGTGGTTAATGTATCTATTTAAAAAAAGGATCAGAAGCCCGCCAATAATGCTTCCTCCCGGATTAATAATTCCATCTATAATTCCCCTTATTCGCCCTCTCAATCTTCCAGGAATAGCATTCTGTGTCAACTGGAACGCATTTGCTTGTATCGACATACCAACAACATCCCACATGTATCTTAACAGAAAGCCAAAAATAAAAGAAAAGCTAACTAATATTCCAGCGCCTCCCAATATGCTTACGGCAGGCAAAACAGACAGTCCCCGCTCTACCCCTATCCGTTTTACGAAAGATCCCGCAAAAAACAGCTGTATTAGTATCGCTGATATGCTGTAAATTAGGGTGTAACAACTAAAATATAGCCCTAAAGATTTTTCCGTTACGAACGAAGCATTCATTATTTTTGTATATTGAAAATCTGCCATAGATCCTACAATCCAAAATGCAACAGCGACAATAATAAGGACATACATAAATGGTGTTTTAATAAGGTATCTTATAGCATTTCGCTCCTCTTCTCCAATATTTTGTTCAGGCTGGAGACTTTTCTTCCTCTCTTTGCCCCTCAATTCAACACCATATCTTTTTCTGAAAAACAGTATTAGAAAAAATAGAAAAAGAGAACATCCGCCCCAAAGCAATATTAAATTTGCAACTCCAGTAATGGAGATTAACAAAGAGCCAAATATTCCAGAAACAATGCCGCCTACTGGAACGGCCAAATTTATTATGGGATAAATTCTCTTCCCTTGAACAGGCCTTATAACATCATTTATAATTGTCCACAGTTGAGTATTAAGCGTAAAATATCCCACCCCATGAATAATAAAAATTATCCCCAAAAAAAATATTAATTTGCCTGTGCTTTCTATTCCTAATATATCCTCAGGCATAAAAATTCTGGCAAGAATCAAAGTTATGGCAGTACCAGCAGAAAATAATAAAAACAAAACATCTCTTCTTACAAAGTCTGCAAATTTAAGATATAAGAGAGAGCCTATTCCAGAAAAAGCTCCTATGCAGATATACATAAATGGCAAGTATTCTATGCCCAATCTTTTTACCAGCATAGTGTTTATAGCAACAAGCCTAATGGCATCACCAAACCCCCAAAAAAATCCCATAAACCATAAAAAAGCAACTTTGGATATTTCTTCTTTTTCGATATTCAACATTTCTTTTTCTCTTTTAATTATTTGTTGATCAATACAAAAGAGGAATGATTCTTTGCAATAAATATCTTTTGGTCTTCTAGGATTTCTTCCATATTCTACTGGATAAATAGAGTTTTTACAATTTTCAGTATCTGCAAAAAGATACCAGCTATTAGCAGTTCTACTCTCATGAAGTTCAAATACTAACTCTTTATCGTTTTTTTAATTCTAAATTTTGAGACTTGAGTTTCTATTTGACTAGAAAAGACTCAAACTGCCACAGCTCTTCTTCTTTAACCGTTTTTTGCGGTTTCTTATCTCCATTGAAATTAGTGAAGAGTTCTCTGCGATTTTTCATCGGAGTCCAATCTACCGGGCGTGAAACAAGTTCACCGAGGTACGGCATGGCAGACTCAATAATTTCTTCATAAGGCAAATTGTCCGGCACACAAAAACCTTTTCGCGGATTTTCTATTATCCAGAGAACTGCAGCCATGACCGAGCTTGCAACCTGCAGTGTAGTAGCATTTTGGCCAGGCGCTAACTTTCGAGCCTCATCTATCCCCAACAAACTGCCGCACCACCATGATTTGAAATCATGTCCCATCAAAAGAACTCCCAGCTCATCACTGCCGCTGACTATTTCATCCGTCATTACTCTCAGCCTATCCTGAAGGCTAAAATTGCGCATTTCCAATTCATGTATAGAATTAATAGCCGCGTCACAACAACAGTAAGCATAATGAACTGTCGGCCGGTATATAATTTTATTTTTTTCTCTTACCGTAAGGTAATCTGAAATGGTAAACGCCTCTCCGTGCCGGACAACCATGCCAGTTATTTCTCCGGACGGGACCCAGGAATGCACCTTAGTTTTTATGCCGCATTGCGCAAGGCAAATCTGATTCTGAGGACCTTCTATGTGCGTATAAGCATTAAGAGGCAATGTTTTTTCATGCGTTCCCCATCCCATTTCGGTGGGAGCTATGCCCTCTTCGTAAAAGCCTTCAACGCTCCACGTGTTTACAAATTCATTTGGTTCTTTTGGGCGGTTGATAATCTGCGTATCACGTTCGCTGATATGAATGACTTTTGTTCCAGTCAATTGGGCAATGGCGGGAAAATTACCGGCAGACAACAGGTCAGGAAACAACTTGGAGCGAGGATCCTCAGGCTTTTCCAACATGATTTTGAGTGCAATATCACACAAAGCCAATTTTGTAAAATGAGATACCATTCCGGGATTGGCTCCGTGTTCAACAACCATCGAAGGGCCTTTATCCTTCCACTTTTTGACCATCTTGCGAATAGCCATGTGACGAAAATACAACGTCCTTTCCTGAGGCGTTTTACTTTCGACACCTTCATTAGGAAGCCAATCTTCAACTGAAGTATTTACATAGCTTACATTATGGTCGTAACACCACTGCAGGATTTCACAGCATTCTATATACCATGCCAGATCGATAATGATGTCTCCGCTTTTAACATGCTTTGCTAAAATAGAGTGCATATTTTCGCGGGTAATTTTTATGATGTTATAATTAACCCCCTGACTTAATGCTTCCCTGATAAAGTTACGATTATCGGCAAAGTCAATAATCGTGATATTATTGAAAGGCATATCCAGGTGCTTTAGAAGTAATGGAATAGTACAGCGGGAAACATACCCGCATCCAATCACTAAAACTTTCCCTTTAAATTTGACTCTTGTTATCATATTAATTGTTACTTGCTAAGCACTAATTGCCTCTGAAAAATTCCGCCTGTCCATTCTTTTTCTGTATCTGAAAATATTTGAGTAAATTCGCTATCTTCAAAAACTTTCTTTATGTCGGCATAATCGCTCTTCAAAATTCCCGCGAGAATAAGATAGCCGCCCGGCTTAACCCAGCTTTTTAATCTGGAGCAATTATCGATCAAAACACCGGAAATGATATTAGCGGCAACCACGCCGAATTTCATTTCAGGGCTGTATCCGGCTATGTCTGAAACTGAAAAATTGACCTTCTCTTTTATGTTATTTCTGGCGAGATTGTTCACTGTCGTTTCCATGGATTCTTTGTCGTTATCAAATGCATAAATAGGTCTGAACCCGCAGAGCGCAGCTGTTATCGCCAATATTCCAGAACCGCATCCGGCGTCCAAAAAGGATTTGTCTAATGCATCAGATAATCTTTCAATGGCTTTCATGCAAAACTGAGTAGTTTCGTGGCTGCCAGTTCCGAAGCTCATTTCAGGGTCTATCTCTATGATTTTCTCATTTCCTGTCGGAATATACTCAAGCCAGCTTGCCTTAACCACAAGACCTGGGGTTATCTTAAGAACTTTAAAATAACGCTTCCAGACCTCCATCCAATCTTCGTTCTTTATTGAACTAAAATATGGTTCCGAACATTCAATTCCCAATTTTCTCCACTCATCTAAATTTTCACAGAGAACTTTTATGAGTTCTTTGCCTTCGCTTTCAGTTTCGTAATAAATTCTGTAAAGTGTGGTTGTCGTTTCCAGATCATCATTTACGCAGTACTGAAACGGTAATGCGCTTAAAAGCTCGCTAAGCATTCCAGAAAATTCCATACTGCTTTTAAATTCGCAAAATTCGAGGTTATCTTTCATTTAAAATTCCTACTCCTTGATTTTCTTTTCTGTAAAGACAATTGCAAAACTCAAAAAAAACGGTTTTGACGGAGCGAAACCCTACACGTTCAAATAAGGAAGGCAATGTACTTGTATTTTTAAATCCACTGTTAATTGTTTAAAAAATCCAGGGAGCGCTTTCTAAAACATTACAAGCCCCCCATGGATTTTGGGATATCACGTACGAGTTGCAAACATATCGATAAATATTATATTGGCTACTTGCTTTGGCGATGTGGCGGCAGAGGAATAACCTGGCGTCCACGATTTTCTGAGGATGATTGATCTGGTGGCAGTACTCCTTTTTTATGAAGTTTTATAAGAAAAGAATTAATAGGCGCATTAGTAGTTTCAGGAAGAAACTCGAGCTTATCCAATATCTCACTATTATACTTTCCAGGTTCACCATTTTCGTCATCACCAGTAAATATTTGCACCAGTTTACCTTTTGTAGCTGGATTCAAGAAGCAACACATTTTGACTGTAAAATTAGCTAGATCAACCTTTTTGGATAGATTTGCCCATTGCCAAATTTTGTAGTTAATGATATAAACATACGCGCCATTAGTCGTTTCTGGCCATTTTTCAAAAACAAGAGTTGACCTCTTTGCGTACTTAATAAGCGAACTTCCTTGAAATTCATAATCGAGTACTAAGTTTTCTAGACCTGAGGCCACTACATTGTTTGCTTCATCAGAGGACACTGCTAGGCCATCTTTTATTTGGGTTACTAAGTCTACATTTTGTTGATCTTTCATTTTTTCTGTTTTTAAGATGGATTTCATTTGCTTAGCATTGGCACAATATGCTTTTACATTCCAATAAATCTCATACGCATCATCACAGCCCATTAAGAGTGAATCAATTGAACAATTTAACCGTGGTAAATTATCATTCCCTACCTGTTTTATTTGATACAATCTAATAGTTTCATCGACCTTTGCTTTCATATCTGCGTTAACTAATCCGCAGAGTAGAAACAAACCTGAAAGTAACATAAATTTAAGAGTAAGCACTTTTCAAACCTCCATAAAATAAATTAAAATATAAAACATTATATTGATGAGATGTTATTCTAAACTGGTTGCGAAATAACTTATTTATTACTAACTACTTCTGGTGGTAGTACTTTTCCTATGTCTACACTAATAGACTTAATATTTTCGGTACCTTCTTCGTCACTTAAGGTAACGTCGAAGCTATCTACTTTATCCTTATCATACGTCCCATCAGACGAAATCGTTACTTTGGGGGTACCCTTAGCTATATCCCAAGAGCACTGCAAATGAACATTGACCTCTGCAAAATTCTCATCAAGGGATGGTTCTTCAGCAGTAGTTCCTTCCGGGTCGTCACCATCGTAGTCAACAAATTGACAAGTGCATTCATAATAATAACTACGATCTTTCTCTGGCGGCCATTTCAAAAAATCAATGGAAGTAACAAGTACCTCATTCATATCCAACTCTCCACGAAATTCATGATCAGGAGTTCCCAATTTTAATGAGTTAACTATATCTTGTTTTATATCTTTATTAAAAGATTTTACTTTCCAATGAATTTGATACCATGCATCACTCCCCATCCCAGAAGAATTAATTAGGACCGGCAAAGTTGGTGTTTTATTGCCATCAGTTTTCACCCCTAGAGTCACACTCGAGTGATTAGGGTTTGCACCAACTAATCCGCACAGTAAAGACAAACCGACAAATAACATAAGTTTAAACATACTCATTTTTCATGCCTTAATTGATACTAGGCTAAAACCATAAAGCGCTAGTAGGTTATAAATTATCACACTCTACCGCCAGGCAAAAGGAACAATGGGAAATTGCACATCAACACTAACCAATAAATTCCTCAAGCCGGCCCCCTTTGTTACGTTCACACCTCCTTGCTTATGGGCAGCAGGTTATTATATTTCACTCCATTTGTCGTGGAATTTTGCTGCGTTTTTTTTGTTAATTTTATTATCGACACTTTTGAAATCCTCGTATTCAATAATTCCTGCAAGAATAAGCAAGAATATCAAAACGCTTTCGTAGCAATTATACCGATAGGATGAATATTCGCAATCGTGAAATATTTCACTTTTTCTTTTTATAATGGTATTATTAAAATAACGAGTTAATCTTCAAATGGAATATTGAGCATTTTTGGAAGATTGGCGGCAATGTTGTTAACTGCTATGATATATTCGTGTATCTGCTCTCTATTTCCGCATATATTTACGGTTCCCATTAGTCTTCCGTCCTCGGTTAAATTATTCATTTTCCCAATGGCTATAAAGCCATGCCTTTGAATATCGGTCGAAGGGGTCACAAACATCTCTGCATCTTTCAATATAGTAATGCCGGAAGTGCCTATGGCCTCTCCGATTGCTCTCGGGAAAATTTTATTAAATATATAGCTCATAGAAGGATGAAGCATAGAGATAAGTTCAAAGAATTCGTGGGTTTCATTTTTTTCGATTCGCGCGAGGAAAAGTTTTCTATTGAATTCGTGCTGATATTTCAGAAAACCCTCGAAAGGTTTTTGCGAGTTGAAAAACTTTTTGGGTCTGATGGCCAGGATGCTAAGATTTCTATCTTTGGGAAAATCTGCATAAGTCCTAGTGTCAACAGGAAAAAGATACTTTAAATTGTTAAAGAATTTTTGTTGACTTATTCCCCAAATTACCAGACTTGCTACCGTTGCGGTTCCATTCAGTTGATTGTAGTATGCCGTATTTAAATATTTTCTAAAGCGCATGAATTTTTCAAAATTAACGAATATTCTTGCTCTAAATAATTTATTGCCAAAATAAAAAGTTTCTGGCTTAGATACAAGAGTGCTTAATGAAGGATATTTTATGCCCCCCTTTTCTCCAAATTCTTTTTTCAATTCCTGCATTATTTCCTGCATAGGAAGACCATCTACAGGTACATGATGATACTGTACCCACATATCACACTCAGATAGATTTTCAATGAAGCGGCATTTGATGTTTAAAAGGCCGAATCCCGGATGTTTACATAACCTTGTATTTGGAACCTTTAATCTTTCGATGGATAAAATATTTGAACTACTGCTTTTTACTGTATCAAAATGAATCAGTGATGCGTTTAGAATTCTCCTGACCATGCACTTCAATTCCTGTTTGCCTGAATGTGATATCTTTGTAGTTTTTTCAGACCAATGCAACAGTTTTTTTAAGAGAAGCCAGGCTTTTAAATGGTCGCTTTTTTTCCCTGATTGATAGTAATTAAAAAAGACCATTAATTTATTTAATGTTTCCTGTATCATCGCATCCGTGAGCATGGAAAATGTCGGCCGTGTCTGGTCAAAATAAGGTGTAAGCTTTTTCAGGTGTCCATCTTTTTCAAACTCGGCTTCTACGATATCTGTAAAGAAGAGCTGAGCCCTTTTTGTTTTAAATAAAGACCACGAAAGGGCCCAATGAGTTGCGGGAGTTTTTCTCAGGAATTCTGAAAGTCTTTTAATTATTATTAACTTCGCATCATCTATATTTGCAGGTTTAGAAAAACCATTAGAGTAATCAAGCCTGAAACTTGCAAGCATAAATTTTGATTGTTCATTCCTTAAGAAGGTGCCAGTTACTATGCGCCAGCCATTTTCCTTAGTTTTAAGTCCCATCACTCTTAATCCTTGAAGGATCTTTATTATTAGAATAAGGAGGATAGAGCCGAGAGACCAGCGATCAACCAGAGTCCTCATTTTAAGTTTTGTAATTTGATGAGGCATCAAAGATGTGTCATATTGTTTTTTTTCTTTCGAAATAGATGGATTGTCATTTTCATGGTGAGAAGTATTATTACGCTCAAAAGATCTTAAGAATTTGGAAATGACCGCTCCTGTTTCCACTGGCATTTCTTCCTGTGGCGAGTGCCCGCACTCGGGGAGAGTGACAAGTTCGGCCTTTAAGTCTTTCCTGAATATATCTGCATCACTAACATTGATTACTTCATCTTTTTCTCCCCATATAACGAGCGATGGAATTTGAAGTTGTTGAATCTTCTGCCTGAAAAATCTTTCATTTGCTATGCCAATGTGCTTCGCGGCAGAAATAAGGCAGTTTTTATAGTTTTTTAAACTCAGAAGATTGCTGTATTCTGAAAGGACTTCTTCGGTGATTTTATCCTTATCATAAAAGATTTGAAAAAGCACATATAATGTTAACTCTCTGTCATCTATGATGTTAAATATAGGATTATCAGGGGATAGTCTAGAAATCTCTTCCACAAATCCAGGCACTTTCTCAAACAAGCCGGCGCTGTCAATAAGAATCAGAGCTGAAACTTTTTCCCTAAAACTATCGTCAAATAAGCTTAGAATAGAAATTTCCCCACCCATTGAATGTCCTACTAGAATTATGTCGTTTAAATCCAGTTTGGCAATGAACTCTTTTACTATAATAGACTGGCTAAATGGAGAGTTGTCATCATAGGCTTTTTCCGAATAGCCAAACCCCTTCAAATCTAGTGTGATGAACCTGCAGGTATCAGGAAGATTTTCAATAAGTTTAAACCATGTAAAAGAGAAAGAGGCAAATCCGTGCACAAAAACAATAGGTCTTCCCGATCCTCGATCGGTATAAGCAATATTAATCCCATTTATTAAAATGTATTTGTAGTCTTCTTGTTTCATAATAAGCAATCACTCTGGCCGTTTGTCGGGCTTTGCCCTAAAACTGCTAGAAATAGAAAAATATATATTATTAAGGAGAAAGCAACTCGAAGATCATAGTATTGCGCTTTTTGTTAAGTTTGAAAATATGAACAATAATCTTCAACTGTCAAATTCTGGTGAATGAGATGGAGGGCACCCGCTTCGGCGGAACCGTTACTAGTCGGACGAGACGGAGCTCGTCCCTCCATATACTAGCAAAGTACGTACAGCATTGCGGCGCTTTACGGCGCCTTGCTAAAGCGCATGACTAAAGAATGTCGCCTCTTCGCCGAAATGAAAAGTAACTATCATAAAACAGCCTCAATTTTAGTATTTGGAAGGTTATAGATTTTGAGAATGAAGTAATCCTTGTCTCTGAACCCATAAGCTTGCCTGATGAGCCATC
>JAJXWI010000135.1 GCA_021781705.1 bacterium | reverse complement strand
TAAATGAGAATACAAATGGGCTAATAAGAAGGTTTTTCCCAAAAGGAACAGATTTTACGAGGGTATCGGAAAGAGAGATTATCAGAATTCAGGATCTGTTGAATAACAGGCCGAGAAAAAGACTTAAATTCATGACACCAAAAGAAGTCTTCCTCAAGGAAATTATGAAAATAGAAAAATATAAAATATTGGCAAGAGCTTGTTAATGGGTTTTACAATATTAATTTTTTAACAACGGTTGCACTTGACTTTTGAAAACGCGCTCAAACTGTTTTAGACCTTGAATTCAGAAAAAAATTAAAAATATTTTTTAAAGGGAGTAAAAATACAAAGAAGGGCTAGCTGTGGATTAAGTTAAAAAAACAGGGCCTTTTCACAAGGCCCTTCAATATAAAAAGATAGTGGCCTAACGCATGCACCTTAGCACTGATCCTTTATTTGAGGTCATAAATTGTGATCTCAAATTTAAAAACTCTTTTTTATTGAGCTCAAATATGAAATCTTCAGGAAAATGTCCAATATTATTTTTCCTTCTGCTATTGTACTTGCTCAAAAAAATATTCTTTTCACTTGTTTTTTATGACGTTTGAGTATAATATCCTTCTTAGTTCATCGGAAGAAAGTATATCGTCTGAAAAATCTTCATCTTCCCATGGCAACGATATCCTGGTACCTGCTTCCTCAATTACTCTTCCCATTTCTCCGTAAGTGTCACTTAAGTCACATCTTGAGTTACAAGTATGTTCTGCTCCTGCATATAACACAACTCTTCTAACATCACGTTCTATTGCATCTATGATGTCCATAAGAAACCCATAGTCAGCAATAAATTCAAGTTTACATACAGGATTTAATTTGATATACGATTGGAAAGATTGTTCTCGCTTTATAGAATCAACAATAGCAGAAAACCAAGGTCGCTTTCTATCCTCAGGCCCTAAAAAAGTTTCTAACAACGATATAGTCTCGGTACAGAAGTCGTTATACCCTTTTAATCTAACATATTGGGAAGACATCCTTAGGTTAATACGCATATGCTCTAGTTCAGAAACAACGCTTCTTAAATCATTCAAAAATTGTTCAACTGAAACAGATCTTCTTTTTCTATCAACAAGAGAATCAACTGTTCGATCCATCATACAAGGGAAATCTTTTAAGAAAAAACTTCCCCTCCTATCTGATTTTGATTCGGATAAGCGTCTCTCTGATTCTTTCAAAATTGTCATTGTTAATAACAACGGTAATCGATCTATACAACGTGATTTTTTTATCTCTGATAATTCCTTTATTATTATTTGCGGATCTTTTTCATCTAGAATATCTTTTGCAACCTTAATCATCACAGCCTCAAATAATAAGAATTGGGTGGATAAGCTCGTTCTACGATCCGCTTTCTTGAATGTAATACAGCCTAAAGTAGGGTGTCTCTCAACAAATTTAGATAGAAATGTTAAGCTATTACCCCTCTTAATCGCAAGTTCTGAATATTCAGGTGATAAATCCTCTCCAGGTGAAGGTGAACCCTCTTCTAATAAGAAGAGTGTTTCTTCGCCATAATGAGACAAAAATTTTATCCACTCCTGTAACATTACATTAATTTCATTAATTTGACGCTCCTGTCCTTTTATTCCTCCTGGATAATTGCCAGTGTGACGATCTCCTATTAGAATAACTTCTGTTCCCTTTATCATCATTTTAGTACATTTTATAGGAAACGGGTGCATTTTAGCGCCAATAAGCAACATGCATATTAGCAAACCGGTTGTCATCAGTTTTTTCATTTTCTCGCCCTTTTTGTTTGATATGTTATTTTTTGTTATATCGTGCTTGGATGTTATATAGTTAAATGTTTTTTAGTATTGATTACATTATTTGACATTAGAGAATCGATGCGACACTGGATACAAAAATATAAAAGATTAAATTGTAGCTACTTATTTTAGATAAGCAATCAGCAAGTAAAAAATAATCGGGATGTTTACAGAGATGGTATACCCTTTTAAGAAAAGCTTAATAAGTAGTTCATCCAAATCAATAGGGGGAAAAGATAAGTACCTATTATAGTCGAAGTTTGGTAAAGCTAATTTGATCAATTCAGCAGGAGCTTTATAGCCTTTATAAGAGTTCTTTCTCAGATAGTTGAAGTAGGACTGATATGTTGAAATTTTGCAAAAGAAATCTTCCCGAGAAGCGAAATTTTCGAGATCAAAAAATTCATTTTCTACAAGGTTATGGAAAGTTTCTACATCGGCATTTGCATTTGGACAACTCGGTGGAATAGGCCTGTGTTTAGACTTGAATACTTTCTCAACCATGTGCTTGAATCCCCTGTCTCTTTCCTTTTGTTTATCGTTCTGGAGGAATTTGTTAAATTGTATTCAGCCTTCAGTCTGCTTGCTCCAAAATGAGTTTTATCCCTAAGTTCTTTTATCAATTTTCACTTCTCTTCTGGAATAGCGTTAGGACTATTTTGGGGACGCCTGCCAACATCTTTAAGTCCGCTTTTACCAGGTTCTTTGTATCTCCTGAACCATTTTCTAACTGTGCGCACACTAGTCATATACAACTTAGCCGTAGGTTTAATGCCATTGCTTTTAGCGTGTAAAACTATTTTAAGCCTTAAATCATACATTTGACTTTTTATCCCTATGAGGTAATTGTATTTATACGGACACATTGACAGAACTCTCCTGGGTTGTTTAAAGGTGACTTTTTAAATTATACAGGGAGTGTTCTTTCAATCAATTATTCCTTCTTTATTTATTGCCATCCCCGTGAGCTTTTTAAGCCTCTCTCCTTCCACTATATTTATAGCTTTCAAGGGGTATAAGCATAACCGCATATATCTATACAAATAATTGTTTCCATATACCAATGCCAACATTAAAGACAGCGCCAGGTTTTCCATATCTTCTGCGGTAAAAGAGTTTCTTGATTTGTCTTTTGAGACTATC
>JAJXWI010000064.1 GCA_021781705.1 bacterium | reverse complement strand
CGAATGCTGAAGGGCTTCCAGACATCTCGAGGCCGACGTCAAAACCCTCTTTCATGCCGAGTTCTTGCATCGCAGAAGTAAGTTTTTCTTTAGATACGTTTACAACTCGTGTCGCACCCATTTTTTTAGCCAGGTCAAGCCTGTAATCGTTTACATCGGTAACGACCACATGTCTGGCGCCGGCATGTTTTGCAATCGCTGCAGCCATGATGCCTATAGGTCCGGCACCGGTAATTAAAACGTCTTCACCGACGAGATCAAAACTCAATGCTGTATGGGTTGCATTTCCAAGCGGGTCAAAGATGGAAAGTATATCGGACGGTATTTTGGGGTCGCAATGCCATACATTTGATTGAGGTATGGATAGATATTCGGCAAAAGCTCCGGGTCTGTTTACTCCTACACCTTTTGTTCCACAGCACAGATGTCTTCTTCCAGCCAGGCAGTTTCTGCAAAATCCGCAGACTATATGGCCTTCGCCCGAAACAATATCTCCTACAGAAAACCCTTGAACATTGCTGCCAAAACCTGAAACTACTCCTACAAACTCATGTCCTATAGCCATCGGGATAGGAATTGTTTTCTGCGCCCACTTATCCCAATTGTAAATATGAATATCAGTTCCGCAAATCGCCGTTTTTGTGATTTTTATAAGGACATCGTTTTTTTCTGTTTCTGGAACAAGGATCTCTTCCAGCCATAACCCCGGTTCCGGTCTTAACTTGACGAGAGCTTTCATTGTCTTCATAATTCGTTTTTTCTCACACAAAGGTACTGAGAATTAATCTCTTTATTTTTATCATGCAGCATGTAAAAACCGCGGAAAAATAGCATAACTTTGTTATTCTCGCAAAGTTGGTTTGAAAAGAAATCAAATTAAATATAATTATAACGCTATCAAGTAATTTTCAGAAATTTCGTTTTATAAGGAAGCTTTGTCTATGAAGAATTTTTTTATTTTCATTCTTTTTGCGTGTTTTATTATCTCTCTTAGGGCTATGGATGTGGGCGGGAAAGCTCCTGCTTTAAAAATTGCGAACTGGTTAAAAAATGACCGTGTTGTTCTATATCCTAAAAGCGAAGAAGAGAGGAAGAATAATAAAGATGCGATTTACGTAATATTTTTTTTCGCAACGTGGAGTGATACAACACCGAATGTTATTAATTTTGTAAATGAACAGGTAGACTATCTTAAGGAAATAAATGTAAAATTTATTGGAATTTCCACTGAGTCTGAAGCAAAAATAAGAGAATGCATGCGGAAATATCCGGATATAAAGTTTCATCTGGGCGTGGATGACAAATCAAAAACATGGAATGACTACATGGAAGACCCGGCTGTTCCAATGTTTTTTATTATAGGCAGCGATAAAAAACTTATTTGGAAAGGCAGCCCGGTGGAAGTTCAAAAAGTCCTTCTTGATGTTATAGGAGGTACGTTTGATCCTAAAAAACAGAAAGAGCTCGAATCTATTCATTCGGATCTGTCCAAGGCTGTGCAAACCTTTGACTTTGATGCGCAGATGAAGAGTGTAAACGCTGCGCTGAAAATTGATCCTGCCGACAGAATGTCGGTAGAAATAAAAATAGATGACTATATAAAAAATAACAAAATAGAAGAATGTTTAAATTTTCTCAAAGAGACAAGAAAAGCATCCGGTTCCAATAAATATTTGCTCTACTTTTTTTATATGTCCGAACTTGATATTTCCCGTGGAATTATCGATGAGAAAGGACGATCCTATATAGACCGTTTGTCAGGGGAATATCTTCAAACATTTCAAAATACTCCCAGGGCTCTTAATATTTTTGCAGTAAGGCTTATGCAGATACCTTTTGAGATTACCTCGCTTAAGTATGCTTTGGATATGAGCCAAAAAGCTGTTGAAGTTCAGAAATATATTGCTTCGACCAGCGAACAACTTGGCGTTTACATGGGAACGGAAGCCAAAGCTTGCTATCTTTTAGGCAAAATAGACAAGGCTGTCGATATTCAAAAAGCATCTATTAATTATTTTAAAAATGAAGATGCCAAAAGAGCGGCGAAGCTTTTGCTTGAATTTTATCAGAACTCCAAGGAATTGAACAGCAAGTTATTCTCGCCCAACCATTGATTGCAAAACTAGGGACAATATTTGTAAGTATTCAGTAAAGTACGTCATTAAATCAAGCGGACAGCTCGGCGATCTGTCCCTACCTAATACCAAGGTAGAGCGACCTCCTTTAGGCATGCGTTTTAGCAAGGCGCCGAGGGCGCCGCAATGCTGTACATATAACGCTTACCAAAATTTCGGCATAATACAGCTAATGCCTCTTCTTGCTCAATTGCTGCCTTTGCTTTCAATATGGACTTAGGCACTCCGTTTATTTTTTCTTCTTTTCCACAGAAAAACCGAATTTGCCGATCAAGTCTCCGAGGACATAATATTTTCCATGAGAATAGCAGATTGGTTCGGCCTTGCTCAGATCGAATACATCGTTTTCCTTATTAAAGAAGTTTTCATCGGCATTAATTGCCACCACTTCGGCAATAAACATATCGTGCGTCCCGAGCGGTTTTATCTCTTTCACGGTGCATTCAATATTTATCGGGGATTCTTGAATAATGGGAGAACTGACTTTTTGCGCCTTGCTTGCAGTGAGATTCATCTCCTTGAACTTGTCAAAATCTTTTCCTGATTTAACACCGCACCAGTCTGTGGCAAAAGCCAGCTTTTTAGTTGTTAGATTGATAACAAAGTCACCCGTTTTCTTGATTATGTTGTATGAATACCTTTCCGGCCTGACTGATATATAGCACATTGCAGGATCGGTGCATATAGTTCCAGTCCATGCGATGGTTATAATATTATGTTTAGTCTGCTCATTTCCGCAGCTGACCATAACTGCCGGCAACGGATAAACCATTGTTCCTGGTTTCCATGATATTTTGGGCATAATATTTACTCCTATTGATAATGGTTAGTGCATTCTCTGTTAAGGCGGAACGTACTTTTAATAAAATAACGCTAAAATACTTTTTTGCATTTCATGCCAATTAAGGCTGTTGCAGAAAAAATAAACTATAAATACATATCCGCATAATAAAAATAATGTTTTTAGCACAAGAAAACATTCAGCGACTCTGCTTTTTCATCGGGGTTCTGAAAATTTACGCTTCTTTAGTTTTTCGTTTGAATAAGAAGTTTTTCCCCACCAAATAGTAGACCAAGCATATTGGAAAATATCCATTAGTAAAGAAGCTACAAAAAAGAGTAAGGCGAAGATCAATGCTGGAGGCAGTTCTATGGCAGGATTTATTCCCGTCTTAAAAACCCATATAACAGCTATTCCTGCGTAACAAAGGTTTCTAACATTAGAACTAAGTAGCCCTGAAAATTCATAATAATTCTTAAATGCGTCTTCTAGCGTAAATTTAGCCTTTTTTTTCATGGTTTCTTGGCCCACTCGAGGTAGATTTACCTTTTTGGACTTTAGCTCCATTAACTTTCTTACAAGATTTACCGTCACTTCTTACCTGGTGATGAATAGGTGCTTTGTTCCTTACAGTTTTCTTTTCTTTTTCATTCATAGCATCTCCTTTAAATTGATTATATTTTTGGCGACTTAATTAACAAAGTTTTATCTTAGAAAATAATTAAGTAAATATTCACTAAACTATGTTATCGAATATAACCATCCCTTAATTTTTTTAAAAAAATGATTTTTAAAATGAAAAATGTGTGACTTTTTTTATGGCTAAATGAATCTCCCTGCCATAAGAAAACGCGGCGCCCTCGGCGAGGTCTCCCTACCTTGGAAAAATACAATATTGCGCATGAAAATATGACTAAAATTTCTGGTTCTAAAACACCGCAATTCAACACTTAGAATTCAAAACTCAAAAACTATTTAACTCTCACTTACTCCAATATTACGGGGCAGGGGGGGAGTGAGTCGAGGAAGATTTTGCCGTAGCGTTTGCTTATTACTCTCTTGTCCAGGATAACGATTATTCCTCTATCTTCTTTGCTTCGGATGAGTCGGCCTATGCCTTGTTTAAGTTTTAGCACGGCTTCAGGAAGAGAGTATTCCATGAATGCATTTTTGCCTTCTTTTTGGATTTTTTCAAGGCGCGCCTCGATTATAGGTTCAGTAGGAACAGAGAACGGCAGTTTTGTTATGATTACATTGCTAAGGGCTTCGCCTGGAACATCCACGCCCATCCAGAAGCTTGTTGTTCCAAATATTACCGAGTCTATATCTTCCTTGAAGATTTTAATCATGTTTGAACGGGATACTCCTTCGCCCTGAACGAGCAGGCGGATATCTTTTTTCTCGAAATAATCAGCGGTAAGTTTTTTTGTAGATGCGAGCAGATTATAGCTTGTAAACAGCACAAAGGCTTTGCCGTGAGTTTTGTCTACGTATTTTTTAATGTGTTCGGCAAGTTCAGACTCAAACATTTCTTCCGATGGATCAGGAATTGTTTTGGGTATGTAAATTTTAGCTTGTTTGGCGTAATTGAACGGAGAAGAGAGGATTTTTTCTATTCCTTCAAAGCCAGTTCTGCCCTTGTAAAAGTCGAGTTTATTTGCTACGGAAAGAGTTGCGCTGGTAAGGATTACTGGCGGATCTTTTATGAAAAGATTTTTTTTAAGAATTTCAGCTATGCTAAGAGGTGAGTAATTCAATGTTACCGACATTCTCTGGGCAGAATTATCGTTTTCTATCCAGTAAACACTCTCTTCTGCACGCATCATCAGGAATTCAAAAACGGCTTTTGTATATTCTCTGCATCTTAGCAATTGGGAAGTCAGTTCAAGCTTGTAATCTTCATCGGATTGTTCTTTTATGTATTCGTCAAGTTTCCGTTCAAGAAGCGCAAGCTGTCCCGTAATCACATCTTTGACTATATCGGGTTTGCATATGCGTTTTTCCTGCTCCTTGAACTGAGACATATAATCCCTTAAAGAGTTGAAGAAAGTTTTTGTAAAATCGAAAGTAACAGTAACAAGCTGCCTGAGTTCTATTGCTTTTTCTCCAGGTCGAATCAAGAGCCCCCTGGCGTTTGCCGGATTAAACAGTCTGTTCAGCATGTTATAAATGCCTGGTTCTGATATTCTTGTTCCGAGGTGTTTTGCGGCATTCGATTCCAGCTGGTGAGCTTCGTCTATGATTACAGCGGAATAAAGAGGCAATAATCCCATTTCTTCATTATCAACCATATGCATCTTCATGTCGGAAAAGAAGAGCGCATGATTTGAGACTACCAGATTTGCTTTTTCCCAGTGCTTTTTGGCATTCCAGTAAAAACATTGCCTCATGAATTTGCATTTAGGTCCGAAACAGTTAATTCCTTCACAGCATACGCACATCCAAGTGGAGGAAGATGGTTCAAAATCCAGGCTCGAAAGGCTCCCGTCGGAAGTGGTTTGCGCCCAGTTTGAAATCCTGGCTATTTCAGGCATCATTGAATTATTTGGTAGATATTCTCCCTGATGTTCGCCAGAGACAAGTTCCAGCCTTCTTTTGCATAGATAATTTCCTCTGCCTTTGGCAAGGCATGCCGTAAAAGGAGTTTTCAGCAGTTTTTGTATTATCGGAATATCTTTGTTTATCAGCTGTTCCTGAAGGTTGATGGTTTCCGTGGAAATTATTACCGGCTTCTTCTTTTTGACAGAATAGAGTGCTGCAGGTATTAAATAGGCGAAACTTTTGCCTACTCCAGTAGGTGCTTCTATGCAGAGGTTTTCATCGTTTATCAGGGCTTCTGCTGTGCATGTTGCCATTTCTTTTTGCTGCGGTCTCTCTTCATATTTTCTTCCGCCATATTGTTCGGCATTGGCAAGAGGCGTATCTTTTCCAAAGAAATTGGCAATTTCGTTTCTTATTTCATTGAGTTCAGGATGTGGCGAAGGCAGTATCATAACTATGCATATGTAATTTCTTTTATAGAATGTTGCTTTAATGTTTTATACTCAGATGATTCTGAGACTTTATCGAACGCCATTAGCCAATACTGCCAATAGCTTCGAAATAATCAAATACATTAGTTCCCCTATTTATATAGTCCATCAAAGATTTTTAATTAGGAGGATTTTTTCGACTATAACGGTCGCTAATCTTAATTTTAGCGGATTAGGTATTATTTTATTATTGTCGTCCTATGGCAATTCATTGAGCACTGATCTGGCAAGAAAATACTTTCTCTCTTAGAATAATTGTAATTATCTGATTTTACAAGGTAAGCACTAAGGGACAGTGTGCGAAAATAAATTAAAAGCTTAATCCAATGTAGCACAGTCGTCCCGACTGTGTTTTGTTGGCTCAGGCGAGACGCCTAAGCTACATTATTGGATCGTCTGTGCCTTTTTAATTATTACTACACATTTTCTAAATCTTAGATGCGGTTGTTATCAAAGTGGATACGACGAGTATTAAGAGAGAGAGGAAGGGTAGAAATGAGGCTGTTTTGAACTTTCTGTTTGCAATCATTTTTTCCTTGATAATAAGATAATTGATAGGTATCAGCGCAAGCCCTGAGATGCTGATTTTGAAATTGTTATCGCAGTGAATCCAGGCAAGAAGGAAAATTATTACCGAAAGTACAGCTAACCCATAGTCCATATTTCTAAGCAGTAATGGCGTTATTTTTTCTACGGCAAAGCATTGAAATATTTTTCGAATAGGTGAAAATAACTTACTTTTGACTTTGCTTCTTTTCGAGAAGATTCCAAGATAAGGTGCTAAAAGCCACAAGAGAAGAGAGGGCATAAGTAACGGCATAAAATCAGTAAAATTCGGGATTTTTTTTACAGTCAATCCTATAGCCAGTAGCACTGCCAACAAAGCTAGGTGCCTGCTTTTTACCCGTCTAACAATCTTATCATGCCTAAAACTGACAAACATTGCAAGGCCGACTGATATTATTCCGAACCCGATTCCGGCAAGCACATCGCTCAAGTGATGATAGTTGTCATATGTTCTGAGAAAAGCTATGGACGGAACAAGAACTATGGCGAGGGGCGCCAGTGCTGGGATGTCAGATGCTGCGGAACCCAATAAAACGGTTGATGTTGCGCTATCTCCGCTAGGGAAAGAGTGATCGTTTTCTTTATTTGGCCTTTCCTTGTGTACTGCTATCTTGAGCGAGAACACTATTACGCTCATAATTATAAAAGCTGTAAAAATCTTGTAACAGGTTTTTTTGAGACCTATTCCGCCTATTAATAGAGCCAGAAGGATAGTAAAGGTACCTTTGCCAAGCGGCCTGATTATGTCAAATATCAAATTTATTATGTTGCTTTCTCTTATCCTGATATTACCGCTTACCCAGTTTTTGTATGGTGTATCGTATGAATAGAATACTCCTGAAAGAGAGATGAAAACTATCCCAAGCACAAAATAAAAATATGGCTTTTGATAAAAAGGCTTATTTTTGAAATCGTTAGTCAGATATTTTTTTATAAATTTAATCATAATATGCTAAAACCAGTTGGATTTTCGAATTTTTTATAAAAGTATAGAGGTTGCTGACAAATTCAACAAAACTAATTATTTTTGCAGCTGGTTTTAGTATATAAATGATTTTATGGTTACATCGCCGGAGTATATGGTGTGGAATGCACCAGCTTCGTCTACGACATAGAGTTCTCCTGAGGGTTTTATATCTACCACCTTCCCTGTAAGAATTTCCTTGCCGATGACTTCTATTGTTACTTTCTTTCCGACGATTTTGTTCTCTTTTTTCCATAGATTGTAAAGAGACTCATAGTTCTTTATCGTTTCAACAGTAAAGGTATCCAGATGCTTGAATAGAATTTTAGCCGTTTCGATTACGGAAACTTCTTTTCCTGTTTCAACTATTAAAGATGTCGCCGGTTTCTCTATCTTTTTAAGCTCTTCAGACGTCATATTTATATTTATTCCAATGCCGATCACGATCCCTTTTATTTTGTTGTTAACATCAGATACTGTTTCACAAAGCACGCCTGAAATTTTTTTATTGCCGCAGAAAGTATCATTGGGCCATTTTATCCAGAACTCTTTTTGGGGGGCAAGTTCTCTTAATGCATACAGCGTGGCAAGCCCGCCTACCCATGAACTCATGGATACGTTAAAATTAACAGTTTTAAGTACGTACGAAGCATAAAGGTTTACATGATCTGGAGAAACCCAGGGGGTTTGCCTTCTTCCTCTGCCTGCTGTCTGTATCTTTGAAATTATTAGAGCTTTATCCGGCAACGAGTCGAAGTTGGTTGACGCATACTTGTTGGTAGAATCTACTTTTTCCAGAGTGATGATTTGTTCCATAAATTTAATTAACCTTCCGTGAAAATATAATCAACTACTAAAGGTGTTAGTTCATACTGAATAATTCTATCGTAATTACCATGAGACAGTTTAATTAAATTTATGAATATAGTAGCCGCATTTGAGAAACTCAAACACTTCAGGAGCCGTTTTTGTGTAGAGCTGGATTTTTGGTTGATTCCTTTAGTAAGGTTATGTATACTTATTTTGTATCCAATCAAAAATGAGGATGCGTGTGCAATTGATAACATAAAACAATAAAAAAAGGAGGCGTAAAAATGGAGTTTCTTACACTAATTACTGACACAAAAGTATCGGTAGATAAGTTCCCAGAAAAGTGTCCTAAATGTGGAAAAGCGATTCAATCTTCTTTTCACATAGCAAAAGAAACTTGTTTTAATAAAGAAAAAGTGGCTCAACGGTTAGATGCAATATTCGAATGTCCTGATAAGAAGTGTGGCAGATTGTTTCTTGCCATTTATAAAAGAAACGATGGCATTAACGATGGCATCGAAGAAGATTTCTTATTAGCTCGTATGGTTATTGAATGTCCTGAGAGATTTGATGAATGTATTAAAAAAATATCGCCTAAATTTGGTGATATTTGGAATGAAGCTTTTCGTGCTGAGCATCATGGCTTAAAAGACATTTGTGGAGCAGGGTATAGAAAGGCTTTAGAGTTTCTGATTAAAGATTATTTAATATATAGATCTCCACAAAAAGAAACTGAAATAAAAAACAAAAAATTAGATAAGTGTGCGGATGAATTGGATGAGGCATTAAAAAAGCGTGTAAAGAGGGCTATATGGTTAGGAAATGATGAAACGCACTATATGCGGAAGTGGGAAGGTAAAGACTTAAAAGATTTAAAGGCGCTTATTGGATCAACTCTTGACTGGATCAAAGGTGTTCACTTAACATCCCATTATGAAAATGAAATGCCTGATAAAAAATAGATGTTTTTGAATAGAAGTTTCTCCTGTAAGCCTAGGTAATCCAAGGAAACGTTTTTTCGGATTGAACTTATCTGAAATTAATATTAAAAAAATCACATTAAACGATGTGAAAAAAGCTATATTTACATTTCCAGAAGTCATTAATTTATTGAAACATTTTGAAATTCAGATAAAGGGAATACCAATCTCCCATTTTTAGAGGTTATGCATCGGCTGATGGTATGCAAAAAAAACAACCAATGCGTGTTCAAAAAAATACAACGCCATTATAATCATCACAATGCGGGCAATATACTGTAAAGTTGAAGTTTTATCTGGCAATAGTTTTATTCCGAACAGAGGCAGAAAATAAACGCTTGTACCAATATAGAAAAACAAAAAATATAGCAGCCCGTGATAGAACGAGTGACTTTGAAAAGCTCCTGCAATGGCGGCAATAAGCGGCGGGCATACTGATAATCCGGCAAAAACACCAAACATAAGCGCGTTCAATGCCGGCTTGTAGCCCTTTTTAACAATTTGGCACAATTTTACAGATGGGAAAAAGCGGAATATCCCACCGCACAGCAATATCAGGCCTATTCCCAGATTTATAAAAGGAGATATTCTGAAGAATAGAGGCGAATAGTTTTCAGTAATAAAATAACCGGCGCCCCCAGTGACGATACCTAAAAGCAAATAAACCAACAACCGGCCGGTCATGAACAAAACTACAAGGAAAAGATTCTGTTTGCTTCTGGTTTCTTCTCCAAAAAGGAACGGAAGTAGATATATACCGCAACTTGCAAGGCAATACCAACCCGTTGAAATACCAAGAAAAAACGCTTCCATAAACCATCCGTTTTTTATATTACTTTTTTTGGTTTTTCAGCCCAACCCTTACATTTAGTGATTTGTCGCTGAATGTGTATGTCCACACTATTTTTTGAGCATATTTTCCAGGATTGACCATTTTTGTGGTTAATGTTTTTACATCAGTTTCAATAGTAAAATCATAGTTGTCTATTGAAACAGCCTGATGAATAATATCCGGCAGGTCGGGTTGTCCTTTAAACGTCAGCTGCACAAAGCCGTAAGTTACATCGCCGTATACAGTATTAAATACCGGTTGATGAATTTCAAGCACATAGCCATTACACTGTTTGATTGTAATTACTTTTCCTCCGCTATACCATTCTGTAGGATGAATTCCAGTGGCTACTATAAGTTTTTCCAGAATGTCACTGCGAATAAACGAAAACATCAGAAAGAAAAACAGAGCCACCGCCGTCACGTACCCAAAAATACTTTTAAATCTATTCATTTTCGGCGACCTCACAAATGCAGCAAAAGCTTAAATATGATGGACAAACTTGTACTGATAATGCCGCCAAGAACTGCTACCATTAATATCCATGCCGAATAAAGATATATCAATCTAGCGGCATTAGGATGAACTCCAAGTTTAGTGCCGCGGATATAATACATTATTGCTTTTCTGGGGCACTCGTCGATGCATCTGGCGCACTTGGCGCACTGACTAAGTGTCTTTCCTGTAATGAGGGATTTTTCATCAATTGCATTCAGTGGACATATTTTTATGCATTTCCCGCAGTTGATACATTTTGTTGTATCTATACGAACAGTAAAAATGTTGAATCTGTTAAGAAACGCTATGATTGTCGGGCCTAGCGGACAAAAACAAGTACACTGCGCACGTTTTTTTGTCAGTAATGGCAATACTATCAGGAAGATAATAAACATTGAGAAAAAAACTACTGCGGTAATTATATCCTGTATTGTTGAAACTGCTTTGAATTCAGTTACAGGTTTGAACGGACACAGCCACTGGCAATAAACAGGCGTGAGCGTATATGTCGCCATAAGGGCTACAAAAACAAGCACGGCATACGGCAAAAGTTTCCAGAAACGATTGTTAAGTGAGTACAAAGGTTTTTTACGAAATTTTGAAACGCACTCGTCCCAGCCGCCATAAAAGCAGCCCCAGGCGCACCAGCCTCGGCCGATAACAATTATTGCACTGAACAAAAGTACCAGCATCGAGGCGATTGAGGCGTAGGAACCGGTCATTGTTCCCGGAAATGGTATTGTCTTTGCCAAAGCAGCTGGTATTATCAGCATGGGAGTAACAATGTGGCAAAACGGTACTTTGCACTCGTAAATAGTCGACAACGAAACGAGCATAGATCCGCGTGCTATGATGTTGTGGTAAATAAAACCGATGGGGAACAATAAAGCTGCTGAAATAAAAATTATCATTCGATATTTGTATGTTTTTCCCGTCAGTACCATCATGAAGAAAAATACGTTCATCAAGACATATACAATTATATTTGAAGTCATTGTTTCGATACTGTCTGCCTTGCTATGGAATACAAAAAGAGCTGAAATAAACAACATCGGAACTGCAACAAGAACAGCTTTATAGGTTTTCATAAATCAAATCCTTCATATTTTAAGGCAGTCTCTGCCTGCAATCCATTTTGTCAATTGTTACCTGACCGTTAACCGATTGTTGAATGTTATGTTAAATGGTGACGGTGAACTGGTAACTCGGCATGACAATGTATCACTGCAGTTGATCTTTGAAACTATTAAACTTGAAAAACTTGAATGACGATTAGTTATAACATCCATCCCTCTCATTGTGCTTTTTAAGCAAGTGCTATTTATATTTTCCCGAACGGTTTTATATTTACAGCGTTAATATTCACTTTTTATATTTGAGGTTTTTTATGAGAATGTCCAAACTTGTGGGTAGAAGGATCAAAGAAGATCCGAGAGATGCCCAGATAATAAGTCATAAGTTTATAATCAGGGGTGGTTATGCCAGGCCAGTTTCTACAGGGATTTATTCATTGCTGCCACTCGGTAAGAATATTGCGAAAAAAATAGAGGACATCATCAGGGAAGAAATGAACGCCATTGATGGACAGGAAGTATTGATGCCTGTTGTTCTGCCGAGAGAGTTATGGGAAGAGTCGGGGCGTTATGAGAGCGTCGGCGGAGAGCTTCTCAGATTTAAGGACAGGAATGGCAAAGACATGCTTCTCGGTATGACCCATGAGGAAGCGGTTTGTCATCTTATAAGGACTGAAATTAACAGCTACAAGCAGCTGCCTGTTATGGTATACCAGATTCAGACTAAGTACAGGGACGAAGCCAGACCTAGGGCCGGTTTGATAAGAGTAAGAGAATTTACAATGAAAGATGCTTATTCTTTCCATGAGTCACAGGAGTGTCTGGAAAAATATTATGAAAAGGCTCATCAATCTTATGAAAATATTTTCAGACGGCTCGGAATGAATAATGTGGTTTCTATAAAATCCGACTCAGGAATGATGGGCGGAGCGGTTTCCCACGAGTTTATGGCGATATCTGAAGCCGGAGAAGATACAATATTCATGTCGCCGTGCGGCAAATACAAGGCAAACAGGGAAGTGGCGACAGCTGCGTGGAAGTTCTTTTCGGAGCCATCAAAAGAGCTGGAAAAGGTATACACTCCGGACAAGACGACAATTGAAGAAGTTGCCGCGTTTCTGGGCGTCAAACCTGAACATACCGGAAAGGCTGTTTTTTATGTGGATAACAATGAAAATCTCATTTTTGTGATGATACGCGGAGATTTTGAAGTTAACGAAACAAAGCTTAGGAATTATTTAAAAACTCCTCAGCTTAACTTTGCAAATGATGAACAGATACGAAAGGCAGGTTCTGTCCCGGGATATGCCTCCCCAGTCGGGCTTGGTAAAAATAAGATAAGAATAGTCGTGGACAAATCTGTTGCGGAAAGTTCAAACCTTGTGGCCGGTGCAAATGAAGAACACTACCATTTTAAAAATTTCAATTTGTCCAGAGATTTACCAGGCGCCGAAATTATTGAAATAGCTACAGTAAGGGCAGGGGATCCGTGCCCAATAACAGGCGCGCCACTTGAAGAAAAAAGGGGCATTGAAATAGGAAATATATTCCAGCTTGGCACAAAATATTCTGAAAAAATGAACTGCAATTATCTGGACAATAACGGCAAATCAAAGCCGATAATCATGGGGTGTTACGGTATAGGCGTAGGCAGAAACCTTGCTTCTGTGATAGAGCAATCTCATGATGAGTACGGTCCTATATGGCCAATGTCAATTGCTCCTTATCACGTGCATATATGCGCACTCAATATTAAGGAAGAAAATGTAAAAAGCGTGTCGGAAAAACTCTATGCAGATATGAAAGCTGCCGGAATTGAAGTACTTTACGATGATAGGGGCGAAAAAGCCGGATTTATGTTTAATGATGCTGACCTTATCGGCGTTCCGCTCAGAGTGATTATATCTCCAAAAACGCTGGAAACTAATTCTGTTGAATTCTCTACTCGAGGAAACAAAGACAAACAGATTATTTCTCTTGCTTCTATAATCGAAACAATCGAAGGACGAATAAAAGACGAACTGGAAAAATACAAATAGAATGAGCTGTGAGATGGGGGGGGGGAGAAGACCATAGACCATAGACTGTAAACTGTAGGGTTCTTCTAATAATTGATTTTTAATTCATTTAATTATTTAATATCCACAAATATATGATATACTATTAATAGGTAAGCTGTTATACATTTTATGGAGTAT
>JAJXWI010000134.1 GCA_021781705.1 bacterium | reverse complement strand
CCTGAACAGGAGTCACCCACTGGCGCTGAACCGTTTTGCAGGTGATCTCGAAACGGTTTCCAAAGTAGCCATGATATCTGTCGTTCCGGAATTGTTCGCCGATAGAAAGCTCTTCTCCTTTTTGGAGATGCACCGATAGAATCACAAGATATCACAATGATGAAGGATGCGTTGCAACGCAACATGCGGCCATTTTGTAAAACTATCAATTTGGGTTAACCTTCATGTGAGAGAAATCAGGATATGAATTTATCGTCGGGCAGCGTTAGACCCAATATGATTGCACACATCAAGAAGCTGCTACCATTGAGATTCGGTCTGATGAATGTACTTTTCCTGACGTTTTTTTTTGTATTTAACGGACTAAGTGTCAAACGGGGTCTAATCAATTTAAATTACATGTCAGCATCTGACTATCTTGACTTTTGCTTCAGTTGCGTGACACTTATGTTAGCCGTTCAAATTGTAAATATGCTTACTGAAAGCAAAAGGATTCTGCGTGTTTGCTGCAATTTGGGACTGTTTACAGTTTTCTTTCTGCTGATAACTTACCATTGGAAAACCGGTTCCCCATTTTTCTTCAGTGTTATTAAAGATAATATCTCACTTATTTTTGACTGGGATTCACTGAGCCTCATACTATATACAATCGGATGGAAAAAACTTGTGGTTCTTGCAGGTATAATAGTGATTTCCCTTATAACGGAAATAAAATGGAGAACACTGTCATGTACTGCTCAATATCCCCCGTTACTTCCCAAATTAATTGTAGCGATATTACTCTATCTGCTTATCATGTTGTATCCATATCATTATTTTGACGATATTGCTTTCTTTATGTTGAGTGTGGATAAGTACTTTGAAAGTGGAAATGAGATACCTGCTGTATATCCTTCAGATATGTCCAAACAAAAATATCCTTTTATCAGAAAATACAGGCAAGATGACAATCCTGCTTTAGGAACAATTGGGAACAAGCCAAATATATTTCTAATTGTAATTGAATCATTCAATGCAAATTATGTCTCCACGAAGAATCCTGAAGGAAGGGAATATACCCCCATATTTAACTCCCTTATTAACAAAGGTATTTATGTGGAAAAATTCTACGGAAATTCCGTACAGACTGCAAAGGGACATATGGTAATTGTAGCATCAATTTTACCATCTTATCGCAGTAAAGTATTTACAAATTATCCCGACATCTGTCTTAATACTCTTCCTGACATCCTGTCCAATGAAGGCTATGAAACCATATTTTTTCAGGCCCAGGAACATCTCAATTTTGATAACACTCTATATTTTAATAGAAAACATGGATTCAGGAAGGTTGAAACGGTATTCAACTATTTGTCTGACGAAGAGAAAAAGCGAATCTGGGGCTGGGGAACGGATGATAAACCTTTCTATCAACATTTTTTTAAATTTCTTGATAAGCAAAGAGAGAAAATTCTGGATAAGAAAACCCCATTTTTTGTCATGTTGGCAACTATCGGAACTCACATGCCCTTTGATCAAATGCCTCGTGAACTGTTTAGTTTATATAAATCTCCAAAAAACATGAAAGAACGCTACGCTAATCATATTCACTTGGCTGATAAGGCGCTTGGAGTTTTTATTGAGGAAATAACACGCCGAGATTACCTGAAAAACAGTATAGTGGTCATAACTGGCGACCATAGCTTTCCAATTGGAGAAAATGGTATCTTTCATAACGAAATAGGAGCATATGAGGCAAATTTTCGAACGCCTTTATTGATTCTATGGGAAAAGCATCTGATTCCACAACGTATATCCGGGGTAGCTTTTTCTCAAGTAGATATAGCACCGACACTTCTGAACTTAGCGAACATTAAACTAAAAAGAACCCACTTTGTCGGAACTTCCATTTTTTCAACTACAAAAAATTATGTCTATTTAATTCAACCATACAGTGGAACATATATAGGGGTAATTGATTATCCCTATAAATATTTATTCAATATGGCTGAAAAAAAAGAATTGCTTTTTAATGTAGAAAAAGATTCTCTTGAAGAAAACAATCTGATTAATAATATGGAACTTTCAGATATAAAAATGCGCCTTCAGAGACAAATTAATTTTATCTATTTGAATCAGTATGCGATTCAACATAATCTCTTTTGGGATTGCAGTGAAGTTGAGAAAGTTCATTGAATAAAACTTAACAGCCTTGATCATCGTTTCGGCCAGTAAGGGATATTTGCTTGCATATACATCTGTATTATCATGCTGTATTAATTGTTTTTTTATCGTATAACGAACGAGATTGAGCTGCACAACTGGCCGAAACGATGATCAAGGCCAGCTTAACTCAAGTATGGAGAACCAATTATGATGGAATTCAAATTCGTTCCAGACAAGGAATACGCCAAAGACACAGGCCTTTTGATCGGATGCATCCTGCTGCTTATGGCGTATTTACATGAAAGACCTTTGTTGATACTGCCTGCAATTCTGATACAGGTATTGGCAATGACATTTCCGTTGCTGTTTAAACCATTGGCAATTTTCTGGCATTATGCCACCATGATGCTTGGAAACGTCACCAATCGTATAATCTTGAGCATTCTTTTCTGGGGAATTGTAACGCCTGTTGGTTTCGCAAGAAAATATGGGGGAGCGGATCCTCTGAAACGCCGGGCATGGAAAAAATCAGAAGCCTCAGTTTTTACAATCCGTGATCATACGTTTTCGGCGGATGATTTAAACAACCCGTATTAACGTTGATGTTTTTTTTATGAAGCCATCAACGTCGTCATCATAACACCATCAATCGCATTTTTTAGGTGAACACATGAATATTCTGTCCGATATCTGGGGATTTATGCGCGTGCGCAAAAAGTTCTGGCTGCTTCCGATCATTCTGATGATGCTGTTTATGGGAGGATTGATTCTGTTTTCAAGTGGATCGGTACTGGCGCCATTTATTTATACTCTGTTTTAACAATCAGCATGCGTAATTTCTGAAAGGTTGTGTGATATGAACCGTTTTTGCCAG
>JAJXWI010000063.1:5970-14146 GCA_021781705.1 bacterium | reverse complement strand
GATATATAATCCCTCGTTATGTAGTTCTTTTATAAGCTAAAATTAATTCTGAATCTGATTGATTTTTATAAAACAAAATGTGGGTTTGATCATGAAGAAGTTTCATCCTGAACACGTGAACGCATGCATGGAAGACTTTGAAGGAAATAATGGAATAGGAAGGTATATATTTTTGCCCGGCTCGGACGGAAGGGCAAAAGAAATTGCTGAAGGATTTAGTAATGTAATCGTGAAAGAGCATTCAAGACGCCATAACCTTTACAAGGGAGTAATGGCTTATGGTGGTAAAAAGATAGATGCGGCGGTAATTTCTACTGGTATGGGTGCTCCATCCCTGGATATAATTGCCACGGAGCTTATAAGTCTTGGGGCAAAAAGATTTCTTAGAGTAGGGACCTGCGGCCCCCTTCAGGATTATATGAAAATGGGTGATTTTGTTATAGCTACCAGCGCAGTAAGAGATGATGGAACCACTCAGTGCTATATGCCGCTGGAAATACCTGCGCTGGCTTCCTTTGATACGATTTTGGCGGCAGAAAGAGCTGCTGCTAGGCTGAGGTATACTGATAGAACTTATTACGGCGTTGTTCACAGCAAATCTTCTTTATATGGAAGAGAGTTTTCGCATGAATCTCCTTTAAGAAAGGCTAATGCTGATTACATGAGAATTCTTAAAGAATCAGGAGTTATTGCTTCAGAAATGGAAACTGCTATACTTTTTGTGCTGGCCAGTCTAAAAAATGCTGTCCTAAAACCATCAAAAGGCGTTGCTTCCGTGAAAGCAGGCGCTGTATGTGTAGCCGTGACTGAAGGAGATAAGTTTGTGGATAAAAAAAGAGGTGCAATAATTACTGCCGATTTATTGAATTTTAGTTTAGCCATTATTGGCGAAATGGCTTTAAAGGAATTGAAAGATATAACGCCTTAAGATAAGGCAGGTTATACTAAAGAACGCAATTTTATTTTTTGCGCATTAACGCTCGAACAACAATTTGAATACCTACCGCTTTTACTCGCTTGCTCTTTTTTTTAGCCTTATTAAAAAATTTGGTTGCAGTTTTAGGGGAAAGCATTATTCTCTTATCTATAAGTTTGTTTTCTAGGAAAAAAGAGGTTGCAATGAAGTGCAAGGATGTTATCAATTTCTATACGGCTGAAATAAGAGAAGAGTTGGCTCGGTTGTTCAATTCTCCTGAATACAGAGGCGTAATATTCAAGAATGAGGTAGAAGAATTAGCAGGATTAATGGATACTTCAGAAGAGCAATTGATGCAGGAATTGCTCAATGTAGTAAAGCAATATGCTATTTTTCCTATATCTAACTTTCAGGTCGGGGCAGTAGTAAGAGGCGAATCAGGAACTTTTTATTTTGGCGCAAATCAGGAATTTCTTGGAGAAACTCTAACTTTTACTTTACATGCTGAACAGGCAGCTATTGCAAATGCCGTAACACATGACGAGAAAGGGATAACTGCGATTGCTTGCACTTATGTTCCATGCTGTCTTTGCAGGCAATTTATGTACGAGCTTGACGGGGCAGAAAAACTTAAAATAATATTGCCCGATAAAGTTTATTCTCTACTTGATATCGTCCCACATCCTTTTGGCCCTAGTGATTTGGGTGTGAATATGAGGCTGATGCAAAAGATGGATAATGGATTGCTTAAAAACGAAATGAACTATTCTAATGACAGAATTGTACTTGAGGCTCTTTCCGCAGCTAATAAATCATATTCTCCATATTCGAGATCTTATTCGGGCGTCGCTCTTCTTACAAAGGATGAGAGGATTTTTACAGGCAGATACGTCGAGAATGCTGCGTTTAATATCAGTATGAACCCCATGATGGCGGCTCTTTCAAATTTGAATATGTCCAACCTGAATTTCAAAGACATCAGCAGGGCGATAATAGTAGAGTCAAGGAATAATATAGTTTCTCAGATTAAATCGGCTGGGAATCTTTTGTGTGTAGTTAATTCTGATGTAGATTTGGAAATTATAAAAGTGGACTAAAATTAGGAGATTGGTGTGAGTTTTTTAGCAGAATTGTTTTTAGCATGGCGCTATTTTAAACCTAAACGCAATGCAGTTTCGGTAATAACCGTAATTTCTCTGATCGGAGTAAGTGTGGGCGTATGTGTGCTAATGGTAGTTTTGGCTATAATGACCGGATTTACCAATGAGATAAAAACAAAGTTGATCAATACGCATCCTCATATTCAGATTCAGCCTTATTCCGTGTCTTACATAAAGAATCCAGAACCAATGATAGAGAATATCAATGTTATGGGTGCAAAAGCTATTGCCAGGACTCAAGATTATGTTTTAATACAGGCTGGGGACAACGTCACGCCCCAATATGTGATCGGCATAAATCCTGAACAGGAAGGCGATTCGAACTTTATTTCCAAGAGTGTAGTTTCAGGAAAATATTCCCTGAATAATGGTGAGGCTATGGTTAGTTATGTTGTGGCTAATCAGCTTAGGCTTTCTCCAGGTTCGAAAATAATTCTTCACTCGCCTGCTAAGCTTAAATCAATGGTTAATATTGACAAAGATGGAAAAATACGTCAAAACAGGAATGACAAGGTCTATTTGCCATCAGAATTTACTGTCGCAGGAATTTTTAATGTAGGAGAATATAGTTTTGATTCCAAAGTTATTCTTACAAATATAGATGATGCGGACGCCTTGTTCGGGTACCCACTTGGTTCCGCTACAATGATAGCTGTAGAAACCAAGGATCCGTTCAATATTAGTGAAATATACAAAACTATCAAAAGTGCTTTTCCTGATTACCATGTTGTGACATGGATGGAAATGAATAAGCAGTTTCTTGATGTTCTGGCGGTGGAAAAAAATATGATGTTTTTCGTTTTGGTGTTTATTGTCCTGGTTGCTGCTTCAAGCATTACTAATACGCTTATTACTGTTGTTGTTCAAAAGACACGGGAAATTGGGCTTCTTATGTCTCTTGGCGCAAGAGGTTCGACTATTATGAAAATTTTTGTTATGCAGGGATTTTTTGTGGGGAGCATAGGTACAGCTGTTGGGCTCGTTTTGGGGTCTGCCGTCATTTGCTGGAGAAATGAATTGCTGCACGTCATGTCTGATGTTTTTCATATAGAAATATTTCCGAGGCAATTTTATTATTTGAGTCAGCTTCCGGCAACAGTTGTTCCGGGAGATGTGCTTTTTATTTCACTATGTTCAATCGTCCTCTGTACGCTCGGAGCACTTATTCCTGCTTACAGTGCCGCAAGACTTGATCCAGCAAAGGCGCTAAGATATGAATAACCTTATTTCTGTAAAAGACGTTTACCGCACATATAAACTTGAAAAAAGTTATATTCCAGTCCTGAGAGGAGTGGATATTGACATTTATAGGAATGAATGGCTTTGTCTTCTTGGCGCATCGGGAAGCGGTAAGACTACTTTACTTAACCTTATCGGGTGTCTGGAGCACCCAGATAAAGGTGCCATTACCTATAACGGAGTAAATGTCTGCAATATTTCCAAAAAGGCAAGAAGTCGTCTCAGAATTAAAAATATTGGTTTTATTTTTCAGGCTTATCATCTTCTTCCAGAGCTTAATATACTTGAAAATGTAAAACTTCCCTCAATGCTTAACGGGTGTTTTGGAAAAAAAGCAGCCGAAAAAGCGGAAGCGTTGCTTGTCAAAGTTGGATTAAAAGAGAGGCTCAAGCACAGGCCGGCAGAGCTTTCAGGGGGGGAACAGCAGCGAGTTGCCATAGCGAGAGCATTGGTTAACGATCCGGAGCTTGTTCTTGCGGATGAGCCTACCGGAAACTTAGATTCCAAGACAGGCGAGGGCATACTTGAAATATTTAAAGAGTTACATAATAATAGAGCCAGAACCATAATAATGGTCACTCATAATCCCGAAGTGGCTAGGCTATCAGACAGAATTGCTGTTATCAGGGATGGAAAGATAGAAAATAATTAAGAATTAACTGTGTGTTATGCTTTGTTCTGTTTGTAATAAAAACCTTGCTACGATTCATATTCAAGAAGTTGTTAATGGCGTTAAAAAAGCTATTCATATTTGTCAGGCTTGCGCAGTTGCAAAGGGGCTTAACGTCCCAGGACTCGAAGGAATAAATCTTACTGAATTCCTATATAATATATCTTCCGATAATGCCAAACAGTCAGGGAATGCTGTAATAGATGAGAATGAAGTAAAAATAGGAGTTGCTATTACCTGTCCAAAGTGCGGATGGGATAGTGAAAAAATGAGAAAGACTGGCAGGCTGGGATGTCCAGAATGTTACTATTCATTTAGAGATAGTCTTGCTGAGTCTTTGGCTGTTATGCATAGAGGTATTGTCCATTGCGGAAAAATTCCTTCGACTGTCGTTGGTGAACGAAATGCTTTTATGACAAGCCTCTTAAAATTGCAGAAGAAATTGGAAAAACATATAAAGAACGAAGAATACGAAGAGGCCGCGAAAGTAAGAGATAAACTTAAAGATTTAAAATCCGAAAAGGCTGAAAAATAATGAACAGCATTGAATCTATAAAAATACTTGCCGGAAAACCTGTGGGATGGTTAAAAGATGGAGATTCTGAAGAAAGCATAATTTTAAGTTCTAGAATAAGGCTGGCAAGAAATATTTCAGACTTGAGGTTTCCTCTTAATTCTTCCGATGTTGAAAGAGAATATGTAAGGGAAGTTATTTGTTCGGCTGTAGACAATTCCGGCGTTATTAAAGGGAGATTGAATTTTAAAATATCAGAACTTTCCAATGTGGACAGAAGGTTTTTGCTGGAGCGCCATCTGGTCAGCAAGGACTTTTGTGCCGGAAATGTAGGAAGTGAGCTTATTCTGGAAAGCGATGAAAGCTTCGGTATTATGATCAATGAAGAAGATCATGTAAGAGTGCAGGTTTTATCCGCAGGTCTATCTTTGGGTGAACTCTGGAAAAAAATAAATGAAAAAGATACGTCTCTTAGTGAAGAAGTATCTTTTGTGTTCGATTCGGAACTTGGTTACCTGACCAGTTGTCCGACAAATGTAGGAACTGGTATGCGAGCATCGGTAATGCTTAATCTGCCTGGGCTTTCCATGTTGGGGCATATGGCTGGAGTTATACAGGGCGCTGGCAACCTTGGTATGACAGTGCGCGGATTATATGGAGAGGGGTCTGAGGCGATAGGGTATATGTACCAAGTTTCGAATCAGAGTACTCTTGGTGAGTCGGAGGAAGATATTATAGAAAGGTTGGAAAAGTTAATCCAACAGATTGCTCTATTCGAAAAAAATGCGAGACAAATACTGTTTCAAACAAGAAAAGATTTTGTACTTGACTTTGCTGGAAGAGCTTATGGTGTTTTGAGATATTCCCATCTTATTTCTGAGAAGGAGGCTTTAAACCTTCTTTCGGCTTTGCGTATGGGTGTCGATATGAAAATGTTCTCTTCGTTGAATATTGGAAAAGTTAACGAACTTTTTATATCCGTTCAGGATTCTCATCTTCAGAAAATATGTGGAAGAGATCTTACGTCCACTGAAATAGATGGGTGCAGGGCTGAGTTGTTGAGAAGTTTTTTAAGAAAAGAATAAAAAAGGGGTGATCTTTTGGAACTTGTAATGGCAATAGTATTAGCTTTTCTTGAAACTACTTTCATTATAGTTGTTCTTCTTCTTATTCATGGACTTAGAAGTCAGATAGGAAAGGTTCCATTCTATATTTGCATAGGCGGGCTTTTCATTTTTATGCAGATCATATCGGCAACTGAATTGAAGGTCATGATAGGATCACAGGTCGCCGATTTTTACATATCCAATTCCGTTCTTTTTATGCCCCTTCTTGCCGCCGTTATGCTTGTTTACATTACCGAGGGAACACTGGCTATGCAGAGACTTATAATCGGCATAGTTATTTCTTTTGCTGTCTATATTTATCTTGGCTATCTTACCTCTGTTCAATGCTCATGGAGCGGGTTTGGGATTTCACAGGGGGCGACTGCCACTTCTCTTGAGTATTTACTGGATCAGACTCTGAAAAATATGACAGGGTCGACACTGCCCCTTATTGCAGATCTTTTTCTTCTGCCCATTGTTTTTCAAAAGCTTAGAAACCTCGGCGTCAGAATATTTTTTGCTATTCTTGGTGCATTGATCCTTACGCTGGTAGCTGATACTCTGATTTCTATAGCTGTCATTTGTTGGGATGATTCTCTCTGGTGGTCTCACTTAACATCTTCATATGCAGCCAAAACACTGATTGCTGTCTGGATAAGCCTGCTTGTCTGTATTTATCTTGAGAAAATAGAACGGGGCATCCCTGGAGAAGAAAAAGGTTCTCTTGATGTATTGTTTGCTTTTCTTGGTAGTTATGGTATGACGAAGGCGCTTAAAAAGGATATCGCGGAATGGGAAGACAGATACAGAGTAGTTATAGAGAGTGCCAGCGACATCATTTTTATTGCCGACGTTAATGGGAAAATTCTAGATGCGAATCCTTCTGCCGCAGAGACCTTAAAATCCAACAAAATAAAAGGCAGGCTTTTCTCCGAGTTTGTTAATGATATTTCTGTTTTGCCGGAACTATGGCAGAAATTATGGGAAGATTCGGAAAGAATATCACAAAATACAAGAGGTTCAATTTTTATAGCTAACAAACAGCTTACTCTTAATTCCTGTGAAAATGAAAAAATAGATGTGGATGTGGCTTTCTCGAAAACTTATATGCATAATAATCCAGTTTTCATCATAGTTTGTAGAAATATTACCGAACAAAATAAGCTTAAGAGGGAAAAAGAAGAACTTACCAGCCAGCTTTATCATACGCAGAGACTAGATTCTATAGGAAAGCTGGCAGGAGGAGTTGCTCATGAGTTTAATAATATTGTTCATGCCATACAGGGACACATAGATTTTATTCTGCTTTTCAATAAGATTGAAGATGAAGAAGTTATAAAACATCTCGAAAGTGCGAACGCAATGGTGGAAAAGGCAGGAACAATAACTTCACAATTACTTGGATTTGCCAGAAAAAGTAAATACACTGAGAAAAGTGTAGATCTTGGAGAAACTTTAATGCATACTCACGATATGTTTATGCCGTTAACAAGAAAAACTCTTACTATGACGGTATCAAAGCCGGATATTCCTTGTATGGTCAAAGGAAACTCGATACAGCTTCAACAGGTCCTTCTTAACATCCTTATTAATGCCATGGATGCTTTAGAACAGGTAAAAAGAAAAGAAAAAATAGTAGAGGTAAAATTAAGCAGACCAACTTCTTTCCCTGAGGATTGGAAGCCTCTTAAATCTGATGCAAAACCTGAGGATTATTATGAGGTGTCAATAAGAGATAATGGGATAGGGATGGAAGAGAGTGTAAAAAAAAGAATATTCGAGCCGTTTTATACTACGAAAGAAGTAGGCAAAGGGACCGGTATGGGGCTTGCTTTGGTATATGGTGAAATTTCCGGATACAATGGATTTATTCATGTCGTCAGTCAGCCAGATGTCGGGACTGTTTTTTATATTTATTTGCCGGTTTTAAAAACTCCTGAAAGCTAAAGGATGAGGATGAGGATGAGGATCGAAGAGAAAAAAGTTTTAGTGACTGGTGGTGCTAAAAGAATAGGAAAAGAAATATGTACAGCTTTTGCCGAAGCCGGGGCGAAAGTTATTATCCATTACAACTCTTCAGAAAAGGAAGCCTTGGCTTTACTTAGAAAAATAGGAGGAGTTGACGGGGGACACGGTATAATCAGAGCAGATTTGAGCGTTAGGGAAGAATTGTCTAAAATGTATGAGATGCTTAAAGACGTAGACATCTTAATAAATAACGCCTCTGTTTTTAATAATGATTGCCTGCGTAAAGAGAGTATTTGCAGTGCAAAAAAACAATTTGATATAAATTTTTGGGCGCCGTTTGAACTTATGTGTGAGCTATCTCTCAGACGACAGGAAGAAACTGTCATCATCAATATGCTTGATTATAGAATTAATAAGTACGGTTTAAATGATGGATCTTATTCAATTTCCAAAAAATCGCTCGAATCTCTCACTCTTATGTCCGCTTTACAATGGGCTCCGAAGATTAGAGTGAACGGCATAGCTTCCGGTTTTGTTATGCCTCCAACCGGAATGGAATCATCTACAATGGAGAAATCTTTAAAAAAAGTGCCCTTCGGTAAA
>JAJXWI010000063.1:0-5960 GCA_021781705.1 bacterium | reverse complement strand
ATCTCTTTAACCTGTCTTTATCTGGTAAAAACCGACAGTGTAACAGGGCAAATTGTTTATTTGGACGGCGGAGCCCACCTATTATAGTTGATGATTTTTAGTTTTGATACAACCTGTGATAAGTGTCACCTTCCTAATTTTGCAGAGATTATTTTTTGTGTACTGTACTCTTGTATTAAAATTCCTTGGGTATACTTTTCCTATTTTTCATGCACACATCGGTTCCTTTGATATAACTCAGCTAACCTATAATTCAAATAATCATTGGTTGTACTTTGCCCTTGTGGGTAGCATATTATAGAAAAAATAAAAGAGTTCGTAAAAACGGGGATTGAACGCCTGTCACCTATTCCATGAACAATCAAAGAGTTGAAGAACTTATACAATTGGCGATCCATATATTAAAAAATCATCTGGATAATTTTACTCTCTATCTTTTTGGCTCTAGAAGCAAAGGGCTTAATCTGAAAAATGCAGATATTGACTTGGCTATTGATACATCCTGTGATAAGCGCTTGGTAAAAAAAGCAAAGGCAGAGATTGAAGAAATTGATACATTATACTCTATTGATATTGTCAATATGAATGAAACGGATAAACAGTTTAAAGAAATAATACTTAAATCTGGTAAAAAATTATATACTTATGCGAAATAAAGAAATCTTATATTCGTTAGGCAAGTTTAAGGAAGCCTTAAATAGGCTTAATGAGGCTGTTCAATTAAAAGACTCGCCCCTCCTTGTAGATGCCGTTATTCAGCGGTTTGAGTTTTCCTTTGAGTTGGCGTGGAAAACGTTAAAAAGAGTATTGATTGATGAAGGTGTTATTGTACAAACGCCTAGAGAGGTTCTCAAGGAAGCTTTTAAGCTTGGCTATCTGGAAGACGAAGAACTCTGGCTTGATATGCTCTCTGATAGAAATAGTATGATCCATACATATAATGAAATGCAGGCTTTGGAAGTATATAAAAACGTGCCGAGATACTATGAAAGTTTATTGTCTTTATATAAAAAAATCGATGAGGATTTTAAGTAGCCGAAGGTAATTTGTGCGCAGGGGTAGAAAAAAGGCTACGAACTAACTATCAACTAATTTTGAAATAGAGGAAATTTTATTGTCATGAAAATGCGGTCAAAAAAAGAGTTGATAACTCAACATAATATGCCCCCTTGTATGATACTTTGTGGGGGAATGGGGACGAGACTCAGAGATGTTACGGAATTGCTGCCCAAACCCATGGTGCCTATAGGTGCTCAGCCAATAGTTTGGCACATAATGAAAGCATATGCTGCTTTTGGAGTCACAAGATTTATTTTATGCCTTGGGTACAAAAGAGAAATATTTATTGATTATTTCCTTAATTATCATGAAAGGCTTACAGATATAACAGTAAATTTATCTAAAGAGAAAAATATCGCTTATCATACTTCACACCATTCAGAGGAAGGCTGGACTGTAACTTTGGCTTACACTGGAGAGAAAACTATGACTGGAGGGCGCATTTACAAAGCTTCTAAATATCTTCTTGATACAGATGAAGACTTCTTTTTAACTTATGGAGATGCCGTCTCCAATATTAATATAGCGAGGCTCTATAACTATCACAAATTGGAAAATAAGGAACTTACAGTCTCTGCTATTCACCCTTCTGGCAGATTTGGAGTCATGAAAATAGATCATGGAAATGTAACTGAATTCGTAGAGAAACCTCATACTGAAAAAGATTTGATTAATGGTGGATTTATGGTACTTAAAAAAAGTTTTATAAAAAAATATCTTACTACCGATCAGGATCTTGTTTTTGAAAAAACTCCTATGTCAAATGCTGTAACTGATAATCAAATGGCAGCCTGTGTTCATGAAGATTTCTGGCAGTGCATGGACATTCAAAGGGAATACGATTATCTTAATGAGCTGTGGAATAGCGGAAAGGCTCCATGGAAAGTGTGGAATTAGTTCATGGTTCGTGGTTCATAGCTCGTAGAATTTTGAGGTTTAACATTAGTACGTATGAAAAATTGGGAATATAGCAAAATGCACTTAGGTGTGCGTATGATATTACAAAAACTATCAGTAAAAATGGTGTTACTCCATGAACAATGAACCACGAACTACAAAACTTTTTGGCGGCATTTATGCTGAAAGAAAAGTTTTAATTACTGGTCATACAGGATTTAAAGGATCCTGGCTTTCGTATTGGTTAAGAAGTATGGGGGCCGACGTTTGCGGGTATTCTTTGATTCCTCCGACTAATCCTAACCATTTTGATTTATTAAAGCTCAAAATGAGATCAGAGATAGGGGATATTCGGGATAGCGTAAGATTAAATAAGGTCATGCAGGATTTTAATCCCGACATTGTATTTCATCTTGCGGCACAGCCTCTTGTAAGATTATCGTATAAAACTCCTGCTGAAACTTTTGAAACTAATGTAATTGGGGCTGTAAATGTATTAGAATCCGTAAGAAATACCCCTTCAGTAAAAGCTTGTGTTATTATAACAAGTGATAAGTGCTATGATAATAGAGAATGGGTTTGGGGTTATAGGGAAAATGATCCAATGGGTGGGCACGATCCTTATAGCGCATCAAAAGGGTGTACAGAGCTTGTAACTTCTTCGTATAAAAATTCTTTTTTCAACATTAAAGAATATGGCAAGAATCATAATACACTTATAGCTTCGTGCCGTGCCGGAAATGTGATTGGCGGAGGGGACTGGGCTGAAGATAGGCTTATTCCAGATATTATGAAGGCTGCAAGCTTGAACAAAACTGTTGATATTCGTAACCCCTATGCCACGCGCCCTTGGCAACACGTTTTGGAACCTCTAAGCGGATACCTTATGATAGGACAGAAATTGCTTGAAGGAAAAACTGAATACACGGAAGGTTGGAATTTTGGACCATCAGATACTGAAATGATTAGTGTCGGCGAAGTTGTTGAAAAAATAAAAGAATATTGGCCTAAAATGCAATATGAAATAAATCATGACAAGAATGCCCCACATGAATCTGGATTATTGAAGCTTGATTGTTCAAAAGCTCATAGTAAGTTGAAATGGAAAGAAAACTGGAACAGTGAAGTTTGTTTCGAAAAAACAGTTAATTGGTACAAGAAATACTACGAAAAAAAGATAATTAGTACAGAGGAAGATTTAAATTCATACATAACAATTGCTAAAAATAAAAATCTTGAATGGACGAAATAAATCATGGACAACTCTGAAAAATTAAAACAGGAAATCTTTGACAAGGTTAAGGAGTATTACAAACTCGTTCATGAGTCTAAAGCTAAAGAACAGTTCCTTCCCGGTAAATCACGAGTTAATTATGCAGGGAGAGTTTTTGATGAGCATGAGATGGTCAACCTGATTGATTCTTCTCTTGAGTTTTGGCTAACGTACGGTCGATATTCTAAGGAATTCGAACATAAATTGGCTGAGTTTTTAGGCGTTAGATTCGCCTTCTTAGTCAATTCCGGGTCTTCTGCAAATTTGCTCGCCTTTATGGCATTAACGTCGCCCCTGCTGGAAGAGAGACAAATTAAGCGTGGCGATGAAATAATAACCGTAGCAGCAGGTTTTCCTACAACCGTAGCTCCAATTATCCAGTATGGAGCTGTTCCTGTCTTTATAGATGTAGAACTTGAAACGTTTAATATTGACGTGAGCAAACTGGAATTTGCGTTCTCTAGAAAAACGAAAGCTGTAATGCTTGCGCATACGCTGGGGAACCCCTTTGATTTAAGTACCGTGAAGGAATTTTGTGATAAAAATAAGCTGTGGCTCATAGAAGATAATTGCGATGCATTAGGTTCAAAATATTTCATCAACGGAGCATGGGAGTATACAGGTACTATTGGAGATATAGGAACTTCTAGCTTTTATCCTCCGCACCACATGACAATGGGGGAGGGTGGTGCTGTTTACACGAATAATACATTACTAAAAAAAATAATGCTATCAATGCGTGACTGGGGAAGGGACTGTTGGTGTGATAGTGGAGTAGATAATACATGCGGAAAACGTTTTTCCGGACAGTATGGAACCTTGCCATTCGGATATGATCATAAATATGTTTACAGTCATTTTGGTTATAACTTGAAGGCCACAGATATGCAGGCTGCCGTGGGATGCGCCCAACTTGAAAAGCTTCCCGAGTTCATAGAAAAACGAAAAGAGAATTTCAATTATTTGTTGGACGGATTAAAAGAATTAAACGAATATCTGATACTTCCCAAGACAATGAAAAATAGCGATCCATCTTGGTTCGGGTTTATTATAACTTTGAAAGATGGTGTTATTCTTGCCAGAAATAGGGTAGCAGAGTACTTGGAGTCAATCAATATCCAAACCAGAAATCTCTTTGCGGGCAATATTACTCGTCATCCCTGCTTTGAAATGCTTAAAGAAGGGATCGAGTATCGAGTAATTGGCGAATTAAAAAATACCGATAAAATAATGAATGATAGCTTCTGGATCGGTCTTTACCCAGGGATGACAAAAGAAAAACTCGAATACATTGTTGATAAAGTAAAAGAGCTTATAAGAAATAACGACTTTAAAGTGTGAATGCTATGATTAGAGTTGCTGATTATATTATTAATAAAGTTTATGAAGCAGGAGCAGAAGATTCATTTTTAGTTACTGGGGGAATGATCATGCATCTGACTGATGCAATATTAAATCATGAGAAAATGAAATACCTCTGCTGCCACCATGAACAAGCAGCTGCTATGGCTGCAGAAGCATACGCTCGTTACAATAATAGACTCGGTTTAGCTGTTGCTACAGCTGGGCCTGGGGCTTTGAATACAATAACAGGGGTAGTCGGAGCATATGTAGATCGTTCGCCCCTCATTATTCTTGCCGGTCAATCCAAAGTTTCACAAGCTATTATTATTTCCACCAGGCAATTCGCTCTTCAAGGTTTTAATAATCTTCCCGTTTTTAGGAATTTCACAAAATATGCTGTTATGCTTACGGATATCACAAAAGTAAAATATGAAATTGAAAAAGCTGTTTCTATTGCAAAACAAGCGCCTTTTGGGCCAGTTTATATTGAGTGCCCCATAGACATCCAAGGGGCATCTTTTGATCCGGATCTATATGAAGGCTATAATGCTATACAAAATAATTCTGAAGAATTAGACAAGAAAATCAATAATTCTATTAATGAACTAGTAGAGCGAATCAAAAAAGCAAAAAGGCCTGTAATTCTTGCGGGCGCCGGTGTGCGACTTTCTGATTCAATTGAACAATTGCACAAATTTGCAGACAAATGCAATATGCCAATTTTAACATCACGTCTTGGTATGGACTTAATAGGAGATGATCACCCTCTTTTTGTAGGCAGACCAGGTACTTACGGCGATAGATCAGCTAATTTTACAATACAAAATTCAGATCTACTTATTACAGTAGGGTGTAGATTAGGGATGGGAATTGTTGGATATGGAGACCCCAACCTTTTTGCGCCTCATGCATATAAGGTATGTGTAGATGTTGACGTAAATGAGATAGAAAAACCATCCGTGAAATTTGATTTGCCTATAGTTCTGGATGCACAAATATTTTTTAATATGATAATAGAAAAGCTTGGATTATGGTCTGGGAATAATCATGTTTGGGTTAACCAAACACAGTTATGGAAAAAGAAATATCCTGTCGATTTACCTGAATATAAAAATGAGAGCGAAGGAATTAATTCATATAGATTTACAAGGATTTTGTCAGAAAAGATGAAGAGCAATAACATCTTTGTTGTTGATACAGGTTCCTGTTTTCATGTTTTTGCTCAAGCGTTTAAAGTAAAATTTGGACAAAGACATATTATTACTGGAGGCCTATCAACAATGGGATATTCTCCTGCCTCAATGGGGGTTGCCGTTTTAGCTCAAAAAATGAATAAGGAGGTCTATTGTATTTCAGGAGATGGATCCATTCAGATGAACCTTCAAGA
>JAJXWI010000062.1 GCA_021781705.1 bacterium | reverse complement strand
ATTGCAGAAACGGGCGCATCCAATTGTGAGAATGGGCCTCTGTCGCTCGTCGCAACAATTGGATCAAAGAGCCCGTGACTGTTATCATATTAATTTCACTTTCCATTTGGGAGAAGAACCAAAAAATATTGAAAGCAAGTCTCCCTGCAATTTCTTATTAAAATCTTAAAAGAATACCAGCCTCAATTTCCCTGTATGCTTTTTGTATGCTTTTCCTGTTGGAATATAGCATAAAATAGTGTTTCAGCTTGTAATGCTCTTTGATGTTTTTGAGGCTAATAGGTAGGAAGTTAATGGTGGAGGCGGGGGGAATCGAACCCCCGTCCTAAGAAAGTTTCCTGCAAACGTCTACATGTATATCCTGCCTTTCAATTCTCGTTTCAGAACTTAGCCAGCAGGCATGCGGTTCTGAAGCAAGCCCCATTTTAGTTTCAATTATGTTCCATGAGACGCAAAACATAATCTAAGCAGATTGTAATGCGCAGCCATACTGCCGTCAGACTGCTGCATTTTAACCGCCGAAGCGATTTGTGCTGACTTAACCTAGATTAAGCAGCGAGAGGCATAGCCTCATAAGCATTATTGTTTGCTTTTATTTTTGTAACCGATGATTAACGAGGCCAACGGTCATCCTCGACATGCAGTTTACGTTCAGCCGACCTAGTCGAAACCGGAACGCCCCCGACGTACAAGACGTAAATATACGTTGGAAAGTGGAATAAACAAGCTTAGAAAGGTGAAGTTTATTTCTGAGTTTATTTCTTGTTTATATTGAAACTTACCTCAATTCAGGTTTTAATGAATGGTATCTAAGAGTGATAACACCAATAAAAGGAATGCGAAGATGGATCACGCCGCTATTTATGACTTATATACGACCTCCATTATTATATTGGTTCTTTTTATAATTTTTCTAGTGTTTTTTATATCCAGAGGCGAGCCTATAGTCAGCAAGACTACGGGGTGGAGTTTTATATTGATAGGATTTTACTTTATTTTTTTTAGTCGGGTGTATCATTTGACGAGAAGTGTTGTGTTATTTGTCAGCGATGGATTTTTTATAGGAAGGGAATTGAGTACATTTATTGAAGATTTCAGCATTTTATTTGGTGCATTTTCTATCGCTGTTGGCGTTATAAAATGGGTTCCAAAGATAGTAGAATATGAGAAGGGGCTGTTATCTAAGTTAAGCGAAAAGGGGTTTGTTGTGTACGTATGTTCTTCTTGCAACAATGTTCTCTACGAAGACGGGACATGGATAGATTTTGAAGATTACATAAAAGTAAGCAAAGAAAAAGAGGTGCAAAGCTGTCTTTGTCCTACATGTGTCGCAAAGAGGTCCTCAACTTAACTACTTAAGAAATGAACCAGATTATTGTTTATCAGGTTACTTCAGATTTTCGTTTTCGAGCGATTTGTATTTTGCGTCTATCACTGCTTCAGAAGGTGCCTCATAGGAGGACGCAGTTTTATTGGTCATGAATGAAAATTTCTTGTTTATGTACTTGTAGTATGATGCATTTTCGTATTTCTTTTTGAAAAAATACATAAAACAGCAGAAAATAGTTACTGCTACTAGAAGCAGAGGGAGTACTGTAATTACAAGAAGAAAGGCTACCGGTATCACTGTCAGTGTTATTAACGCTTTAGACACGATATTTTTGTTGTTTAATTGACTGAATTGCATATTGTCGATCCCCATCTGAATAGAATAAAGTTCATATCTTAAAAATAAGAGTTGATAACTTCTTAGCTAATATTATAATTTGCAGAGTTATTTCAAGCAAAATAATTAAAAATTCGACTAAATGTTATCCAGGTAATTTTTTATGCATAGTTCATGTGAGGTTAAGAGTGGGAAGAGATTTCTTATTTTTTGGGGAATGGTGCTATTTTTATCCCTTGTTGTTGCGGATCAATTGACAAAATATTTTGTAGTTGCTAATTCTGATTTATTGTATAGCAGCCCGTTAACGATAATTCCTGGGTGTATGAATATAGTTACTGTAAGAAATACTGGTGCCGCGTGGGGAATGTTTCATGGCAATAATGTTGTTTTGTTAACAGTTGCAGTCATTGCATTAGTGATTTTTACAGCTCTTTTTAGATCCATTACAGAGTGGTATCCTGAACGGGTTTTTGGATTCTTCATGATATTGAGTGGAATTGTAGGGAATTCCATTGACAGAATTTTTAGAGGGTCTGTAGTGGACTTTCTGGATTTTTACGTAAAGAGCTGGCATTGGCCGGCATTTAATGTGGCTGATAGCGCGATATGTATTGGCGTGACAATTATAATATTTTCTACAATTTTTCGTGCGGCAAGGCAAAGTGGAACTCAAGGCTGATAAGTTTTCTTTTCCAATTGTAGTGGTAATGGGGCCTACGGCCTCGGGTAAAAGCGGGGTGGCTCTGAATCTGGCAGGGAGAATTCCTTCCGAAATCGTATCTGTTGACTCTATGCAGTGCTATAAAATGATGGATATAGGTACTGCAAAGCCCACGCATGAAGATATGCTGAAAATTCCACACCACCTGATAAATGTATTTGATATAGGAAACCGCGTTGATGTTTATTCATATGTTGAATTGATGAAACAGGCGGTTAAAGACATTGCTGCAAAAGGAAAAGTAGCGATTGTAGTGGGCGGCACCGGGTTATATATAAAAGCTTTTTTATACGGGCTGGACACGCTTCCTTCTGACGAAGGGTTGAGAAAATCTCTCTATGACGATTATGAACACAATGTGGAAAAACTAAAAAGAGATCTTTGTGTTATAGATCCTGCAGCGGCAAGCTTATTCTCTGAAAAACCAAGGAAAATGATCAGAGCCCTGGAAGTATATAAACTTACGGGCAAATCTATTCTTGAACAAAACCAGAGTTGGTCTGGTCATGTCAAATATTCTGTTTTATCTTACAAATTGAAATGGGAACGTCAGGAACTCTACAGGAGAATTTCAGAGAGAGTGGAAGGTATGCTGAAAAACGGCTGGATAGAGGAGACAAAAAGTCTGGAGGAAATGGGCTTCTTGAGTTCCCCGACAGCCAAACAAGCTATAGGATATATTCTTATTTCTAAGTATCTGGAAGGTTCTATCTCATATGAAGAAATGTGGATGAGAATTATAGCTTCTACGAAGAAATATGCCAGGCGTCAGGAGACATGGTTTAACAATCAGCATCCGGAGGCGTCTGAAGTAGTAATGCCTCAGAGCGAAGATATAATTGCCAATAGAATTATTACAGATATAAATTCTTATCCTGATAATACAGAGTCCGTTTGCACAAATTTACTTAAATAGTTTTTTAAGATCCGTGATTATCTGTTTGGGCGAACCAAGTCCGATTTTTTTTATGTCAATATTGGATATAGACTCAAAAACATAACCGCTCACATCATCATTAACAATAATACTTTCAATGCTATCAACTTCGCAAAAATAGAATAAATCCAGAGTATGATAGGTTATATCATCATACTCATAAAGATTTGGCAAAGACTTGTAGTAGGTTAATTTAGTAACATTCACTCCCAATTCTTCTTTTATTTCACGAGTAAGCGCATCTTCAGCATTCTCTTCGTAATCGACAAATCCGCCCGGCAGGTCCAGCATCCCTGCTTTGGGATCAAACTTCCGGATGGTAAAAAGTACTTCCCTGTTTGCGTTAATGATTATGCCGGAAACTGCCGCCCCTGCATTTAAGAAGATGTGAAATAAACAGTCAGAACATCTGTAAGATTTGACTGTATGCTCCATAAATTTTTTAGAACCGCATTTCGGGCAGAACATAAATTGTCCTCAAAAGCTTAACTTTCTTGCAAAAACTCAAATACAAAAAGAGTTTTGCAATATTGATCAGTGGTTAGCTTTTTGCTTTTTTGCAAATTCTGCAAGCCTCTGACGCAAGCCCCTCTTAATTCTTGATTCGTATGTTCTTCCAATCGATGTATAGACTTGCACTTTAATTGTCAGAGGCGAAATTTTTGGAGTATATGGCAAAAAGCTCCTTTTGATTTCGTCGATCCAATATGGGTAGCTACCCTCATCAAGAAAACCTATTAAATAACTGACATCACCACCGCTATCTAATTTTATGGGCAGCTTACCTGACATTGGATGGTCTTGAACTGTTTGAATACCATATTTTCTCCTGATGAACCCCATTTTCCAGCCAATCCCGGTAATTATTGCGGGGCGGAATCCGACATTTACAATTCTGATAGAGCAATATCCCGGCGTTTCCTTCAGCCCTGGAGTCACAAGAACTCTGTGGTCGACGCTCAATCTTAGCCTAACGTGTAAATCGCGTCTAGCCAAATACAAGGAAGTGATTCCCGTCAGCGTACCACTAATTCCCGCCAGCCAAGTCCCAACAGTACGTAATATGTCTAAGATTTCCGAACCTATCATAAATTTAAAAACCTAACGGTTGTTCTATGTATGTTTTACTTTGCAACCGTTTGATCCTTAATAACGCTTGTAGCTATCTTCACTATACCTGCGATATCGGAAAGGTTTGCAGGAATAATGATTGAATTATTTGTTTTTGCAAGCTTGCCGAATTCACCGAGGTACTGCTCAGCTACCCTCAGGTTTACGGCATTAATTCCACCCTGCTCATTTATAGCACCAGCAACTACTCTTATTCCGGTAGCGGTGGCATCCGCGACTTTCCTGATTTCGATAGCATGGCCTTCTGCTACATTAATCCTCCTTTGCATTTCGCCTTCAGAAATTGCAATGGCTGCCTGTTTTTCACCTTCAGCTCTATTAATCTGCGACTGCCTTTGGCCTTCCGACTCCGCGATTATGGCTCTCTTTTCTCTCTCAGCGCGCATCTGTTTTTCCATTGCGTCCTTAATACTCTGAGGAGGCGTGATATTTCTTATTTCATATCTGGCAACCTTCACTCCCCATGGATCAGAAGCTTTATCTACGGCTTCTACTATGGACTTATTTATGGTTTCTCTTTCTTCAAAAGTTCTGTCTAGCTCAAGTTTTCCTATTACACTTCGCATAGTCGTCTGTGCAAGCTGGATTGAAGCATAAGCGTAATTTGTAATGCCGTACGAAGCTCTTTGCGCATCTACAACCTGCATATACAATATGCCATCTACTTCAACAACTATGTTGTCCTTGGTTATACATGCCTGCGGAGGAACATCTATTGATTGTTCCTTCAATGTTTGAATATAAGCCACTCTGTCAGCAAAAGGAATTAATATATGGAGTCCAGCTTCGAGCGTAGCCCTGTATTTACCGAACCTTTCAACGATAAATGCAGACTTCTGAGGTACTATTCTTATACACCTCATAATGGTAATGATTACAAAAATTACAATCGCAATAAGAATGATAGTGTTAGCTGTCATTTTACTTTCCCTCTCTTGTTTCTTTTATTATAAATTTAATATTTGAATTCTCTGAAAATCTTATTCTTTTAAAACGGGGCATCTTTGGTTACGATATCTTTTATCCACGGAATATCACCAAATTTATCTTTTTCATACCCGGTTGCTAAATATAAGTTATGAAATCCTTGTTCATATAAAGATTTTGCAAAAACTTCACCTGGTATTTGTTCCTTCAGGTCTGAATCAATATAAATAAGAATATCTTTATTATAACTGGTCATGACTCTTTTGAAATCCTCCGAACGATTAAATGTTGCTATCTTTTTCTTGACAAAAGATGCATGCATTTCCCATGCTTCAGTAAGAGTTTTATCATCATCTATAAATATTAGTTCTATTTGTTCCTCTTTTACGGGTTCAATTTCCATTGAGATTGGGATGTACGGTGCAAAATTCTTAGGAATTATTTTGATTCCCAGATTTTTTATTCGTTCTCTGATTTCCGGCTCTTCATATCTACTGGTTACCAATATGGCTTGTTTTTTCAAATCTAGCTGTTCTATCAGGTCCAACCCGGATTCCTTAGCTCCTATTAGTTCATGGTCGACTAAAAACAGGTTATGATCTGAACGTGAAGAATCGCAATATTTCGTAAAGGCTAACGGTTCATAAAAATGGTCAAGAGCAACCATTTTTTTTTCAACGTATTCAGATAAGCGTGTTTGCCAGATATTATGGATAGATTCATCGTCGTCAAGTATAATAATGCGCGTATCCTGAGAAAGTATAATATTACTTTGGAACCAGTCTGGGTCTTTGGCTATTGGAAGAGTAATGGTAAAGGTTGTTCCTTCGCCTGCTTTTGACTGAATATCATAGCTTCCATTCCAGCTTTTAATGTTTTCAATAGCGCTGGCGACACCTAACCCACATCCCTCTTTTTTGCTTGAAGTCTTCTCGCCCCGCTTTATTTTCGACAAAATATCCTCCGGAATCCCTTTGCCGCTATCAACTATATTTATAGCCAGGTCATTGTCTTGCTTAGTTAAAACTACCCGGATAATTCCCCGCGTTTCAATCGCCTCTGCTGCGTTATTAATCAGATTAGAAATCGCTCTTTTAAATTTTTCAGGTTCAAGATTAACAAAACAGCTGTGAGTATTATTGCTAGACTTCAAAACAATATCTATAGATTTTTCAGTCAGTTGGAGTCGCTTTTCCGATATCAAATGATCTAAAAGACTCGAAACTAATTCTGCTTTTATATTATTTTGCGCCCCATTTTTTATAGCATCTTTATTTCCTTTTGCCTTATATTTTAGCAAAAGGTTATTAGCTATATCATTAATTCGACGGGCAGCGTTTCTGACAAGTATCCTTTCTTGTTCAGATAATCCCTTTAAATGTCTCAACGCAGTGTTAAGTGCGGCTAATGGGGAACGTATATCATGAGCCACCTGCGCTGCTACTTCGGCTATCGCATGATCTCTCATATAAACCCTTTTCAGTGCCCTTGCTCTTAATTGAAACAATCCTCCGATAGTACATAAAACAGCCATTGCAACTAATCCTTTAAACCACCATGTCATCCAGAATGGAGGCATTATTGTTATTTTGATTGAGATGCCTTCTTCATTCCATAGCCCATCGTTATTGGAGCCTTTCAGACGAAGAGTGTATTCTCCAGGAGGGATATTTGTATATCTGCCAAAGTTATTTATTCCAATATAGTTCCAACTATTTTCAAACCCTTCAAGCTTGTAAGCATACTGGTTTTTTTCGGGATCAGTATAATCCAGTGCCACAAAGGTGAATTCAAATGAATTGTCTGGCCATGGAAGCTTTATATCAGTTATTTTTTTAATTCCATCTTCATTGCAATTTTCTTCTTTCGATTTAAAGGAGGATAAAACAATCGGCGGAATATGGGGATTTGACTTAATCTTGTTCGCTTCATCAGGATTAAATTTGCAAAGACCCTTTAATGTCGGGAACCAAAAATTCCCTATATAGTCTCTTATCGGACAAGCTATCTTATGAAATTGATTACTAGAAAGTCCATCCGTAGTAGTAAACCATTTAATAACTTTCATTTTTTCAGGATCAAATTTTACTATCCCTGAATCTGTACTTATCCATAAGAAACTTTCGTTGTCCTCTAAAATATGCCTTGTAGAATTGCTTGGGAATCCACACTCGATTCCATAATGAGTAAATTTTCCTGCTTTTGTATCAAATTTATTCAATCCACCGTCATCAGTCGTAACCCAGAAATTACCTTTACTATCAACAAAAGATTCAATCACAATGTTACCGCTAATGCTGTTCTTATCATTTGAATCATGTTTGTAGTACGTACATTTTTCCGTAATTTTATTAAATTTACATAAGCCATCTCCACCAGTACCAATCCATAGGATATTTTTATATTGAAGTAAGTTTGTAGTACTTTTATTACTTACAGAACTTATATCGTCCGGAATGTTTTTGTATCGAGTAAACTCACCTGTTATTGTATTAAATTTAAATACACCACTTGCATGAGAACAAGCAAACCACAATAAATCTGGGTTTTGGTTATCTTGTGTTAAATAAGCTGGAGTAAGGGTGAAATATGGATTTTGAAAGCTTTTTATAACTTGTTTTGTATTTATATCGAACAAACAAACAAATCCTTCCTTAACACCTAACCAAAGTTTATTATCCGATGCGTTCAGGATAGAGTGGACAGAAACTCCAGGTAAACTAAATGGGCTAGAGTTATGATTAAAATTTTCAAATTTATCGCCTTTTATATATAAACACATTCCTCCTCTATATGTCCCTACCCAAATATTGCCTTTTTTATCCTCATATACTTTTGCTACCCCATTGGAGCTTATGCTGAAATTATCTTTCGGATTATATATATAATTGTTAAAAATGTTTTCCCCCCATGTACATTTATTAAAACCTCCAGAATCATCTATTAGCCAAACGATCCCAGAATTATCTTCGAAAGAATATAATCTAGCATTAGAGCTTAAACTATTAGGGTTTTCGAGATCATAATTGTAGTGCTTGAAAGTATTTGTTTTGATGTTATATATATCCAGTCCGACATTGCCTTCATTGCATATCCATAAATTATTGTACCGGTCAACCATGATGTGATGAATTTCGTTATACGACACGCTGTTTTTATTACTGGGATCATGTCTGTAGTTGGTAAAATGGCCAGTTTTTTTGTCAAAATTGTCTATCCCTGTCCTTTTTGTTCCAATCCAGAGATTGCCTTCTTTGTCTTCAGTTATTGCTCGGATATAACTGTCGCTTATACTATTGGAGTTATTGGGATCATGCTTATAACAATAAAATTTACCAGCATTTTTATCGTAACGATTTAGCCCGTCTTCTGTGCCAACCCAAATGAGCCCTTCTTTATCTACAAAAACTGTACAAACGCTATTATTGCTTAAACTGTTATGATTGTCAGGATCATACTTATATTGAATGAATTTGTTCGTTTTTTTGTCATAGGAATTTAAACCATCAATTGTACCTATCCAAATGAGTCCTTCTTTGTCTTCGGCTATATTGCAAGGCAGCCAATGAACACTATTACTGGTTAAAGAGTTTTGATTCCTCTGATCAGATGAGTTCTTTTTGAATATACCTCTTTCTTTGTCAAAAGAATATAAACCTTCTCCTTCTATCAAAAACCATATTATTCCTTCCCTATCAACAAAGATGGAGTATATCGTTCTAACGGAATATTCATCATATATTTTTACTTTTTTTAAGTCCTTACCATCATAGCAAAACAAACCATTTCTTTCGGTTGCAATCCAAAGCATCCCATCCTTATCTTGCGTAATGTTTTGATTATATGATTCCGTATTTAATATTCTCTGAATTTTAATATCTTTGGAGAATATTGAAGTTACAACGCAAAAGGAGAAACTCAGAGAAAAAAATAACGATATAAATTTGCTTTTCATAAGGACTTTGGTTCCCTTTTAAAATGAGTGAATATTCCCATATAAGATGACATTCAACTTTATTATTTAAAGGAATTCAATTCGAGACTGCTGGTAATTTTTCTTGATTGGGTAAATTAGAAATTTTCTCCAAAACAAAAAATCCTTTTGGAGAAAGGGAAAGACCATTTTTAAGTGTTCCTAAAAATTGCTTATGCTTAACATAAAACTCTGCCTTGTTAAAATAATCTTCCCACTCCTCCATTGATTTAAAAGTATAAGGCATTGCGATATTTAATTTTTCGAACACCTTATTACATAACCAATCACTAAAAGCCAAAACTTCCTTTTTGCGTTTATCATCAAACTTTAAGAACTTTTTCAAAAGTTTGCGTCCATACTCAGGTTGAAGAGTATTAGAATAAGTATCTTCTAAAATAATAACTTTACCGCCTTTTTTTAGAATTCTGTGTAACTCTTTTAAAAGATTTTTTTGATAGCGCTCTTCCACGTGATGAAGCACATAAATTAATATAGCTGTATCAACGACATTTGAATCTATAGGGATTTTATCCGGCTGTAATTGCGGTTTAAACTCTATCAAAGGATTAGTAATTTTGTGGTATTCTTTTATGTCTGTAGCAATAATTTTTCTAACTGATGGAATATTTTGTATTATCGCTTCTGATAAATCTCCAGAACCACAGCCTATATCGGCAACTAAAGGTCCTTCGACGAATCTCTGAAAAAGACTAAATCTTCTTCCATAGGCTCCGATTTTGTATTTTTGATATATTGTTACAAAATTTGTGCGTTCTATATACGTCCTAAGCCTCTTTGAAACAATCTCTAGATCCATCTCATCATGAGAAAACAAAACATCAATAATACCATTGATAGACTCAGGAGAAAATCCAACCTGACGATAAACAGTTTTTATTGCTAAGATCACAAACTCTTTTGAAGATGAGTCGGAAAGAACTGAGCTTACAGATTTATTCAACACAGACGATTGCACTTTTGAATCATCAGAAAATATTGAAGGTGCTAAGCTGAAATTAAGTACTAAAAATAGAGACAACACTACAAGTTTGTTTTTCATAATAAATGTTAGTTTTGCTGTGTTTATGATTAAACCGCTTCGCGGCAACTGTGAGAGAATTATCCAGTACGAAATTAATAAGATTTAACACCGATTACTATCTTTTGGCAGGCGGTTTAATTAATTATATGGTTTTACTTTAAAGGTTAAATTGTTCTGTTCTTCTATGACAACTGTAGTTCCCTTTGGAATATCAGTTGATGAAACAGCGTTCCAATTGGTTCCGTGAAACTCTATACGCCCCGCCGAGTTTCCCTTTATTTCTTCAACGACTTTCGCACTTTCACCTACGTATGAATCAATGTTTTTCTGCATTTTGTCCTTGTTGGTAGTAAATCCCTTAAATACATTCTTGAGCCACTTTCTGAGTGAAAAGAGAGCAATAAGTGAAGCAATAAGGAATATAATAATTTGCATGTTTATACCGATGGGTGCGAACATGCAAATCAGAGCTACAGCGAGCGCGCCTATTCCGAAAAACAGAATTACGAATCCCGGGCACATAAATTCTACCAGCAGCATGACTATGCCTAGAAAACACCATATTATTTCCGGGCTGAAAAATCCTTCCATAACGATCCTTTAGTTTATATTCTTAATATTCTTAATTTTTCCTTAATTCACATCAAATACAAAATGTATTAGAAAAAAACGCAAGGATTTGTTTTATTGTTTTCTGTAATATTCAGCAACATCTCTGATTATCCGGTCAAGAGTATGTTTAGGTTTCCAGTTAAGAAGTTTTCCTATTTTTTCTATTTTTGGCGCTCGATGAAGCATGTCCTCAAATCCCGGAGCATATGCTTTGTCATACGGGACATATTCTATCGGAGAAATACTTCCTGTCAATTTGATTACTTTTTTGGCCAAGTCTTCTATAGTACAACTCTCCTGGCTCCCAATGTTATAAATTTCACCAAATGAGCCTACTTCCAGAAATCCTAACAACGCGCTTACAGTATCATTCACGTGGCAAAAACATCTCGACTGTTTGCCGGTTCCGTAGACAAATAATGGTTTTTCTTCCAATGCACTCTTTACAAATCTGGGCAAAACCATTCCATATTTTCCCGTCTGCCTGGGGCCTACCGTATTAAACAGTCTTACAACGTTTACGGGAAGTCCCGTTTCCCTGTAGTAAGAAGTACAGTAAAATTCATCCAGAAGTTTGCTGGAGGCATAAGACCATCGCGAATGGCTTGGCGACCCTATCAGAAGATCGTCTTCTTCCGAAAAAGTTTGCTTTGTGGATTTTCCGTAAACTTCACTCGTGGAAGTGAGCAAAACTCTGGTTTTTGTAATATTGGCCGCTTCCAGAACGCGTTCCGTCCCCTTTACATTGGTCTGAATAGTGAGCACTGGGTTTTTTACTACCATTTCGACGCCAACAGCAGCCGCAAGATGATAAACCATGTCGCTTTTGGTTACTAGATACTCAAGCGCAGGTATCTCAAGTATATTGCCATATATGAACTCAAATCTATCGTTGTTTCCAATGCTTCCCAGATTATCTAAAGACCCGGTAGATAAATTATCTATTATCGTTACGTGATCTCCTTTGTTCAAAAGAGCTTCAGCAAGATATGAGCCTATAAAGCCTGCTCCTCCGGTAATAAGAATGTGCATTATTTAAACACTCCTGAAAAAAACTTTCTTTTTTATAGAAAATCATATACACTTTTTTGTATGATTAAATATAATATCTGAAATGAAAAGTTATATTGTATTTTCGCACAAAAACAGAAATAAACTTTTTAATGCTATTAATTTGAGTGGGAGAATGATGGAGGCTGTTTCGTCTGAAGTAAAAATTAAAAACACGCTCGGCTTGCACGCAAGGCCATCAGCTATATTTGTACAAACAGCATCTATGTTCGAGTCTGAAATAACTATACAAAATAGTAGCAATGAACTGGTTAACGGTAAAAGCATTCTCGGGTTGCTCATGCTCGCAGCAGGGCATGGATCAACACTAAAAATATCTGCGATCGGACCTGATGCCAGTAAAGCTGTCAACTCGCTGGTAACACTTGTCGAGAGCGATCTAGAGTTCAACGAGGTAGATAGAGATTGAAAGAACAAAGAGAGGAAATAAGACTTGCAGGGGTGCCCGCATCTCCCGGTATAGCCATAGGTAATGCGCTTGTACTTGGCAGTAGAATCACTGATATAGAAAAAAACCATATACGCAGGGAAGATATAGAGTCTGAAATCAGCATTCTGGAGCAGGCTATCGACACTACTAAAAAACAGGTGCTGGAGCTTCAGGAAAAAGTACTAAAAGAGCTTAAGGACGAAGAAGCTAGAATTTTTGACGCACATCTACTAATACTTGACGACTATACGCTGATAAATTCGGTTAAAGAATCTATAAAAAACAACCTGGTCAGCGCTGATTATGCCTTTTATGACAAGATTCAATATTACGTCAAAGCTATAAACAGAATAAAAGACCCGTATCTGAAAGAGCGTGGCACAGACATAAGAGACGTAGCTTCAAGAGTAATAGCAAGCATGCACGGGAAAGAGTTTGAGGAACTTAAGAAACTTCCCGGACAAAGAATAATAATAGGCACTGAGCTTAATCCGTCCGATACGATTTTAATGGACAGGGAAAACGTTCAAGCCTTCGCAACAGAAACAGGTAGCAGGACTTCTCATGCCGCTATAATAGCACGGTCTATGAATATCCCTGCAGTTGTGGCAATCACAGCTAATATTTCTCAAATACGGTCAGGAGACATAGTTATAGTAGACGGCTATCAGGGAATAGTAATTATCAATCCTTCATTAGATTCTCTCACTCTATATACACAGAAAGAAACTATCGGTGGAAAAATTAATGAAGACCTGATGGGTGAAATAAACCTGATACCGGAAACAATTGACGGATATAGGATACAGCTCGCGGCAAATATTGAAGTCCTGGAAGATATAAAAGAGGCTGAAAAAAACAAAGTGGCAGGGATAGGTCTCTACAGAACCGAATATCTTTACATGAACAGCAATGATCTTCCGAGCGAAGATCAGCAATATAAAACTTATGCCGCTGTTGCCTCAGAAATGAGAAATAAACCGTTAATTATAAGAACACTTGATCTTGGCGGAGATAAAATCAAAACTAATGTTAATCTTTACCTCGAAAAAAACCCCTTCCTCGGCTACAGGGCCATCAGGTTATGCCTCGGAGACCCTCAGCTTTTTAAAACACAGCTGCGGGCAATATTGAGAGCTAGCGTGCATGGAAATGTAAAAATAATGTTCCCGATGATAAGCTGTATGGAAGAAGTAGACAAGGCTTTTTGCGCATTGGAAGAAGCAAAAAAAGAGCTCCATTCCCAAAATATCCCTTTTTCAAAGTCAATGGAAATCGGAATTATGATAGAAACACCATCGGCCGCTATTCTCGCGGACAAACTGGCTGCCAAAGTAGACTTCTTCAGCATAGGAACTAATGATCTGGTACAATACACTATGGCCGCAGACAGGACAAGTGAAAAGGTCGCTTACCTTTACCAGCCCACGAACCCTTCAATATTGACACTTTTAAAATATGTGGTAGAGGCTGCAAGAAAACATGGAATATGGGTAAGCGTATGCGGAGAAATGGCTGGAGATCCGCAATACACAGTATTGCTCATGGGGCTTGGCATCAGTGAACTTAGCATGAGTCCTATTTCCATAAACATTATTCGCAAAATAATAAGAAATTCACGCATGTACGAAACTGAAGAAATAGCAGAAAAAGCATTGAATT
>JAJXWI010000009.1 GCA_021781705.1 bacterium | reverse complement strand
CGCTTATTCAATCTAATGAATATGCAGGCCGCCAGTACGTAACAGAGGCAAAGCGCCTGTTTATGCGCAGGAAAAACCATTTTATGAGCTAAAAGCAAGAGTTCACACTAAAATTTTATATGTATCAGTGGAGAAAATTGCAAAATTTCACGCAGGTGAAATTTTATTAGCAGGATGTCGAGACGAAGTCCGACAGGCTGCTAGTAAACATTCACAAAACTATGTGCAAATAGCGAATACTGAAAAATGAGTTGGAGGGCCCTGCTTTGTCAGAGCCTAACGTATGCGGACGCAACGGCCTTGCTAAAACGCATGGTAAAAGTGCGTCCCTCCATACAGAACCGTAAGGGATGCGGACGAGACGGCTTTGTTGAAACTCATGGTAAAAGCTCGCCTCGTCACATGCGTTGCTGAATTCTTACGTTTCCTTTTGGCTGGTAAAATAATAAGAGGTTAAATATTTTTTATATTTCGAACTTTTGTGAGTGGCAAACTTTGAGCAATATCCAAAAGTTCAGTATCTGAATATGTCGGGATATTTTTCAAATCCTCATCCATTACTTCAGTCGGATTAAACTGCTGAAGCGTCCAGTTTTTTACTCCAAGCCCGCTAAGTTCTGCCCTCATTGCAGCTATATCCTGTTCAGAAAGAAGATTTTTGTGTGCCGTGGTTCTTATATCACAACTTATGCTTTTAGATATCACATATGAAATTGTTTCAGTAATTTTCTCGTATAATCCTAATTCATTTGTTCCGTTAATTAAATTATATTTTGCCTTCGGTCCCTTATAGTCTAAACCAATAAAGTCTAAGCAATCATTCTCATAAAGCTCCCTAACTACCCTTGGCCTTGAGCCATTTGTATCCAATTTTACAAGGAACCCGCGCCTCTTTATTTCTGAAGCCAGCTTAAAGAGTCCCTTCCTTAATGTCGGCTCTCCACCGCTTATTACAACAGCATCAATCTTCCCGACTCTTGAATCTAAAAACCTGTAGAAATCATCATTTCGTATTAGCGGTTGACTTTCACTATTCGCGACTAAAAATGGATTATGACAATAAGGACATAGAAAATTACACTCTCCCACGAAAATTGTACAAGCTATTTTTTTTGGATAATCTATCAGCGTAAATTTTGTTAACCCGCGAATATTCATAAAATATTATAGGTTCTACGCTCTTTAAACTCCTCTTTCTTTCCTCTGTTCCAACTGTTTACAGGCCTCATATATCCTACTACTCTTGAGTATATTTCGCATTTTATTTTACATTGAGCCATTGGGCATTCATCGTGTTCTCCGGGAATGTAGCCATGAACAGGGCATATACTAAAAGTTGGGCTTATAGTAAAATATGGAATCCTATAAGACTCTGCGATTTTCTTTACTAACGCAGCTGTTTGTTCCGAATCTTCAATTCTCTCACCTATAAAACCGTGGAATACTGTTCCCCCTGTATATTTTTGCTGTAATGCTTCTTGTAAGTCAAGGGCTTCAAAAAGATCGTCAGTATAGCCGACAGGCAGTTGGGAAGAATTAGTATAATAACAGTCTGAATCTCCGGCAGAAATTATTTCAGAGTATTTTTTCTTATCTATTTTTGCAAGGCGGTAACTTGTTCCCTCCGCCGGGGTTGCTTCGAGATTATAGATATGCCCTGTTTCCTCTTGATAACCAGAAATTATCTCCCTCATAAAATCAAGGACTTTCAAGGAAAACTCTCTGCCAGACTTATCCGCAATGCTGCATCCCATGAAATTCAAACACGCCTCATTCATTCCAACAAGCCCGATAGTGCTGAAATGATTTTTGAGCGTCGGGAGGTAAATTTTAGTATAAGGGAGCAAATCATTATCAAGATATTTCTGAACAGCTTTTCTTTTGATTTCCAGAGAATCTTTCGCCATATTCATGATATTTTTAAGACGGGCAAAAAATTCTTTTTCAGTCTTTGCAAGATATCCAATTCTGGGAAGATTTATTGTAACAACACCAATTGACCCAGTCTGTTCGCCTGCGCCAAATAATCCGCCTGTCTTGTTTCTTAACTCCCGAATATCCATTTGGAGCCTGCAGCACATACTTCTTACGTCGCAGGGGTTCAAATCACTTTTTATAAAATTCTGAAAATACGGCAATCCGTACTTCCCTGTTACCTCAAACAGCAGTCTGGCATTATCTGTCTTCCAGTCAAAATGTTCTGTAATATTGTAGGTGGGAATTGGGAAAGTGAAAATTCTTCCATCCCTATCACCTGAGGTCATAATTTCCAGAAAAGCTTTATTTATCACATCCATTTCACTCTGGTAATCTCCATAATATTTGCCTTCCTGTATTTCCCCCCCCAATATTACCGGAGTATTTTTCAAGTCTTCAGGCACAACCCAATCGAAAGTAAGGTTGGTAAATGGAGTTTGCCCCCAACGACTCGCAATATTTAAACCAAAAACAAACTGTTGTATTGACTGTTTAACTTCTCTATAAGTCAGCTTATCATCCCTCACAAATGGCGCAAGTAGAGTATCAAAAGAACTGAAAGCCTGAGCTCCTGCCCACTCCGTTTGAAGAGTACACATAAAATTCACGATTTATCCAAGGGCTGTGTCAAAATGCCTAGCGGGCGCAGCACTCGCACGCCCCTCTCTTCCTTTGAAGCCTTCCATTAGAAGAAGTCTCAGGCTCCAGCCGGCGCAATAACCAACAATTCCACATGACAAATCATGAAGATGAAAATCCCCATCCGAATGAGCTTCTGCTATTTCTTTAGGATAAATATTCTCTAATGTATAATTGGCAACGACCGATCCGCTTATATGATTTAATAAACTTGCAAATGAATAGCCGGCATTTGAATTTTCATTTACTCTCCAGTCATCTTTATCAAGGTAAGTTCCTACCAAATCCTGAATGTCCATTAGAACTTCACGGCTTTTCCTTATGTTCTCATGTTGAGCACGATAAAGTATGAAAGCCTTTGCAGCTTTGGTCATTCCTCTGCGAATAAAAGCATTTTCAACGAGATCCTGAATCAGTTCAAGATCCGGCACGTCAAATTTCTCTCTGTAGCTTTCAAGGGATTCCAGCACATCATTACACACAGTATTAGCAATCTTTTTATTTGCTGTTCCTGCTGCTCTTAATGCTTTGTCAATTGCACTCTTGATTCTTTGCGACTCAAAATCTACAATTTCCCCATCTCTTTTCCTTAACTGCTTGAATGGTACTTTTTGAAGTTTTTCGACAGGCATTTGAGCAGGCTTATGGCTCTCAGGTGCTTTTTTGAAGTCTCTTTTTTCTCCAACCTTGGAGAAACTCTCAGTCAATGCTTTTGGGCGCACTTTTATACTCCTTCTGTTTTTGCGACAAAATTCGTACAGCTGTCATCTAGGTGTTCGGACTTAAAGATTGCCAATGCAACATCTTAATACCGTAGCGCGACTGTGCCTGATTCTCACAGGACTTCCCCATTTACTATAAAACAGCGTAACTAATTATTATCAGTGTTATTAATGAACTTGATGTCTTTTTATACCACAAACAACTATATTCTTGGGCATATTGACAATATCTATAAACAAAACATAGTAAATACTGAGAATAACAGGATTTCAAATAACATTACATTAAATATATTTAAAAAGTAAAAACCAAAGTTTTACCTTCCTTAAATTGCGGATATCTACAAAACGCTTAGAATTAATCTCATAAGCAGAGGGTTGTAGTCTGTAGGATGTTAGACTATGGCCTAAATAATAACCTGAGTAATTGTCAAGAACATTAACAACATGGTGAAATAATGCCGTCAAATAAAGTAAAGAACATCTACAAGGAATTAGAAGACAAAATATTGAATCTTCTCAGGGAATCTCCTCGATTTCAACCTGAAATACTAAGAGCCTTAAAACTAAGAAATAAAAAAGAAATCAATCTGGCGTATAAAGTAATAGACAAGCTAGAACATAGCAAAGCAGTCGTCAGAGACAGGAAAAATATTCTGAAAGCAGTTTCGGAAAAAGAGATCGTTACCGGAAAAATTACAATCACTCCGCAAGGGTTCGGGTTTGTAACCCTTATTAATGCAAAGCCTGAAGATAAAGATATTTTTATCCCGGCAAAACACATCAATACCGCATTTGACAGGGACACCGTAAGGGTAAAAATCATCGAAAAAGACAAATACGTTTCAGACAAAGGTCCGGTGGGAATTGTTTGCGAAGTAACTGAGCGCTACCGTCCTGGAATAGTGGGAGAACTCATCAGCGGTAGAAATGGGATGGCATTGCGCCCGTTGAATAGAAGAATCCCTGACAATATCAGAGTTGTAGGCTCAACAAAAGGTGCAGTCAAAGGAGACTGGGTAAAAGCAAATATCAACTACAAAAATGACATCGATTCCAATCACTCAACTACGGTTTGCGAAATTATAGAAGTCATAGGCAAATCGGGCGATATGAATTTTGACATGCTTGCGATCATTCAAGAATATAACATAATGGCGCCATATACCGAAGAAGAAATAGCAAAAGCAGACCAGCTCGTCCCCAGAGAAATAGAAAGAAAAGACCTCACTTCGCACTACGCAATCACAATTGATCCGCATGACGCAAAAGATTTTGATGACTCAATATCCTACACAAAAGGCAAAAACAGCAAAGAATGTATAATAGGTATTCATATCGCCGATGTTGCCGCATGGATAGCTCCCGGCAGTTATTTTGACAAGGAAGCCAGAGAGCGCGGATTCACCGCGTATATTCCAGGCAACACGCTCCCCATGCTTCCCAGAGGACTTACCAGGCAAATCAGTCTTACCGAAGGAAAAATAAGTTTTGCCCATTCTGTTATCCTTACGGTAAACAAGGAAACAGGAGAAATAAAGGATTATAAACGGCATCGCAGCACAATACAGATACGAAAACGCCTCAACTTCGGACAGGTCGAAGAGTACATAAAAGACAAAAAGACAGAAGCGGATTGGGATAAGAAGCTTATTGAAAGCTTAGACAATCTTGTAGCTGTTTACAAAGCAATGAGAAATTATCGGGATAAGAACGAGAAGTTCCTCGACCTTTCAACAACTGAAATAAGAGTTATGAGAGATGATTCTACAGGAAAAATTCTAGGAATAGAAAGAAAAAAACAGGGTGAAGCGGATCAGATGGTTGAAGAATATATGCTTGCAGCTAACAGCACCGTAGCTAAAGAAATGACAAATAAAAGAATACCTGGAATCTACCGAATTCATCCGGAACCGGATGAAGAAAAACTTGAAGAATTTTCCAACTTCGTGGAAGACGTATTCAAAATAAGCACAGGAGCCCTTTCTTCAGGAAGAGAAGCTTGTAAGGCATTCCTGACGAAAATAATCGGCAAAAACTATCAGGAAATAGTTACCTCCGCCTTCCTTAGAGCTCTGAATAGAGCACTCTATTCAGAAAAATCGGGACTTCATTACGGCTTAGGAAAAGGACTTTACAGTCATTTCACAAGCCCCATAAGGCGTTATTCCGACCTGACTGTTCATCAACAACTATGGGATGTTGACACAAAAAAGCCATTCCGCTCAGAAGAAGAAATGGCTAGAGTCGCATTAGATTGCACTGAAAAAGAAAAGAACACCGATGAGGCATATTTTGCGGCTAATGACAGACTAAAACTGCACTATCTGCAAAAACTTATGAACGATAAAGAGTTAGAGACATACGAAGGCGTGATAAGATACATTGGATCCGTATACATTTTTGCAGACATCCCATCAATAGGAATTTCTGCGTGTGTTCCTGAAAAATATATGCAGGGAGTTTATAAAAAATCAAAAAGTAAGCTTTCAGCAACAAAAGGATCAGCAAGTTACAAACCCGGAGATTTCATATTTCTGCAGCTCGAAAAAATAGATTTTATAAAGGGAGATGCTATTTTTCACCCAATACAATACTAAAAAATATGATAAAACCATTTCCGGTTCCGACAAAGCGGAACCCTCCAGATTCGAAAACGAAGCGTCTTGCTTCTTCAAAACCGTTAGTATTTGAGTTTTGCAAGAGGCTCTCAGCTATACGCTATTCTTGAAAATGCAGCGCTTTGCGTTTCAATCTTTACTGAAGTGTACTTCAGACCCTGTCGTCTCGTCTCCAGCAGCCGGATCGTACCATGTTTTCTCCGGCTCATCACGATTTAGTATGGTACGAATGCGCTCACGATAAGGAATAGAACCGTCTTTAGTAAAAAGTACTGCGCTTCTACAGTTCCAGCCGAAGTCGGGAATCCTCTGCCTTTTTTCAGACAAAAAAGATTCTAACAAATGAATTTCTTCTGGAATTGCACCAATTAATCCAATTTTCATTAATATGTCCTTATCCAGTTAAGTCCAATAAGCTGCTAAATTTTCTCTATATTGGCGCCGAGTTTCTGGAAGTCTTTTATGAATCCTGGATATGTAACTGCAAAATCTCCGGCATTTTCAACAATAGTTTCACCGTCTAAAGCCATGCCGGCAATACATAGAGACATTATTATTCTATGGTCTCCGTATCCGTTAACTGTTGCGGAATGTAGTTTTGTTCCCTGAATAACGAGGCCATCGTTAAGCTCTTCTATTTTAGCTCCCATTTTTTTCAGTTCCTGAGCCATAGCTGCGATACGGTCAGTCTCCTTTATACGTGCATGTGGAGCTTTATTAAGAGTAGTTTTCCCTTTTGCAAAACAGGCGGCAATAGCCATAATAGGTAAGGCATCAGGCATATTATTCATATTTATTTCCTTGTCTCCAATCAGGATGCCATTTTTTCTGATATTCACTTCATCAGAAAATATTTCTATTCTCATTCCCATTTTTTCGAGGATATCAAATAATTCTTTATCTCCCTGTCTATCTTCAAAGTCCAGATTTTTTATAGAAATAGGGCTTTTTGTGATAGCGGAAGCGACTAGTGGAAAAGAAGCCGTTGAAAAATCCGCAGGCATAGTTTTTGAAAAGGAGTTATATTTTTGCCCGCCTTTAATCACAAACTTTGAATAATCAGGCTCGAAAACAAAATCTATGTTCAAAAATTTCAGCCAGTCAACGGTAACATCGACATACGATTTTTCATTAAGCTTAATTACATGAATTTCAGTATCTTTTTTTGCAAGTGGAGCAGCAAAAAGCAGAGATGAAACAAATTGTGAGGATTTTCCTTCAACAATGGTTTGTCCGCCTCGAAGCGGACCTTTTACGGTTAATGGACATTTTCCTCCTTCAGAAGAAGTAATTTTTGCTCCAAGTTTGCTCATTGCTGATATTAGAGGCCCCATCGGTCTTCCGCGAAGAGAGCTATCCCCGTCGAAACATATTTTTAAATCAGTAGTGGCGACGGCGCCCGTAAGAAGCCTTAAAGAAGTTCCTGAGTTACCCAGATAAATAATTTCATCCTTTGGATTCGAAAGATTGCCTCCAGTCCCCTCAATCTCCCAGACCAATACGCCGTTATCCAGTGAATCTTTAAATTTTGCGCCAAGCTTTCTTGCCGCATAAAGAGCAGATTCGGTATCATCGGAAACAAGAGGATTTCTTATATAAGATTTTCCTTCGGCTAAAAGAGCAGCTACAATTGCTCTTATAGTATGAGATTTTGACCCCGGAACTGAAACAGATCCATGCAGAACAGATTTTGAAACTTTTATTTTCATCACAATAATTAAACCTTTTACTAAAGATAATCAAGTATTAAAAATTTATTCTAGGAACATGCCTGTGGTATTCTTGAATACTGCAAACATCAATCCGCTCTATGTCTTTTAATGCTTTTAAGGCGTCAATTGCAGCAGCAAGCTGACTTAGTGTAGTCATTACTGGAATCCCCCTTGATACAGCCTCTGCTCTCATTAATATTTCATCTACCATCGAAGTAGGGCCTGCACCCGGAGTATTAATAATCCATTTTACCCTGTCTTCTTTCATCAAGTCTATTGCATTGGGGCGTCCCTGGCCAATCATAAACACTGGATTTGCAGGTATGCCTTTCTCGTAAAGAGATGTAGCTGTTCCTAGTGTGGCATAAATTGTAAACCCTAAGCCAACAAGATCTTTTACCATAGGAACCACATCTGGATGCTCAATATCCATCACGCTTATGCTAACAAAGATATTGCCGCTCTTGGGAGGGTTTGATCCGGAAGCTATCTGGGTTTTAAGAAACGCTATACCGGAGCTGAAATCAATGCCCATTACCTCACCTGTTGATCTCATTTCAGGAGTAAGAACTATGTCTGCTCCCGGAAATTTATTGAACGGAAACACCGCTTCTTTTACAGAAGCATGTCCGGGAATATATTCTTTTGTAAATCTTAACTCTTTCAACGTTTTTCCTGCCATTAAAAGAGCTGCTATTTTTGCGATAGGAATTCCTATCGCCTTACTTACAAACGGGACAGTCCTGGAAGCTCTAGGATTAACTTCAAGCACATAGACAATATTGTCCTTTATTGCGTACTGAACGTTCATCAAACCGCAAACTTTAAGCACTTTTGCCATGCTCAAGGTATTTTCTCTTATGGTAGATAGAACTTCCTTGCTTAATGTCATTGTAGGTATCATACAGGCTGAATCTCCGGAGTGAATTCCTGCAAGCTCAACGTGTTCCATTATTCCCGCGATTACGGAATCTTTACCATCGGAAAGGCAATCCACATCAACTTCAAGCGCGTTGTCAAGGTATCTGTCTATAAGCACCGGACTCTCTGCAGATACTTCAATAGTTTCCTGCATATATTTTCTCAGATATTTTTCCTTGTAGACAATCATCATGGATCTGCCGCCAAGCACATAAGATGGCCTTACAAGCACAGGATAACCTATTCTTTCTGCCACTTTAACGGCATCTTCTTCATTAGTTGCAGTTCCGCTTTCAGGCTGGTTTATATCAAGTGAGCTAATCAGTTTTTGAAATTCATCTCTATTTTCTGCCTTCTCGATATTCGCAGGAGACGTCCCTATAATTTTTACGCCGTTTTTTTCCAAATCCCTCGCAAGATTAAGAGGGGTTTGTCCACCAAACTGAACAATCACTCCATCGCACTGTTCGCGCTCATAAATATTTAAAACATCTTCTAATGTAAGCGGTTCAAAATAAAGTTTGTCGCTGGTATCATAGTCCGTAGAAACTGTTTCAGGATTACTATTTACCATTATCGTTTCAAACCCTGCCTTGTGGAGAGCAAAACTCGCGTGCACACAACAGTAATCAAATTCAATTCCCTGTCCTATTCTGTTTGGCCCTCCGCCAAGAATCATGATTTTCTTTTTATCAGAAACCTTCAACTTCTCGTCTAAGCTTCCATAAGAAGAATAAAAATAGGGAGTGAATGCTTCAAACTCTCCCGCACATGTATCCACAAGGTTATAAACCGGAACTAGGTTCACTTCCTTTCTCGCGTTTCTTACTTCGCCCTCTGTTGTTTTTAACATCCATGCTATTTGTTTATCTGAATATCCAAACTCTTTTATCTGGAAGAACATGTCATAATCTTTTTTTAGATTTTCGATTGATCCTACGCTTTTTATTTCTTCCTCGTAAAAAGCAAGTTCCTGCATATGCCGCAGAAACCAATTATCTATATTTGTAAGAGAATTTACATCTTCAAGAGACCAGCCTCTTTTAAATGCCTCCCTTACGTAAAACAATCTCAATGCATTAGGCCGTATAAGTTCAGCCTTTACAATATCGTCAGACTTTTCTTCAAAAATTTTATCTTTGCCGTCAACACCAAATCCGAACCTTCCAATTTCAAGAGACCTCAAAGCTTTCTGAAGAGACATTTTAAAGTTTCTACCGATACTCATCGTTTCTCCCACAGATTTCATTTGTGTCGTAAGGGTTGAGTCGGCGGTTGGGAATTTCTCGAAAGCAAACCGTGGAATTTTCGTAACGACATAGTCTATTGTCGGTTCGAAACAGGCTGGAGTCTTCTTTGTAATATCGTTTGAAAGCTCATCCAGGGTATAACCTATTGCCAGCTTTGCTGCTATTTTTGCTATAGGAAATCCTGTAGCTTTTGAAGCCAGTGCGCTTGATCTTGAAACACGCGGGTTCATTTCAATTATAATCATCTTTCCATCAATTGGATTCAAAGCCCACTGAACATTGGATCCCCCGGTTTCCACTCCTATTGCTCGCATAACTTTGAGAGACGCATCTCTCATTTTTTGATATTCTCTATCGGTAAGTGTTTGTGCGGGAGCTACAGTAATGCTATCGCCGGTATGAATTCCCATCGGATCAATATTCTCAATCGAACATACAATTACGGCGTTATCTTTTTTGTCCCGCATCACTTCAAGTTCAAATTCTTTCCAACCTATCAAAGATTCTTCTATAAGAACCTCTCCGTTCGGGCTGGCATCAAGTCCGCGGATTACAATCCTTTCAAAATCTTCGGAGCTATAAGCAATCCCGCCTCCAGTACCACCGAGAGTAAAACCTGGTCTTATTATAAGAGGAAATTTACCTATCTTGACGGCTATCTGCCTTGCCTCCTCCATTGAGTGCGCAGAACCGCTCATAGGCACTTCAATGCCGATGTTTTTCATTACCTGCTTGAAAAGGTCTCTGTCTTCAGCTTTTCTTATTACTTCAGCCTGAGCTCCAATCATTTTTATTCTATAATAATCAAGTATCCCCGAATCATGGAGCTCCATTGCAAGGTTTAACGCGGTTTGTCCACCGAGCGTCGGGAGCAGTGCGTCCGGCCGCTCTCTTCTAATAATTTCATGCAGAATATCTTTAGTAAGAGGTTCTATGTACGTACGATCAGCAAACTCAGGATCAGTCATTATCGTAGCAGGGTTACTGTTAATCAGTACTACTTCGTAGCCTTCTTCCTTTAACGCCTTACATGCCTGCACTCCGGAATAATCAAACTCACAGGCCTGGCCAATAACAATCGGCCCCGAACCTATCAACATTATCTTCTTTATATCCGTTCTCTTTGGCATAAGTTTGTTACTCCTTATTACTACATTGAGATGTTTTTTAGTGATTGTAATACTTTTTGAGGCGATATCTTAAAATCTTTACTTAAACAGATAGGAACATTACATTCATAATAAATAGCATATTTACTGCGAGTCATTCCTACTTGCTTAACATCATTTAATACCTTTTTAGGATCATTTATTCCGTCTCTTTCGAGTGAAATGACTATTGTTTTTTCTGGAAGATCTTTAGGCATCCAAAGATAATATTGAAGATGCCCGCATATTACCTGAGGAAGATTATATTTTTCCCTATAAAAATCAATGGCGCCAGCTTCTCCATAATTGTCAACTACAATAACACTGTTTTTTCTTTCTTCGTCTGGCAAAGAATTACATATTCTTCCAAATTCTGCTGCCATTTCTTCCCATCCGAACCTATCAGCAAAATGTTGAGGAATAGTCGTTTGCATTATGCCGCGTTCAGTCTGGAAACTTGGTAAAATATGATTAACAACTTCGGCATACTTTATAAAAATTGGTATTGGGAAAACAGGTTTTACATAAGGAACAAAAAACAGTCCTAATCCTGCAATTAAGATAATATAAACAGTCAACAACCCATTGTTTTTATAAGACCTTTCTGCAAAGAAAGATTCGATACAAACTGCTCCGCCCGCAAATAATACGACATAGTAAGGCAGGCTGAGGTAAAATTTAGTATGCAGAAGAGTACATAAAAACATGACAGCAAAATAAGCAATTCCAAGCAGTATGAACTTTTTCCCTGTTTTATTGAATAGAAAATAGTAAAGCCCTATTGCCCACACAGGAAAAGCTAGGGCATTCAATGTCCATATCTGCTGTATAACACGCTCAAAAATAGTTATGGGCTGGGTTTGAGATCTGTAATTAATAAAATATTCTAAAGTTAAAAAATCATGAGTTGCTATCCAGATGAGATATGGAGAAACTATAATCAGCGCTATTATTCCGCCCATCCAGAAATGATGGGTAAAAAAACACTTTCTCTGTGAAGTTAAAATCAGGGCAATTGCAATACCTGCTCCCAACCAGAGCATGTCAAATTTTGACATCAGCCCCAGTCCTGCTGCAATACCAAAACACATCCAATATTTTTTGTTTTCAGAAGAGAGTAAAGCGATCAAAAAATATAGAGCTAATGCCCAGAATATTTGATTAAGGCAATCGTAATTACACATCGATGATATGGCAAGATAATGCGGTGCAAGAGATACACAAAGCAAGGCAAGAACTTGCGCAAATAGCTGGCCTCCCATTTTTTTGACCATCATCCAGACAATAATAAGAACCAGCACCCCGGTCATTGCAGAAAAAAGGTGAATGGCAAGTAGAGAATTTCCTATCGTGCAGCGAAGCAGCGCTATGCAAAGCGGCAGTAGCGGCGGAACATCGATATAGCCCCAATCAAGATGATGGCTCAATGCAATATAGTACAATTCATCCCTGAAATATCCATATTCAAATGGGAACGCGCATATTACCAATTTTAGCAGAATAAAGAACCCTAAAATCAGGACTTCTTTATTGTTGCCTGTCCATTTTTTTTCAATTCTATCTTGCATGATTTCCCCCGGTATCACACAAACACGATGTAATCTAAAATATCAGAAGAATGCCTCGCGAATATTAAAAGAATAAACCAATAAAACAAGCGTTGCCTGCACGTCTTTTCCGGCGCTTCGACGGCTCGTGGTTCATTATCACGGCAATCATTGTACAGGCTGCGCTTATAAATATTACAATTTATTTTTGGGCGGTTGGCAAAGAGTCATCTCCACGCGGCGGCACTGGTTTTGCTTCAGTAATGGTTACACAAGCAGATTTAATAGGATTTTCTTCACTTAAAGTTAACTCTACATTCCATCTAGTATCATGACTTCCTTTATAACCCAAATGCTCTACCTTTGGACCTTCTTTTGCCCAAAGAGTTTGTAATCCAAGATCGAATTCAGCAATTAGTTCTTCTTTGTCGGCCGAAATCTTAGAAATCTTATAGTGAACTAGATATGCCTTGCTATCTTCCGTGAACGATGGCCATTTTGCAAAATTAAAGCCCACATACTGTCCACCCTTAGTAACTATCGAACTTCCCTCAAGTTCGTAATCAGCTTTTCCATTGTTCAGGCTTAAACGTGACGCACTGTTCGCCATGGCTTTTGTTTGTTCAGAGTCAAACGTAGCCGCCTGTATTTTCCAATAAACATTATAAGAAAAATCGCCTACCTTGGTTAAATCAAATAAAATATCCAAATGCGGGGTATCTTCAACTTTTTCTACAAGAAGGGGAACTTCACTTACATCGAAATCCTTCATCTCTGCGTTAACAAATCCGCATACAAGAAACAAACCAACAAATAACATAAATTTAATTTTACACATTTTTGTACCTCCATAATATTAAACTACAACATAAACCATCAGTTAAGTTGCAATTATCCACCACTGCCTTCAAATAGGAGCTGTAAGAAATTGCAAAGTAAAAATATCAGTCAAAATATTGATCACCCCGTGCAAATACCTCCTTTCTTTGTGTGAAACTTTACACATTATACACCACTATTCCATATTGTTATGAACGTTTCCATTTTTTATTTATCTTAATTTATTGCCACTTTTGAAAACAGCTATTTAGTTATGGTCAACATAATGTTTCCTGTTTTTTCAATTCCTTTTGCGGGCTATACTTTACCTTGACATTATTTTTTTAAATTCCTTAAACAAATATAATGGGTCATGCGGACCGGGGGCAGCTTCAGGATGGTACTGTACCGCAAACATAGGCTCTGTTTTATGTTTTATTCCCTCAATCGAATTATCATTCAAATTAACATGCGTCAATTCAAGGGGAGTATTTTTCAAAGACTCATAAGTAGTTGCAAAATTATGATTTTGCGAGGTGATTTCAACTGCGCCTGTCAATAAATTCTTTATAGGATGATTACAGCCGTGATGCCCAAACTTCAATCTTGAAGTTAGCCCTCCGGAGGCAATTGAAAGTATTTGATGACCAAGGCAAATCCCCATTATCGGAACTTTGCCGATGAGCGATCTTGCAGCAGCTATGGCGTAAGTTACGGCAGCAGGATCGGCCGGCCCGTTTGAGAAGAAAACTCCATCCGGCTTGAACTTTAAAACTTCCTCAAAAGTGGTTTGGGCAGGAACAACTTTTGCGGAAATACCATTAAGTCTCAGGCTCCTCAGAATGTTCCATTTTATACCGAAGTCGTACGCTACAATATTAAATTCTACGGGCGGCATTTTCTCTTCCAAAATTCCCCAATACCCTGATTCCTGAGCGACAGAATCCCAGTCGTACGAAGTTTTGCAAGACACCGCTGAAGCGTAATCCTGATTATCCAATCCGCACCAATCTTTTGCTTTTTTTACACAAATATCTTCTGAAATGTTTTCCTTAGAACAGTGGATAAACGCTTTTAATGTTCCGCTCGTTCTTATTTTACGAGTCAATGCTCTCGTATCAATTCCTGCTATTGCGGGAATATTTTTTTGTTTCAGAAGTTCAGGCAAGGAGAGTTCGCTTCTCCAGTTGCAGGGAGTATTTATGTTGTTTACTATAAAACCGTTCAGGAATAGTCCGGCAGATTCAAAATCAGCGCTGTTAATGCCAACATTTCCAATTTCAGGGTATGTCATTGTAACTATCTGTCCGGCATACGACGGATCAGTAATGACCTCCTGATATCCTGTCATTCCGGTATTGAATACAACTTCGCCCAAGGAATCTGTTTGAGCTCCAAACGAGTATCCTCTTAAAATCGTGCCGTCTTCAAGCGCAAGAATTGCAAGCTTCGTTCTTTGTGCTTTCCAGTCTGTTTTTTGCATTTTATACATAAAGTTCCCGTTGTTGATTTATTCAGCACCCAATGGTTATCACCTAAGATTTACCAATTTCTGGTATAGCGAACTTAAAACCAAACACCAAAACTTAACATCTAAAACCTATTGTTTTTCATCCCTCTTTTTCATTGCGGCTGTTATAAAATCCTTAAAAAGCGGATGAGCTTTTAATGGCGTAGACTTAAATTCCGGATGATATTGACAAGCCACAAACCACGGATGATCTCGGAGCTCCACTATTTCAACAAGTTTTTTGTCGGGCGAAGTCCCTGCAATAACAAGGCCATTGTTAGCAAGAGTATTTAAAAATTTGGTATTAAGCTCATATCTGTGGCGATGCCTTTCAGATATCTCTTGTGCGTCATAGGCTTTTCTTGAAAATGTATCCTCTCCAAGAATGCATGGGTAGCTTCCCAACCTCATTGTTCCGCCCTTTGCGGTAACAAGTTTCTGATCTTCCATCAAATCTATAACAGGATATTCTGTTGTCGTGCTGAATTCGGCACTGTGCGCTCCGTTCATACCACAAACATTTCTTGCAAATTCAATAACAGCACACTGCATTCCCAGACATATTCCGAAGAATGGGATTTTATTTTCCCTTGCATATTTTATTGCCTTTATCTTACCTTGTACGCCTCGCGAACCGAATCCGCCCGGAACAAGAATGGCATCAACATCAGAAAGAAAGGCGGCTTCACTTTTTTCTTCTATGCTTTCGGATTCTATCATTTTTACCGAGACTTTAACACTATTGGCTATTCCGGCGTGACTCAATGCTTCATATATACTTTTATATGCATCTCGCAAGCTTATATATTTCCCAATAACACCGATTTTTACTGTGCCATTTCTGGGAGTTATAGCATTTTCAAGCATACCGTTCCACTCAGACATGTCGAGGATATTGACGGGCAGCTTAAAATGCTCCAAAATATACTTGTCAAGATTTTGTTTGGCAAGCTCAACCGGCACCTCGTAAATAGAATTCTTTACATCTTGCTCAGCTATAACATGCTCCTTTTCAACATTGCAGAATAATGAGAGCTTTTCAAGATGCTCATCATCCATAGACTGTTCACATCTGCATATCAGAATATCAGGGGTGATTCCTATTCCCCGTAAGATCGCAACGGACTGTTGAGATGGTTTTGTTTTCATCTCCCCGGCAGCTTTAATATAAGGGACGAGCGTAAGATGAATAAAAAGAGCATTGTCCCTGCCGATTTCTTGTCTGTATTGCCTTATTGCCTCAAGAAAAGGCAAAGATTCTATGTCGCCGGCTGTTCCTCCAATTTCCGTAATCGTAATATCTACATCGGCTCCAGAGAGCATTGAAATAGCACACTTTATCTCATTTGTAATATGCGGGATCACCTGAACAGTTTTTCCGAGATACCCGCCTTCCCTTTCCCTTTTAATTACATTGCTATAAATTCTGCCTGTGGTAAAGTTACTCGCCTTCGTGCACGTTACTCCGCCAAACCTTTCATAATGCCCCAAATCAAGGTCAGTTTCGGCCCCATCTTCAGTCACATAAACTTCCCCATGTTGAAATGGTGACATCGTACCTGGATCTACATTTATATAAGGATCCATTTTCTGCATACTGACGCTATATCCTCTCTGCCTAAGAAGCATAGCAATTGAGGCAGCAGTAATACCTTTACCTAATGAAGAAACTACCCCGCCTGTTACAAATATATGCTTAGTCATTTTAAAACCTTCAATCTCAATTTTAGATTTATGTATTACTGATCTATGATTTAATTAAACCGTCTATAAAAGTGTAATCAAATGTTAATTTTTCAATTCCTACTAAATAATTCTTACGCAATTACTGTGTAAGCGGTTTTATTGTTTTACCTGCCAGCCAGGTAAGCGTCTATTTTCTTTGCCATGTCTTTTCCGATCTTGATAATGCGAAAAGCAATCGGTACGTATTGTTCTAATCACATTGCAGAAGATTTTAGGGGTCTCCTGACTTTCTATCGTATCAGTCATACCCGCAACCTAACTCGCACCACCTCACGGCGTTCAAGCCTTTTTCTGCCTTCATCTCTGCCTTCATCTCAGGTTCGGGTCTTTTACCTTGCGATCTGGATCGTTCTCTCCGTATTGCTTTTGATTTAGTCATGACAACTTTGATTTTTCTACCTGCGGGATCAGAAACTTGTGCTTCTGCAGGCTTCTTTCTTGTTTTGGCATTTTTGTAGGCAGGAACTTTTTCCTGAATCTTACCTGATTTCGTTGTTTTTTTTGACTTAATACTCATAGCTCTACCTCCATCGGGATTGCTAGTTGTTAAGTTGATACCAAATATGTCACTACACGTAGTGTCTCCAGATTTATTAAATTTACGACATCAGTTTCCTGGGAAATGTAAAAAACTTCACGAGATTTCGGGGTATATATTTGCATAAATGAAGTATGAATATCAGTGTATTAAATTCAAGATTCTAAGGATTGTTTTTAACTTTCATTCTGTACCTTTTTTATGAAAGATGACAAAATCTGGACAATAACAGAAGTAAACTCTGTCGTTAAGACCGTTCTCGAAGGGGCTCTTGCGGCATTCTGGATGAAAGCCGAAATAGGGACTATGACGGTTCATACTTCAGGCCACGTCTATATGGTGCTAAAGGATGAAAAATCGCAGCTAAAAGCAGTTATATGGAAAGGAGCTCAGGCTGTCAAGACTTTAAAACTTGCGACTGGTTCAGAGCTGGAAGTCTTTGGAAATATTACAGTATATGAACCTAGGGGAGAATATCAGTTCACCATAAAAGATATTCGCCCTCTCGGCCTCGGAGACCTCCAGAGAAAATTTGAAGAAATCAAAAACCGGTTGCAAAAAGAAGGTTTTTTCGACTCGTCCAGAAAGAAAAAAATCCCAATGCTGCCAAGAAAAATCGGAGTTATTACCTCCCCCACAGGGGCGGCCATCCAGGATTTTTTGAATATTATAAACAGACGGTTTCCTGATATCAATATTCAAATATATCCGTCTGCAGTACAGGGCATTGGCGCAGAGAAAGAATTGATAAAAGGGCTTCGGTTTTTTAACCGCATTGACTCAAAAGTAGACGTACTCGTACTTATGCGGGGGGGCGGCTCAATGGAAGATTTATGGCCATTCAATGACGAAACCCTAGCCATGGAAATAGCAGCAAGCAAAATTCCGGTAATAAGCGCTGTTGGGCATGAAATAGATTTCACAATCTCTGACTTCGTTGCTGATTTAAGAGTCCCCACGCCATCCGCGGCGGCAGAACTTGTCATAGCAAAACAGGACGAATTGACAGAGAAAATTAAAGCCTTATTTTCAAAACTGCGAACAGCCGTACAATTTTTTATTGAACGTAAAAAAAGGATGCTGGAAAAATTTTCAGGAAGCTATGTATTCAAAGATCCTCTGCGCATTATTTTTGAAAAACAACAAACAATTGATGAAATGCGTACAAAACTTAAACACATTACTGCCATGAAATACGAACGGGATAACACAAAACTTCAAAGTCTTATCAGCAAGCTGCAAACTTTAAATCCAATGGCAGTTCTTGGGCGCGGATATTCTATCCTTATTAATAAAGCAACAAATTCAATTATAGCTTCTCCTGACATAAAAATAGGCTCGCTCGTAACCGCAATTCTAAAAGAGGGCAAAATTGAGCTTGAGGTGAAAGAAACATCCACTACTCAAGAAGGAAGATGAACGGAATACCAATAGCATATTTAGGTCCTGAAGGAACTTATTCACATATAGTGGCAATGGAACATTTCAAAAAAGGTTGCCGCCTATTCGGGCAATCATCCATACTTGATATATTTTATTTTGTATCAGAAACGCCAAATGGCAAAGGAGTCATTCCTGTAGAAAACTCCTCAGGGGGGCCAATAGCGGAATCACTTGACCTTCTCATAAATAATAACTTCGACATATCCATAGAAGAATCAATAAATTTAAAAGTAAAACTGGCGCTGCTGGGCAAAAAAAACAGGATTGTCAAAACTATTTACTCTCACTCAATCCCAATGTATCATTGCGATAAATGGATAAGGAAAAATTTGCCTGGAGTAACCAAAAATCTGGTAGCCAGCACGGCAAAGGCCGCGGAACTGGCTGCGGAAGATAAAAATTCGGCCGCAATAGCATCTGTAAACGCATCTGCCATTTATCAGCTTGACATACTTGTTTATCCTATTGAACAGGATATTTCAAATACGACTCAGTTTTTTGTTATTTCTAAGGATAAACCAGCCATGGAAGGACCTAATATAAAAACAAGTATTTCAGCTTTTCTGAACAACAAGCCTGGCAGTCTTTACGATTTTCTTGAACATTTTAAACTAAATAAAATTAACCTCAGCCGCATAATTTCACGCCCGATTTACGGGAAACCTTCTGAATATGCTTTCTTTGTAGACATTGATGGATGCATTTGTGATGAAAAAGTAATGAAAACTGTCAATGAAATAAAAGCGAATGCCTGTTCTCTGAAACTTATCTGCTCTTATAATGCAGACAAAACTTACACCTTATAGAATTTTAAAAACTCTTTTAAGTATGCCTGCCAGACTAAACGTTCAAAAGGCAAAAACTTATCTATTTTAGAACAGTCAAAACGAGAATTTTTTGGCCTTTTTGCGGGAGTAATAAATTCCTCAGAAGAACATGGGATAATATTTTTTGACAATCCTATCTCGTTAAATACAAACATGGCTACTTCACACCTGGATGCGTATCCTTTGGAAGCAAAGTGAAAAAGCCCCTCTTGCCTGTTTTTTACAAGCGCCATAATGGCTTTTGAAACAGCTGCAGTAGGCGTAGGCGAACCTATTTGGTCATTAACAATTTTAAGTGTATCATCAATCTTTGCGGCCTTTATAATTTTTGAAACAAAGTTATCTCCATTAACTCCATAAGTCCATTGAGTGCGCAGTATAGAAAAAAAGGCTCCTGTTTTCTGAAGTGCCAACTCTCCTTCAAGCTTGCTTTTTCCATAAACTCCAAGAGGATTGACTTTTGAATTCTCATTAAGCGGAATATCCGTATCATCACCAAATACAAAATCAGTACTTATGTGAACCAAGTATTTTCTTCTCTCTGCAACAAGAAATCCCAATTTTTCGACACACCTGGAATTTATTTCGTAACATTTCTTTTGTTCGGATTCAGCCTTATCCACTGCTGTATAAGCAGCACAATTAATAATTATATCGGCGGTATCAACAATAAGTTCCAAAGTCCCAGCCTTCGTAATATCATACATGGGCAAGTCATAGCTTATAACCTCATAGCCTGAAGATACTGAAAGAGCATGCACATCGCATCCCAGCATGCCATTTCCGCCAACAATACCAATTTTCATTATTAAGCCCGAAATTAGATTGACTCAGGAAGAAGTACCCAGTTTACATAGGCTCTGACACAATATTTCATTACTTCCGGATTCTTTTTCGGATAGAAATAATCTATAAAATAGTTCCAACAGTACATTTTTGTCTTTATGGGAGGAGCCTCCATAAGCGTAGGATTATAACTGTAAATCTTATTTATAATTTTTATCTGTTTATCTAGAGAAAAGTCTTTAAAATTACTATAATGGCTCATGCATATATAATAGAGGTTTTCTCCATGTTCATACCCGATAAAGTTCCCAAGCTGATCTCTTTCAATATTCTGTTTCATGCCTTTATCTGGGGATAACATGGTATCACTTCCGATGTCGGCAATTTTACCCTCCTGCATAAGTTCTTCTGACTGCTCCTCCATATGATAAAGCACACAGTCCTTCGGAATCTTCTTTATAACATCTATCGCCTTGAGTGTAAAGTCCCTATCTATAAACCTAGTATAAACACATCCTGCGGCAAATAGTTTGGCTAGAGAATATTTTATAGGAGAACTCAGTTCAAGCTTGGTTATGCAGTTATTTATCTCACGATAATTCTTAAATCCACTGAGAACGGCATTAAAATCTGTGACTGAAAGATATCCTTTGCTGCTAAATGCAAGTTCAGCTAAAGTCCTGACAAAATATTTCAGCACCCAAGCATTGCTGTCAAATTTGTTTTCATAGATATTATTTAGCCAATTCTTAACCAATATTTGGTATTGTTCGATAGTCAGTTTAGTCTTGAATTGAACTCCGGCTTGAAGCGGCTTTATATCAAAGCTTCCGATTTCCTGGGTACTATAGTCAAGAACCTCGTTTTCGTCATAACCAAAAACAGAAGTCGCATTTCTGCTGACGCTCCCTATTCCTCCTGAAGAATATGCGGTTGCAGAGCTTATAGAGCTCTGGACACTATTGAAAACAGCAGATTGCGTACCGGCAATACTATCAAGAAGCTCTGCCAATCCGGAAACTGAAAACAAGCATAAAAAAACAGATATTAAAATCAATCTCATATCATAAACCCCATTGAACTTTCGACGTTTTTGTAAAGTTAAACAATTTATTGGCAAAGTCAACAGAGCGACCACTTTTATAGCTGGTTTTAGTATAGAAAACTCTACTGATTCTTTGTTTCAGCTTTGGAAAAAGCAATACATTATGTTATAAACAAATTCGAAACGGTCTCAGAGATAGAGCGTAAATAGATACTGAAGATCTCTCAGGGGGATCAAAACTTGATATTATGCTTCAACAGCCTTAATAATTAATGAGTTAAATTGCGCTATTTCATTCCTTGTCCAGGACGATGGGGTGTGTAGTAACTACAAAGAATAACTTAAGACTCCTTACCTTTTCCTCAGCCAATCCTTGAGCACGATATAATTTACAACTAGCAGCGCAAAAATCATTACAATAAGAAAATAGGTGTCATTTTTATCAACAGGAGTTCCTAATGTTACGTTTTCTATCAGGAAGTTAATAAAATTAAACAGAAAATAGGTAAAGAAAAAATATACTGCCACAGATAAGACAAAACAAAAAATTAATTTTGCTGTTAGTCCTGAAAATATTTTCCCGATAATCTCCGCCGGCGATTCCGTGTTTACTGACCCTATTTTTTTTCGTTTAAACATTCTAACTCCTTGTATCTACTCAGACCGTTTAGACATATACAACAAAAATTGTCTGGTGCTGAGTATCGGTTTGTTCTTATTTTCTAATATGCTGATAGCATATCAATATAAATACAACTCCTTCTAAATTTAAGCGAAAGGGGAAATAATTCTAAGCGCTTCCGGTATAGCCTCAATAATGTCATCTGCGATTGTTCCTCTGACACCATTTTTTTTCTGAACAAGTTCACCCGCAAGTCCGTGAATATAAACAGATATGCGACTGGCATCAAAACCATCCAAGCTCGAAGATGCAAACGCTCCAATTATACCGCTAAGAACATCGCCTGTTCCGGCTGTTGCTAGCGCCTGAGACCCTGTGTTATTGATCGACAAAGCTTTGCCTGAATGTGAAACAATCGTTTTATTTCCTTTTAAAACAATAGTCCCACCCAACAACTTTGTGGCCTTTTCAACTTTAGATATCCTATCTTCCGAAAAATTGACATCCTTACCAAAAGCAACTAATAGTCTCATCATTTCTCCTATGTGCGGAGTAAAAATAAAACGTTCATTTCTTTTCAAAATATCAGGATTAGAGGATATTAAATTCAAAGCATCCGCATCAATAATTATTTTTTTATCATGACTCAAAACTGTTCTCACGACTTCCTCTGCAAAATGGCTCATTCCGATTCCCGGTCCAACAACTATAGCGTCATGGGATTTTATCAGTTCTGACAATTCACTAATTGAAGATGAATTAAAAAAAACATCATTATTATTTCCGATTTCTCTAATAATTAAAGCATTGTAAGGAAGAGACGATGGTGCACATAATTTTGGAACAGCCACAGTTACAAGCCCTGCGCCCGAACGTAAAGCGGCCATTCCTGAAAGAATAGGGGCTCCCCTATAGCATTTGCTGCCACCTATAATTAAAACCGTACCAACAGACTTTTTGTGCGAATCATTTGAAATGCGCATTAGCAGTTTTTCTGCACCTTCTTCATAAAAGAGATCAAGGTTTGAATTAATTTTCGCTACAAATTCACTCGGAATACCTATGTCCACAACTTTTAATAATCCAACATGAGCAGGGCCATCTTTTATAAAAAGTCCCCTTTTAGGCAACCCTATTGTAACAGTCAAATCGGCAATTATCGCCATATCAAGAACGTCCCCTGTCGTTCCATCCATTCCGGAGGGAATATCAATGGAAATAACAGGGTATCCTGAGGAATTAACAGTTTCGATCCATTTTTTGTAAGGGTGTTTTATTGCACCGGAAAACCCTGTGCCTAAAAGCCCGTCAATAATTATGTCGCCTGTGCGGAAATCATCGGAAGCTACCAACTCTTTTAAAAGCACGTTAACTTCACGGGAAAGTTTATCAGCATAGTACGCAGCTTCGCCACCAAGCTCTTGCCTGCTGCAAATAGGAAAAATAACTACAGGAATTTTAGTATGTTGCGCCAAATAATCTGCCACGACATAGCCATCTCCTCCATTGTTTCCCTTACCCGCAAGAATAACAAATCTTTTGACGTGCAGCTTGTAAATGAACTTTTCAAGATAAGAAAGGATTTCTTTTGCCACACCAACACCTGCCACGTGCATGAGCTCTCGACTAGTAACCCCAGCTCTTTTTATAGTGAGGGCGTCAAGCTCTCTCATTGCCTGTGCTGATATAATTTTCATAATCCAGCTTTAACACTTAAGAAACTGTTTTAAGTTTGAGCCACTTTTTGTGTGGCCACGCCTCATTTTGATGACAAAATTACACCTCCACAAGCTTAACTTCTATCTCAAACAATGTCAATACATAATTTAATTGTGGCTACTATAATGCGCCCTGCCCCAAACTTTAGGTGGAATGTTTTAGGTGCTAAGGAAAAAACAAGAATGGTTAAAAAGCAGTAAAAACTTGTTGATAATCTTCTTTATTTTACGACCTTAAATGATTCTTTCTGATAGTCTCTTGAATTGGTTCCGATATAAACTTCAAAAGTCCCAGGCTCGATGATTTCTTCCATGTCCTTATTATAAAACTTAAGATGGTCGGAGGTTATCGTAAAGCTAATCTTAACGCTATCCCCTGACTTTATTGAAACTTTTTTAAAATCTTTAAGATCCATAATCGGTCTTGCTACAGAGGCAAGCATATCTCTGATGTAAAGTTGAACAACTTCTTTTCCATCTACTTTTCCGGTATTTTTGATTACTACGCTAGCTGCCAAGGACTCTCCAATCTTTATCTCCTTCTTGTCAAGATAGATTGGAGAGTAGCTAAAAGCAGTATAAGTCAAGCCGTACCCGAAGGGATATAGAGGCTCATTATCTATGTCCAGATACTTTGAAACATATTTTTGAGTTACAGTTTCAGTCGTAGCCGGTCTTCCGCACATGAGATGATTGTAGGCTATTGGCACTTGTCCCAATGACTTCGGGAATGTTATAGGCAATTTAGCCGAAGGATTATGTTTGCCAAAGAGTATATCTGCTATTGCATTGCCGCCCTCCGTCCCTGGAAACCATGTTTCAAGTATTGCCGGAATATGCTTGTCTTCCCAAGAGAGATCAAGCGGCCTGCCATTCATAAGTACAAGGACAATCGGTTTTCCCGTGATAGAGAGCCATTTTAGCAAAGTTTTTTGCGCCTCGGGGATTTCTATTGAGGATCTTGAAGCAGCCTCTCCTGACATTTCGGAGCTTTCCCCCAAAACAGCTATGATGATGTCAGACTTTGATGCAGCATTAACCGCTGCATTCACTAATGATTCATTGTTATCTTCTATTTCAGAGCCTTTCTGATAATTCAAAACAGTTCCACGTGGAATAACGTCCTTTATTGCATCAAGAACAGATATCGTATCTTTCTCCGAACCTATACCACACCATGGTCCTATAATGTCACGCTTACTCTCCGCAAGAGACCCGACAACGGCGACAGACTTAATATCCTTCATCTTTAAGGGCAAAATATTATTATCGTTTTTCAGCAGGACAATTGACTCTCTTGCAATTTCTCTTGCTGCTTCTCTATTGGCGCTGGAGAGAAGCTCTTCTTTCTCTTTTTCAGAGTCACAATATTTGTAGGGGTTATCAAACAATCCCAATTCAAACTTCTTTTTCAATATTCTTGCAACAGCTTTATCAACAAGAGCAACCGGCACTTTGTTATCTTTCACCAAGGCAGCTAGATTATTCATATAGTCACCGCCCACCATATCAATATCCACTCCTGCATTAATACCCTGAACAGCAGCGTCTGCGCCATTTTCAGCGACCCCGTGATTTATAAGTTCATGAATTGCATTCCAGTCAGAAACCGTAATTCCTTGGAATCTCCATTTTTCCCTTAAAACATCATTTACTAATTCCTTATTAGCCGACATGGGAACTCCATTGACTGTCGTAAACGCAGGCATGACAGATGCCACATGGGTATCAACTGCTGCCTTAAAAGGAGGCATATAGATTTCCCAAAGAGTCCGTTTTGAAATGTCAACAGTATAGTATTCTCTGCCTGCCTGAACGGCCCCATATCCGACATAATGCTTAGCCGTAGCCATTACGGAGTCCTTTTTATCAAAACTTTCCCCCTGGAACGCTTCTACACTTACCCTTCCCATGACAGAAACCAAATAAGGATCTTCACCAAAACTTTCAACAACTCGGCCCCATCTTGGATCTCTGGCAATATCCAACATCGGTGTAAATGTCCACATAACACCGGATGAAGACATCTCTTTTGCAGCTATTTTTTGTGCTTTTCGGACAATCTCGGGATCCCAACTCGAAGCCAATGCTATCGGCGCAGGGAATACAGTTTTATAGCCATGAATAACATCAAGCCCGAATAAAAGTGGAATCTTAAGCCTGGAGCTTTCTATTGCCGCTTTCTGCACCCTCATAACATTCTTAGTCCCGTAGATATTGAGACATGAACCTACTTTTCCTGCCTTTATATACTCTGTAATATTGATTTTTTCTCCTCTAGGGCCGGTAACCTCTTCTCCAGAAACCTGAAACAGTTGCCCCACTTTTTCTTCCAGAGTCATTTTTGCAATTAAATCCTGAACTTTCTTGTCAATTGGATTCTCTTGAGCATGGAAACCAAAAAGGACTACTGAATTTAATACCACAATAAAGGCGAAGTCTTTTAGTTTTTTCATGAATGTTTTTTCCATCAAGGGGGTGAATGTTAAAAATGAAACTTGAAGCCAATTATAATTGTCTGGTTTTAAAATAACACCATTTCTCTGGAAAATATTAGGTGTTTAGGAAAAATGGGGAAATAATAAAGGGCTAACGATCGGACGACGCTGCAATTTAAAGCATAGCAATGTTCCATAAAACACCGAGCCACGGATATTTTCATGAACAGCACTGCCTTCTTGTATTATTTTCACACGAAAGTACATTAGTGTGAGATAATTTTATTGAAATGTATTGCGGGTAAAATCCACACAAGAACCGAATTCCTGATTCAGAAATTAGCGAGACACAAAATGAAAAAAAAACTGATTGTATTATTACTGACATTGATAGGGTTGTTATTCATCTTAATAAGTTTTCTTGCTAAGAAATCGGATTCTACGAAAATGGTTCAGCGAACGACTGCGGTACAGGTTACAGATGTAATTCGTAAGGATGTGCCAATATATATCGAAGCGTTTGGTTCGCTTGTTGCTTCACAGGATGTGGATATAAAGTCCAGGGTGTCCGGGCAAATCCAAAAAGTTGACTTTAAGAATGGATCATTTGTTGAGAAAGGACAGTTGCTATTCCAGATTGATTCCGAGAAGTACAAAGCAAATTTGATGAATGACGAAGCTTCTCTGGAAAAAAATCTTGCAAATCTAAAGCTTATGGAAATGACATTGAGTCGAAACACAAAACTTGCGTCGAGCGGCGCTGTTTCCCTCTTGAATTATGAAGCAATGAAGAAAGAGTTTCTCTCCGCAAAGGCAGAGGTTAAGAAAGCTCAAGCCGATATACTTTTAGATAAAATTAACTTAAAATATTGTTCTATCGAGGCACCTATCAGCGGGATAATAGGAATTAATAAGGTCCATGAAGGAAATATGGTAAATACCGATACCATTATGGCGAACATAAAGAATATTGACCCTCTTCATTTGGATTTTTCCGTATCTGAAAAAGATATTTCGCGGATTAAAAAGGCACTCGAGTCCGGACATCTTAAGTTACTTGTTTACGTTGACGAAAAAACAAATAACGATTCAATTAAACAAACCGAATATAACGGATGGCTAGAATCGCTGAATAATACAGCGAATAGCGTGTCAGGGACGATATCACTGCAAGCGGTTCTTCCCAATAAAGAAAAGATTCTTCTCCCTGGCCAATTCGGGAAAATAAAGTTAATAGTTGAAAATAGGAAAGATGTTTTACTTATTCATCAAAGCGCTGTCAGGCTGGGACCAGATGGACCGTATGCTTTTATTGTTGGAAAAGATAGTAAAGCTGAACTTATTCCCGTTGTAGTAAGCCACGAGTATGGGGATTATTACATTCTGGAGAATGGAAAGTTGAAAACTGGAGATAATCTTATAGTTTCCGGGCTGCTTGATTTGTCTCCCGACGATTTCGTTACGATACAAAATATAAAAGTTCAACTTTAAAATTTTTGGAACCCAAAATAGTAACATGAATATTTCAGAATTTTTTATTAAGAAGGTTATTACAACTACGTTATTGGTTGTAACTATCGCGCTATTTGGTGTTTTTGCATATCTTAAACTCCCAGTTTCCGATATGCCTTCTGTTGATTGCCCTGGAATATCTGTACGGGCAACATACTGGGGTGCAAATCCGGAAATAATGGCATCACAAATAGCGACTCCGCTGGAAGAAGAATTTATGAAAATTTCTGGGATTGAAAATGTGATCTCAACAAGTTCAGACGGATATACGAAAATTGTTTTAACTTTTGGTCCTGATGAAAATATTGACTTAATGGTTCCCGAAGTTCAGGCTGCGATACAACGGGCAAAAAATAATATGCCATCATTGCAGGATGATCCCGTCTTTTTTAAAAAAAAATCTAACTGGCCTATTACTCAATATGTATTTTATTCTGAAACGATGGGTAAGAAAGATCTTTATGATATTATAGATAAACGTGTAGGAAAGCCCCTGCGTCTGTTGTCAGGGGTTTCAAGTGTTGGGATTTATGGAACCACTCATGCGATACGGATAAAGCTTGATCCCGACAAAATGGGGGCGTACCAAACTACATTATCTGATGTTAGGGACGCTATTAAAGATGCCAATTTAGTATTGCCTGGAGGTGCGCTAAGGGGTAAGTATGGAAATATTTCAATTAATCCCGAGGGGCAGTTAACAACCCCGGAGGCTTATAATGATATCATAATAAAATATAATTCCGGAACTCCTGTTACGTTGAAAGAAATAGGCAATGCCTGCAACTCTTCTGATAATGAAAATTCTTATCAAAGGTTATGTATAGACGGAAAAGATATAACAAGTAATTTGGTTTTCGTCTGTGTTTTTAAAAAGCCTGGCTCTAATACAATACAAGTAGCTGATGGGGCGAAGAAGTTGATAGAAGAAGTAAAAAAAGAGTTGCCCAAATCAGTAAAGGGAGACTTTATAATTGATCTTTCCAAGACAGTTAAGGAATCGGTTCATGAAGTAAAAATGACCTTGGGGTTTTCTTTCTTTCTAGTACTATTTGTAATGCTTTTATTCTTTGGACGGATTACCGACACAATCATCCCAGGGGTTGTAGTGCCGATAACAATATTGGCAACTTGTATAGCAATGTATTTTGCCGGGTTTAGCATTGACAATCTATCTTTATTAGCCATCATTCTTGCGATAGGATTCGTCGTTGACGACTCGATTGTTATACTAGAAAACACAATGAGGCATATAGAAAATGGAGTCAGTCCATACAATGCTTCCGTTAGAAGCTCAAGAGAAGTTACGGGATCCGTGATTTCAATGACCGTTTCAATAATAGTTGTTTTTATCCCGATAATTTTTATGCCTGGTATTGTCGGCAAAACATTCAAAGAATTTGCACTCACCGTCATAATAATGGTTTTTTGTTCCGGAGTAATTTCCTTGTGCTTGACTCCAATGATGAATGCCCACATGCTAAATCCGTTAGATAAACAGAATGTTTCAAAAATTCAGAAGGTGGGTGATGCGGTACTGGCTTTGCTGATAAAAAAATATTCTGGCGCACTGAAAATATTTTTAAAACGGCCATCCCTGTCATTAATAGCTTGGGGTTTATGTATTATTTTCACTCTGTTTTTTTATTATAAGGTGCCAAAAACTTTTATTCCGCCTGGTGATAGCGGAATAGTTTTTGGTAGTATTGTCGCACCGATTGGAACGTCAGCCGAACAGATGCAAAAATATCAGAATTATGTTCATGAAATACTAAAAAAGCACCCTGATGTTTCCATGCCATGGACATGTACTGGATATAGTGGTATGGATGAATCGGAGGGTGAAGTTGCCTTCATCACAAATCCACAAAAGAAAAAATCTATTGGACAGGTTATTGAAGATTTGCAGGAGCAGATATCCCAAATTCCTTATAATCTTGGAAACGTTAATTTATTCCCATGCTCGGTTTTGAACATTAGTACAGGAGGAAATACTGCGGCAAGTGGGACTCAGTATTCATATTTAATTTCCGGAACAAATGGAGAAAAGATCAACGCTTGCGCTGTCGAATTGACTAATAAGCTAAAGCTGCTTCCCGAATTTACGAACGTCCAAAACAATGTAAAACTTGACCTGCCTCAGTTGAAGGTTCAGATAGCAAGAGAAAAAGCTTCGCAATTGGGAATAAGTGTGTCGCAGATAGAAAATACATTGTCAGACGCATTTTCACAAAGTAGGATAACAGATTACGTAGAGGGTTCACAAAGGTACAATGTTTATCTCCAAATGTATGACGAATATAGCAAATCACAGGTTGATTTATCCAAGATATTTTTGCGTTCTTCAAAAACGAATGATCTGATTCCGCTTAATACGCTTATTACTGTAAAAAAAGCAGTAGGTCCAAAGCAAATTGTACATTATAACCAACTTAATACTGCTACAGTATCATTTAATTTGGCAGCTGGCGTTCCGCTTGGGACAGTGACAGAAAAAATCAACAAAATAGTTAAAGATATTTTCCCGGCATCCGTAACTGGTTCTTTCGAGGGAACTGCCAATCAGTTTTTATCCAGCCTGAAAACGCTGGCTATTTTGATATTCATTTCAATTTTTCTGTTGTATGTCGCATTGGGTGTGTTGTATGAAAGTTATATACATCCATTTACTGTTCTGACAACTCTTCCTACCGCGACGGTTGGCGGATTAGGGCTTCTATTTTTCTGTAATTCGGAACTCTCCTTGTTTGCATATATTGGAATATTTATGTTAATAGGCATAGTTGCCAAAAATGGTATTATGATGGTGGATTTTTCTCTGCAGTATATAAGAAACAATAATGCTTCAGCATCCGATGCCATTTACAATGCATGTCTCGTTCGATTCAGACCTATTCTGATGACTGGCTTGACTGCCATTGCCGCCGCTCTTCCAATCGTAATAGGGATTGGAAGCAACGCTGAATTGCGCCGCCCTTTGGGGCTCGTAATTGTAGGGGGCTTGATAGTTTCCCAACTTGTGACACTTTTTGTTACTCCTGGATTTTTTATCTACATGCAGAAAATTCAGGAAAGACATCTGAATAAGTATCGCCTTACCCGTTCAGATGGAGAAAGGGGAAATGATTGATCCTAAATTTCGCAGGATTTTATTCTGAAATCTTATTGGCTCGTAATTGCCCGCAGGCAGCATTTATATTTGAACCCTTTTCCAGCCGGAAAGTTACATGAGCACCCAAATCTTTTAATTTCTTGTAAAAGGAAAAACAAATACGATCTTCCGGTCTGGTAAATTCACGACCTTTCACGGCATTGTAGGGTATAAGATTTATCTTCGCTCTCAGTTTTTTTGCTATGCCTGCAAGCTCTCGCGCCTGTGAAAGAGAGTCATTTATCTCTTTTATTAGGGTATATTCTATTGTTATCAATCTTCCGGTTTTTTTAAAATATTCCATAGACGCTTCAACTATCTCTTTTATCGGAAAGCTTGCATTATCCGGAATCAACCTGGCCCTCGTGATATCATCCGTAGCATGAAGAGAAATGGCAAGATTATATTGCCTGTCAAGTTCAGCTAACTTTCTGATTCCGTCAGGAATCCCACTGGTAGAAATGGTGATTCTTCGCTGAGAAAAATTTATATACTCCTCAGAACAAATAATATTCAAACTATCCATCAGGTTTTTAAAATTAAGAAGAGGTTCTCCGATTCCCATAAATACCACATTATCCGGAAGTTTTTTGAGGAACCTCGAAAGCAATAAAAACTGTCCTGTGATTTCCCCAGGATCAAGGTTTCTGGTTAATCCATACATGCCGCTGGCGCAAAACCTGCATTGAATCGGACAGCCAACCTGAGAGCTCAGACAAAAAGTCTTCCTCTTTACAGAATCTATTATTACCGCTTCAATGAAATTTCCGTCATGCAGTTTGAATAAAAACTTTGTTGTATTATCAGAAGTATTTTTTTCTTCTTCTATTGCAGGGTAATCAAATATTGTTTTTTCTTTTAAAATGTTTCTGAAATCACCAGAAATATTTGTCATCCTATTCAGATCAAAAATCCGTTTTTTGTATATCCAGTCAAAAAGCTGCGCGTATCTGTACCTGGGAAAGCCTGGAACTAATTTTTCCATTTCCGAAAAAGTTAAACTAAAAAGATATGAAGACATATTCACTATTAGAGATCTTCTGCTGCAGGCTTCTTATTTAGCTTAACACCCTTCCACAAAGTAATCATTCTGTCTTTGTATACAGGGGAAGAAACTTTTGCCCAATGCCGTTCTGTAAAAATAGGATTTGAAAGAGCAAACACATATACAGTTTTTGAATCTTCCGGCAACATGGAATAGTTAGATATCTTCTTTATATTGCAGCCAAGATATGTTTCTAACACATAAATATCACAAATATCATTCCCTTCAAAAATAGTCATGTCGCGTGAATAATCATCTCCCATATCAGCAATAATCTGGGCCGCTGTATTTTTTGCTTCATTACTTTGTCCCCTGTAGGGAGTCGTTACGCCCCAGAAAAACAACATAAAAATAGCAGACACGAATAGGCAATAAAGCCATATTTTTATTCTTCTTCTGAAATAAATTGCGCCTATCCCTAAAGCGGCAGCCGTTGCGGTTTGAAATATTCCCATGATTCTGTAAGTGTGAAGAAAATCTACTCCGTTTTTAAACAGAGATTCGTGAAGAAAAATGAAAAAATTATTAGTCCAAATCTTGTCGGGAAATAAAAACAACAACAGGAAAAGAAAAGAAACCAAAACAAAAATAATGGTCAAAACATTTAATATTATTTTCAGTGCAAACCCGTTTCTTCTGACGAGCAGCCAGTAATTTATTCCGCACATTATAGAAAGCGCAGGCAGCAATAAAATAATTGTTCGTGAATCTTTTAAAGGATTTATCCACATGAAAGCAAATAAGGTTAAGAATATGGTTCTGAGAAATCTGCTGAATATGGGGTTTTTGTCTAGCGGATAATAAGCGACGCAAAATGCCGGCCAAAATGCTATAGTCCATGGCATAGCTCTCCAGAGCAGTTCTAAAGGATAAGTGAGCAGGCTGGAAAGGTAATTGCCGGGAAAAATATTCGGAATATTTTCTGGAGCAAAAGGATTTTGCATGACAAGAGCAAATCTTGGAATTACCCACAAACACACAAAGATAATAATAATGACTATGCCGATTTTAAAACCATATTCATTAAGTTTTTTCCATATGGTCATTGGTCTTCTCATGAAAATAAGAGGGAGGAAAAAATAAAAAATGGCAATCCAGCCTATCGTATAAAAAGCAAGACCGCAAAATATTGAACTTACGATCCATGCGAGATTCCAGTTACTCTTAACAACGCCATAGGTATACCATGTGAGCCAACCAAGAAGAAGAAAAAACACGGCAGTGACAAACGGATTACCGTCAATACTTTTTTCCATGACAATAACGCATGACATCATTGCGGCGGCACTTACAACAGCTGTTTGAAGGCCGGAAATTCTCTTCGCTGTTACAAAGATAGTAATAACAATCCCCGCAAGAGACAATACAGAAACCAGTCTTAACCCAATCTCATAGGAAAGTCCGGCCTTATAAGCTATAGCAACAAGCCATGGATATAGAGGGTAGTAATAAGGTAAAGTCTCACCATGGGCTATCGTAGAGGGATTTAAGAGATTTATTTCAAGAGATATTGCAGCATATCGCCCTTCCTCACCAAGAAGTTCTCTTATTCCTAAACTCCAGGGAGAATAAATAACTATAAATGAAAGAATTAGTATCAATACGGCCAGATACTTTATAGGAGGATTTTCCTGGTATATCATCAAATATCCTTTTTTTGTCTTTTGTCAATCAGAAACGCTACTTCGAACAACATTACGATACACAAAACGTTCGACAATTTCAATAATAACACGCAGTTAGAAGACAATATTTGCCTTATCGCTAAAAAAAGCAAACAAAAACTAATTTCTCGCGTATAGCACAGATAAAATCAAGCACAAAAAGGCTAACGCTGCTGTGGAAAATCCAAGCTATATTGGGATAATACAATATTTTGAAACAAGATCCATTTATCTATAGTTGGCTTCAAAAGATAATCTTCTATTTCGGCATTGAGCTCAATCGAGCAGTTGCAATAAGGACACTTTTGAAAATGTTCAATGTCACTCCTGAATAAAGTTTCAAGGCAAGCGGGACAAATCAGGATTTTGTCATGCTTCCAATCCAATCTCTTGAAATTATATTTTTCTTTCATATCAACACCTATCAGAGTTGCACTTGTATGCGCTCTGCAATTAATGATTATATACTAAAGTCAAGAAGTAAAAAGAGCCGAAAAGAATCTAAAATTAGCAGCTGGCAGTGTTTTCTGACATTCTGCCAATGGCAACTTTACCGGTTCTTGCCAGCTCTATTATCCCGAAATGCTTCATAAGGCTAACAAATGCATCGATTTTGTCTCCGCCTCCGGAAATCTCAACTGTAAGCTCATCGGGATAAACATTCACTATTTTCCCTTTGAAAATTTCAGTTATCTGCATTATTTCGGCACGGGAAGAAGTTTTTGTTTTTACTTTAATAAGAGCAAGCTCTCTCTCAATGAACTTACTCCCCGTAAGATCTGAAACTTTTATTACATCTATCAGCTTGGTAAGCTGTTTTTCTATCTGTTCAATGACAGCAGCATCCCCCGTTGTAACAATAGTCATTTTCGAAGTTCCAGAATCATCAGTAGGGCTAACTGTAAGAGAGTCTATGTTGTACCCTCTCCCGCAAAACAAGCCCGCGATTCTAGCAAGTACTCCGAATTTATTTTCAACTAACACAGATATCATATGCTGCATGTCCAGACTTCCCGCTTCAAACTTATTACGATCCACGATTATTTTGGTAAAACTTATAAGAAGGAGATCGTCGCTAAATATACACGAGGTATACCGATTTTAGCAAGTTCATAAATCCTTTTTGTTGGGTCAAAGCTTTCGGATTATCAAAGAAGCCTTTCGATTTTTAACGGCTCTTTCAGTTCGGCGTTTGCCTTTTCAAGCTGTTTCTTTCCAGATATTGAGCATATTGACAGCTCTTTCATTCTCGGCTCTAATACGGTACAGGCTGCGTGTTTAATTTTTTTCGGTGTAAGGTCAAGCAACGAAGTTCTGAATTTTCTTCTATGGTCGTCTGTAATATTCCTAATATGTCTTGAGAGGGATAAGCCGACTGCATCTTCCGGACGGATAGGCTTATCCAGATTTTTTAGAGTCCCGATAATAGCCTGTTCCAATGTCTCTTTTGAGGTAAGACCTTTTTCAAGAAACTGTAGAGCTTTTTTAAAAGTTTCAAAGCTTTCTTTTATGCATGGGTCACGGTAAGTACTGAACCCAAACACGCCGTTTAAAGAAGAATAATTGGCATGTGCGCCATATGCGCCGCGTTTCACCCTTATTTCTTCCCATAAATAGTTATAAGTTAGAAAATTTCCGATAAGCAAAAGCGCAGATGCACTTTCATCTGAACTGCTTATCGTTTCAAAAATACCGGCATTGTATGCAACCGCAGCAGGCACAACAATCCCTGACCTGAGGATGTTTTTTGAAAAATGTTCTCTTTTGATATCAAAAACAGGTTTAGAAGACGAAATCACCTTTTGACTCCAGTCAGTTATGATTTTTTTCTGACAATCATCTCCGATAAAACTCAAGGAAAGCGTTGAATTTTCCAAAATATAATTTCTAATCAAATTCAGCTTAGTTATTATCAAATCCTGGTTCTCTTTGAAGTTATCTGCCAGATTATTCAAAAATCTTATATGCGTTACTCCTCCGAATTTTTCCGAAAGCCAAAGATTCTCACTGATTCCTTGTGCCGCAAAAGAAATGGCATAAGAAGATCCGGCTGATACAATGCTTCCTCTCAAAGCCGTTCTCCTTTGAAGGATAACTTCCTTGAGCCGCTTGACATCCGAAAAATCGCACTCGTGAAGCCTTTCAAGCATAATTTGAAGCATATTTTCAAGGTTGCAACCCAATGACTTTGAAAACATGATCAAGTATGGGCAGTACGCTTTGTAACCATCAAAATTGCCCTCTGAAGATAGGGAGGAGCTTATGCCGCCTGTGTAAAACGCTTCTCTTTCTGCCATTTCAGTGTAACTATACCTAGTCGTTCCCATTTTAAGAAAAACTGATTTAAAAACAGGAAGAAAGTCCAGCAAATCGGCGGGAATAGTTTTCAGATCAAGCGCCATATTCAAATAACTTATGCCATTTGAGAATAAATCGTTAAATATCAAGGTGCGGTTTTTTTCATGCACAAACTCTCGCTTAACCATTGTAATGTTTTTTTCTATTTTTGATAAGGAAAGCTTCGGAAGGGTTTTCAATGCCTCGTGAGAATTTGGCTGCTCCTGAAAAGCCTCAAGATGTTGCGAATCTTTTTTAATCTTTATCAGTTCAGTTTTTGAAAAAGTATTTTTTGTTTTCTCCAACTTTTCTTCCTGCTCCTTATCCATTTTTTTATGGTAATCGGTGTCAGGAATAAAAGTAAGAGCTGAATAATGTTTGTTGTTAATAATATATTTCAGCAATAAATTTTCGAAAAACCCAGACTTGCTCTTCACTAGTTTTTTCAGTTTTTCTATATGCTGATTCAACTGCATCATACAAAGAGGATCGCTGTCATAGATCCAATAGTCATAAATTCTGTCCATAAGGACGAGCGGATAAGATGACTGTATTTCCATCGCATCCAGAGTAAGCCTGTTAAAGACACAATCCAGTCTATTTTGATCCAGCCCCTGATCGGCCTCCTTTTTGCATACAGACAAAACAAGTTCAACAATTTTATCAACATTCTTTTCATCTATATTTTTTAGCCCGATAGTGAAAAATGTATCCCGTTGAAAATCTGCATACCCGGAGCCAGTTAATGCCTCTCCGTATTGAGAGTCCATCAGGGCTTTTCTTAGCGGAGAAGAAGAATTATCGAGCAAATACAATTCCAGCACAGACATCGCAAGAGACGTTAAAGTGTCATTAAGACTGTTGGCGAGAAAATTAATCGTGACAGCCGCCTTTTTCTTCGTATTCTCACCGCTCTCCAAGGGATACCTTATAGTTTTGCACACGGGCGCTGTCCAGCGTTTTTGCTTTTTTATAATAGGGTTTACTTTTCTAACGTTGAATTTTGACAGATATTCACTGTCCAGTATCTCAAGAGTCTTCTTTATGTCAAACGAACCATAAATTATTATGTATGAGTTTGAAGGATGATAATACTTTGAATGAAACGCTTTAAATTTTTTATATGTAAGGGATGGAATTTCGAGGGGATCTCCACCTGAATCTTTTCCATAACAATTATCAGGAAGAATGCTTTTCGATTCTTCTTTGCCGATGATGCCGTCAAGGTCTGAGTAAACTCCTTTCATTTCATTATAAACTACTCCTTGTACAGAAAGAGTGCAGTCCTTACTTCCAGGCTGCCCCGATATGGCAAAACGATGTCCTTCCTGCTTAAAATGCGACTTAGTCAGTAATGGGAAAAATACGGCATCACAATAAACTCTGACGATGTTATGAAAATCTTCTTCATTCATACTGGCGCATGGGTAGACCGTTTTATCAGGATATGTCATTGCATTTAAAAATGTCGCAAGACTGGTTTTAAGAAGTTCAACAAACGGATCCTTTACGGGATATCGTTTAGATCCGCATAACACGCTGTGCTCGAGAATATGAGGCAATCCCGTGTCGTCATAAGGGGGCGTTTTAAAGGCCACGGAAAAAAGGTTTTCTTCATCACTATTGTGCAAATAAAGAAGTCTTGCTCCGCTTTGTGTATGAATCATTTCGTACGCAGTACTACGAATATCTTTAAGCGGCGTAATTTTATTTATTGAAAATCCTGAACAAATCTCCTGTTCGGAGAATAAAAATTGAAGCATCTTAAACCCACTTTATGATCGCCATAGGCGGTTAAAATTTATGCAGAGATAATTGCAAATTAATCTTTATTTACAGTTAACAATGGAGCAATGTAACATGTTCTTTTGACGCTTCAAGCTCAGGCTTAGGTAATGTTTCCGTAGTTTCAACGAGTTGAAATTCAACTTTTTTGCCTTCTTCATTCCAGATGCCATCGGTTGGAATAGCGATGACGGCTGATCTTTAATCGGATTTCCTTTCTGCCACGGCAAGCTTCTTCTTAATTTATTTTCTGTATACTGTCCAAAGTCAGGGGGACCACTATATTAACCGTTATACTTAAGAATAAGCATGGCTATATCATCTGACTGTACTGCGCCTGACACATGCTGCTCAACTGCGGTTTTCACATTATTAACAATATTCACCACTGTTTCATTCTTATTCTGAATAAGGAGATCCAGTAATTTCTCTTCAGAAAATTGAACATAATCAATATTCATAGCTTCCGTAACGCCATCTGTGTATAGGAAGAATATATCCTCGGGTAAAAGTTTAAGCCTATTTCCAACGTAACTTACATCTGCCATGAGCCCCAGCGGCGGATGCGCACCCTCTGTATTGAAATAATAAAAACCTTTATCAGCTGTGTGAATAAGCGGCGGAGTATGGCCAGCATTGCAGTATTCAAGAAGTCCTGTTTCTATATTAAGTATACCTAAAAAAAATGTTACAAACATACAGGTTTCGTTCTCCCTAAACAAATCCTCATTCATAACATTCAAAATTTTAGCAGGGTCCATGCTAAGGCTTATCTTGGCTCTCAATAAGGTTCTAGCAATAGCCATAAACAAAGCTGCAGGAACCCCTTTTCCTGATACATCTCCTATCGCAAAACAAAGATATTTTTCATCTATAAAGAAAAAGTCGTAAAGATCTCCTCCGACTTCTTTTGCAGGAGTCAAAGTTGCATATAAGTCAATTTGTTTCATGCTCGGAAATTTATGAGGAAGTAAACTTTGCTGTATTTCGCTAGCTATACTAAGTTCTTTTTCTATTTTTCCCTTAGCTGCAATAGTTTCGTTCAAATTAGATACATACTTTATCAGATCCTCCTGCATGCTGCAAAATGAACGGCTTAGTATGCCTATTTCATCTGTAGAAGATACCATTGGTATTTTTGTATAAAAGTCTCCCTTCCCTATTTTTTTAGTTACATGAACAAGCCTTCTAAGTGGTATAGTTGTTCTATAGGTAAGCATCACAATAAACACTAATGCCAGAAAATATCCCGCCAACCCCATGATAAAAAGTTTCGTTGTAACGATGTTTAAATCATGAAAGAGCTCTTCTTCAGTAAATATGATGTTCAATGACCATCCTTTAATTGTGAATGGTACAAATTGCAAATAACATTGTTTTTTAAGTGGTTCTGAAAAATATTTTACAAACCCAGTCTCCCCCTTTACCATTTTTCCCCAGAGCTTTTTCAAGCTATCATTATTTCTTTTTTCAGCAAGAGAATACACGGTATCTTTCACTGTACAAAAATGTTTCCTGTCAGTAATAATAGTTCCATTCGAAGATATCAGAAAAGCACGACCTATTGGTAACTTCAGTTTTTTAAAATATTCTACGACCCAATCTACGGTAATATCGGCAGTAGCTACTCCTATAAAAGTTCTTTTGCCATTGATGCACTTGTAACATGGTTTAGCATAGGTAGCCATCAGAGCTTCTCCACCACCTTTATCATAATATGGTTCACTCCAAGAGCCAATTCCGAGTTTTTTCGGAACAGTATACCAATCGCGGTTTTGATAATCATAACTCTTTGAAAGATCTAAAAACTTGAGACCTTCTCTAGTCCTGTAATAATAAGGAGCATATAATGAATTCTTGGCGTTGTAAGCAAACTCAAAAGAAACACTACTTCCATAAATATAAGAATGAGAATTAAGTAGATTTTTAAGAACATTTAATAATTCCGTATCAGTAAGATTACCATATTCCAATATAATTGATAAATCATCAGCCATATCTTCTGCGAGATAGAAAGCATCCTCTATATTATACAAAATTGAATTTGCTAAAATGGCTGCATCGTTCTCAACATCAATTAGTAAAGCGTTTTTTGATACGTTATAATTATATATAAGCACAGCCACAAACACCAGAACAACTGAAAACATAATGTATATACCTAGCTTGAACCCGAAACTGTGTCTTATTTTTATCTTGTTCATATTACTTGTATTAGTTCCTTCTAAGACGGTTACGGACTGTTTACAGTCATGGTATACCCTTTTAAGAAAAGCTTAACAAGCAATTCATCCAAGTCAACAGAGGAAAAAGATAAGTATCTATTATCGTCGAAGTTATGTAAAGCTGTTCTGAACAATTCAGCTGGAGTATTATCGCCCTTATAAGAGTTCTTTCTCAAATAGTTGAAGCAGAACTGATATCTTGAAACCTTCTCCGGAAGCTCCTTTTTCCAGAATGATATTTGATTCGGATGAACCCAATATTCCATCGAAAGTTGTGTCAGTGTCTTTTGTCCTTTAAGTGCTTCCATCGACATTTCCGCTTTGAACTCATTGCTAAATCTTTATCTTATTTATTTTCTATAATACTGTCCAAAATCCGGAGACCACTATACTTTGCAAAAAAGAAATTCCTATTCAGTATAGCTAATGAGAAATATTGTGATCTCTGATTTCTGATTCTTGTTTGCCTTTTTTTAATTTTTTTATTGCAATTATAAGGGCTGTTGCTACACTCAAAATTCCTATGCCATAAGCAATCGAAATACTCATAGCCATTGCAGCTTTCAGTTTTGAAACCAGAATTGGAATCTTATCTTCAGCTATTATTCCATGGAGCACTTTGATTCTGAATATTTCCGGCACGGATAATGTTTTTATTATCGTATGATAATATTTCGGATCTATATAAAGAGAAGACATTATCGATTCAATCCGCATCTTGTCAGAATAATTAAAGATAGTAGACAATAATGCCAGCCCCAAAGTCGATCCCATCCGTCGCGACGTATGGGTAAGTCCGGCTGCCTGTCCCCTCAATGCCCCTGGAACTCTGTTAAGGGCATCGGCTTGAGATGGTAGCATGGCAAAACCTATACCAGCTCCGAGAAGTGCCATGTGGGGTAGTATAAAGTATATGTTCTGAAACGGAAGTGCCACCGGGGCTATAATGTAACTCAATAAAACCAGGACTAGACCAAAAATTACAGGTTTTCTTGCCCCAATTTTATCAAGAAGCCTGCCTGAAATATGCACAACCGTCGCTAAAGGAATAATAGTGAACATCGAGATAAGGCCAGCGTGGAGTGGCGTAAAGCCGAGAACATTCTGCACATATATCATATTAAAAAATATCTGGCCTATCATAGCCAAAGATAGAAAAAACAAAACAAAAAAGTCAACGGCAAAATTATCATACTTAAATAATCTTAGGTCTATGAGAGGAGATTCCTTTTTTTTTTCCAATTTTATAAAAAAAAGAAACATTCCAATGCCAAACAAGATAAGTCCGATAGTGAATGGAGAATCCCAGCCTAGATTAGCAGCCTCTTGGAGCCCAAGGACTAAACAGACCGCACCAACAATGAAGGTGGCGGAGCCTTGAAAATCGATTTTTTGAACCCTCGTAATATGATCTTTTGGACATGAAACAAGAGTCAAAACTATACTGGTAACAGCTATTGGAAGGTTTATGTAGAAGCACCATCTCCAAGAAACATATTGAGATAAGAATCCACCGATAAGCGGGCCTAACGCCATAAATATCGTTGATATTCCGGTGTAAATGGAGATAGCCCTACCCCTTTCTTCCAATTCAAAAGATATGGTTAGTATGGCGGCGGAAGCCGGCACCATTAGAGCGGCACCAATCCCCTGTAATCCTCGGGAAAATATCAAAAATGCCCCGGTTGAGGCAATGCTGCAACAAGCTGAAGTCAAGGCAAATATAATTGTCCCTGCAATGAAAGTTTTTTTTCTCCCGATTGCATCGCCTAAACTGCCACCTATCGCCACTAAAGAAGCAATTGCAAGCATATAAGCATTCACTACCCACTCGAGTCCAGTGGTTGACATGCTAAGATTGTATTGAATAGTAGGCAAGCAGACACCCACTATTGTCGAGTCCAGTAATATCATGGACAATGACCCTGTCATTGCCACGAGCACCCACCATTTCTTGTTTTTTCTAGTAATAAACATAATTAAACCTTTCATGAAAATAAGCTTTATTGTCTTCTAATGATAGTAAAAATTGCCAAAAAGGCTAGAATGAAGAAAGTCTATTGATATTAACCCGATAAGCGCATACAATTTCAAACAATTGAGGTTCTTGCGATCCTCTGAGTTAATGTTGGAACAATAATAAAAGAAGGAGAAAAAATGAACAAAACACTTAAATGGACAATCTGCACGAGCGTATTGGCTACAATCATGCTGACAACACAAAGCCCCATAACAATGGCCGCTCCTGCCGCTACTGCATCTGCCTCTGAAGACTGGTTTAAGAATATACAGGTAGGTACTGCGCCAGACCCTACGCAACAAACTTTAGTTGCACAAGTTGCCGCATACGATAACAGTTTGAAAAACAATTCAAACGTTGAAGATGATTTAATAAAATTCTGCGATGCTTATCATAAGCTTATTCTTGAGGCGGAAGGCTACTATAACTTAATTTTAACTGCGTATAAGCAAAATCCTAAGGTTTACGGTCCCCTTATAGCAAAGCATTCACCTAAAATTACCCATCCCAAGGAACTCAGCATTACAAAAATAGCAGCTAGTTCTACCGTTATGAACGAGCAAGATGCAATGTATACCAAAGGATATCTTTGCGCTCTAGCCGTGTATCGTTCTCATTGGGGCATAGAAAAAATGCATAACGGTCTAATGAAAAGAATAGCTGGAGATGATTCAAACAACCAAAAAGAATTCAAAGACGGATGGAACGCTTTTGTTAACGCGCAGACAGAATAGGCACATATTTTAACATAAGGTTTAGAGGGATTTTTCTGAAAGCTATTCACCCAAAAGAAGAAGCAAAGCATAGTTCATATTTCTTCTTCACAATTATGAGTGTTTCTGAAAATCCTTCGATGAAATGGTTGGAGTGGTTATGAAATCCCTTTTGAGATATTTTAGTCTTGTGGTTATAGCCATTTTGCTATAACCCTTTTGGTCTGCAAAAGCTACTTAGGATGTTTGTCTTTTGCGTTGCTAAATCTGATCTTTTTGAAGTTGCTTAAAAGAAGGTGAAGCTATGGAAATCACAAAAGAATGGTTTAGAAAGAATGGGGTGTGCACAGGTGGTTTTGCTTGGTGGTGCATGAATCAGGATTCATGTCCTAGCACTGTAATAAATAACCTTATGCGCGATGACAAGTTTAATTGGGCTAATTGGGTTATCATTAAGTTGCTTCCACGTGCAGATTATGTTGATTATGCTATATTTGCAACTGAACAAGTCTTAGATATTGCGACTGATATACGCCCGAAAAATACAATAGAACAGGTTAAAATCTTTATGCAGTGTTCTAATTCTGAAAATCTACGACAAACTATTGATAGTTCTGTACATTGCGGGTATGCCGCTTATCACGGAGCACCGCATGTGGCCTATGCTGCATACCATACTGCATGTGCAGCTATTTACTCAAATTCGGATATGGCTGGATTTGCCGCTATATCATCAGTACTGGCTATGGCGGATAAGGAGTGTTCTCCTGATTCTACTAAGCATAATCAGGCTAAAGAATTGGAAAAACGCATTGTTAATTACGCAATATCATTAGTTGAAAAATTGAAGTGATAAAATTTAGCGCTTCATTCAACAGCTAACCATATTATACATTAAATCTTTTAATACAATATGGATCTCTTGAATTTAAAGTTCCGTTTACGACTAATCTGCTAGAAGGGCAGCCGCCATGGCAACTTTCTTTGAATTCGCAAGGAGTGCATTCTTCGGGCAAAGGCTCCTCTTCCTTTTTATCCTGAACCTCTTGCATCGTTTTTGACATTTCGGGATAAAATGGACATCTCGAACACTCACCATTATTGCTTGTAAACACTCTCGTATTACATTTGGCTCGCGGAATTCCTTCCTCAGGATACAACGTATAATATATAGGATCAAGTAGATTAAATGTTAACTTACTTTTCTTTTTTAAATCGTGTATTTCCATATATAAGGAATTTATTTTTTCAGCTGATAATTTTCCGGGATACGCCTGCTGGCATACAGGGGAATATTTGAGAAATGAAATTTCGTCTGCGACTTCTTCAGCATATTTTATTAGCTTGGGAATAGATTCGCAATTTTCTTTGAATATTGGAGTCATAATTATAATTCTAGGACGGATTTCTTCCTTCTTTAGACTGATCAGGTTCTCTCTAATGATATTGAAAAGACCGCTTTTGCCTCGGATAATATCGTGTCTTTCATCAGGGAAGTCGATAGATATGTTAAGTCTATTAACAGTATTTTTTATCAATTCTTTATGCGTTTCGATGTATGTGCCATTGGAAATCAATGTAATCTTCTTTCCTTGCTTTTTTATCCCAGTCAATATTTTTTCTATTTCCGGATGTAACAGCGGTTCTCCACCCTCTATTACAATAGTTTCTGCTTCGGTAGACGCTGATATTTTCAAGATATTCGATAGAGTCATATCTCCAGATGGTCTGCCTTTACGATAACAATGACGGCATTCAAGATTACATGTACTGTTTATCTCTATAAAGTGAGATGCTATCTTTTTTGATTTCATAAATATTTTCCCCTCTCAAATTAAGATTCATTTTCTCGGTTTAATACAGGCATTATAGCGGGTATTTGGTAAAAAAAAGTTCTTTTTAAAAAGAAACAGTTAATTTGATATAATAATTACTAGCTTTGTTTGATGCTCTGAACGATTTCCTATGTGCTTTCTCTTGCGAAAAGAGAGATTTGCCCCAATAAAAATTATTTACCAACCCAATGTAAAGTCTTTTTTTCAATAAGGACAAAAAATTTATTAAGAATGTATCCGATTAAACCGACTATCAATAGCCACGCATATAAGTTAACTGTTTCATAAGTCAAATACGAATCATAAATTTTTTGTCCAATGCCACTGCTTGAACCAATAAACATTTCACTAACTACTATAACAATTAGAGACAAAGAAATAGCTGTTCTCAAGCCAATAAAAATTTGCGGCAATGCTTCCATTACCGTTATATCTCGGAAAATTTGCCAATCCGTTGCCCCTAAAGTTTTCGCAACTTTTGTTCTTATTTTTGAACTTTGAAGAACACCGTAGGCGCTATTTAGAAGGACTATCCAAAAAGAAATAAAAATGGCAATTGCAATTTTTGAAGCATCGCCAATTCCAAATATCAAAAGGAATAAAGGAAACATGGCTGTTGCTGGCAATGATCTAAAAAAATCAATAACAGCTTCAAATATTTTATAAACTTTTGCGTATTTTCCAATAATAAGGCCAGCAATAGTTCCAAAAAATGATGCAATGCTAAATCCTAAAATTGTTCGATACACTGTAGCGCACAAATCCGGCATGGCTTTGCCCGAAATTAGCAAATAAAAAAAACGAGACAATGTATCATCTACACGCGGAAGTAAAATTGGATTGACAATTTTTAGCTCTGTAACTGACCACCAAGTAGCTAAAATGATTATTGGTCCCAAAGCAGAGAGATTAATATTTTTTTGCATACCCCAAAATTGACCTATTTACGAGAGTTGTTGAATCAGGTAGTTCATTAGATTTAATTTCGCGTCGATCGTTTGCCCATATCAAGTTTTCTTTTATTATATCATTCAAGTCGTCCCGCAAATTTATTTTTAATTCAAATTTGGACCAAATGCTTTTGAGTATATCAGCTGGAATATTTACATGGTTAGCAGCAATATTGATAGATTCTTCCTTATTTTCTAACACGAATTTTTCAGTTTCAATCAAAGCTTTAATAAAATTTTCTAGAGTGTCTTTGTTGCTATTGATATACGACTCATCAGCAACCAAGTTCGTCTGCCAAGTGTAGGTATTTTTCGGCACAGTCAAAATTATAGCTTTACCACCAAGGACTTTTGCTCCATTCGCTAAGTGCGGCTCCCAGGCTGAATACGCATCTATTTCCCCAGACATTAAGGCTGTCGGCATAACTAGAGGTTTTAAATTTATCCATTGGACATCTCCTCTTTGCATGCCATTTGCCTGTAAAATTTTTTCTAAACCTAATTCAGAAATTGTTGTTTTTGCGTATCCAATTTTTTTACCTCTTAAATCTGTTGGACTAGTAATACCTTTGCTTTTGTTAGCTATTATTTGGCTATCGCTGCTTTCGGCAATAGTCGCAAAAATTTTCATTTCTGGTTTATTTATCGCCAAAAATGCATAAGGTGTAACTGCAGCTATCGCAATATCAGCACTTTTACCAACGATTGCCTTCAAAGCCTCGTCTCCAGTTTGCACTGGTAACAACTTGACATCTACCCCAAATTTGGCAAAAATATTTTTTTCTATTGCAACATATAGTAAAGCTGCTGATATGGGGCGTGGATCTGCAATCGTAATTGTTTTCTTCCCAATTACAGCAGGCGTTTTATTCTTGTTTATAATTACAATGACACCAATGATAGCAATAATAACTAATATTAAAATGATTGAAGATTTTTTTAGCATATTTTTTTGAGAAAATTTGTTATATTTTAACATAATTTGTAAATGTAGACAAAATATTGCATTTTAGCTCGACAAACTCACTGGATCCCAATACATCAGTGTTTCGCGGATAATTCAAATGGTTGTCAAATGTCTTTATAATTTTTGTAGGTTTTACACTTAATAAAATTATTTTTTGTGAAAGTGTTATGGCCTCATCTATGTCATGCGAAATAAAAAGAACTGTTGTTTTTGTTTCCTGCCAAATCTCTTGAATTTTATTAAGCATGAAAAGCGTTGTTTGGTAATCAAGCGATGAAAGAGGCTCGTCAAATAGAAGAATATCCGGGTTTGTAATCAACCCTCTTAGGATAGAAACCAACTGCTGTTGTCCACCGCTTAGAGTATAGGGGTAATTAAACAAGTCGAACTTTATATCAAAATGGTTGCAAATTTCTTGGGCGGCCGTTTTTTGCTCTTTGCGAGTATATCCATGTAATTTTAAAGGGTAGGAGATATTGTCTGCTATTGTAAGCCAAGGAAAAATTGACTCGCGGTAATTTTGAAAAATGTATGAAATTTTTATTTTTTTATTAAATTTTATCTTCCCCAAAAAAAGTTTATCCAATCCAGATATTAAATTTAATAATGTTGTTTTTCCGCAGCCGTTTGGACCAAAAATTCCGATAAATTCTCCGCGCGAAACTTCCAAATTAAAATCGTCAAAAATTTTAATAGAATTCCCGTTATGCTGATAAGTTTTTGATAAGTTAATAATTTTAAACATAAATGATATTCTATTTACCCCATTCTGAAGTGGTTCCTTCGTGAAGGACAGGAAATAAAAAAGGTTCTTCCTTAAAATACTAGTGGGTAATAGTGAATATTCCCATACAACGATTCATCATTCTATTTCATCACTCAAATAAAATCAATACTATAACTAGTTGGGGAAAAGGAATAATAAAAGAATTGTTTGTTAAGCTTTTCTTAAAAGGGTATACCATCTCTTGAAACATTTTATATTAAACATTTTTTAACCATTTCCGCTCTCCGCGAGACGGGAGTGATATAAAACGTATATTTAGTTATTGAATAAGTCAGGTTCGAATTGTAGTATAAAAGGTTTAGTTTTTGATTAAAATACAGAATTATATAAGGAAAATGTATGAATATTGACATTGTTTTCGTAGTGACGCTACTCGCTTTTGCCATAGCTTCGGTTTTTACGGCGATTTTTATGCTTATCCAATTTAAAACAGAAAAAATTGGTATTATGGAAAAGATACCAAGAAACATTCCATTGGGTGTTGTTTTTGGCGGCTTGGCAATAGCATGGTGCATTCCTCAGGCTGCAGCCGTTTTTTCAGCTGATTCTATTTGGGGATATGTAACAGCGGCCATAGCCTGTTTTCTTGTGGGCTGTTTTTTTCTTGATTATCTTTTTGCCAGGGCTTTTGCCGGTTTTTCGATTCTACTTTCTCATTATTTCCTGTATCAGTCATTTGCGGCAGATATCCCATTTTTGTGGATATTTTCCCTCTCCTTCTTAGTCTTTGGAACTTTCGGTATTGTAATTGGCGGCGTTCCTCATTTACTTAGAGACTTGATTCGTAAGGCGTGTGTTAATGTTTTGCTTAAAAGAGTCTTGATTTGTATTTTTATGTTTTACGCACTGATTTGCGTATATGCCGCTACCATGCAAATGGTAAGATAGTTTTAAGTGTTAGGTTTTAAGTGTTAAGCGAATCCTCAGATAACGGTAGATGGAAAGAAATAATAGATTTTCTGGAAAAATGTGGAATTCCGGATGTGAAGGATTTTCTTTCCAAATGTGAAATACTGAAAGTGTTGCTTTTGGAAGAGAATCTAAAGCATAATTTGACTAGAATAACTTCTGATTTTGATTATTGGAACAAGCATATTGCAGATTCAGCAAGTATTGGATTTTTTTTCAAGGATAAGCTTTTAAACGGTGTAAAAATAGCAGACATAGGATGCGGGGCGGGATTTCCTTCAATTGTTCTTGCTATTGCTTTCACAAAGACAGATGTTACTGCGATTGATTCAACAGGGAAAAAAACCGAATTTGTCAGACTTGCAAAAGAGAAAATTGGATTGAATAATCTTTCGGTAGTTACAGGGAGGGCAAGAGAGCTTAAACTGACCGGCAAATTCGATATTATTACTGCCCGCGCCGTAGGCGAGCCCATTAAGATTTTTAGAGAAAGCCAAACCTGGCTTAACAATGAAGGGAATTTTGTTCTTTATCAAACTCCTTCAATATGTTCTGAATTAAATGCACTTAATAAACTTACTTGCGGATATGGAATCCATTGGAAAACAACTGAACAGTTTACTCTTCCCGGCGGAGAAAACAGGGTGTTTCTTTATTCTAAAAAAACAGCTGATATAGTGAAATGCAAATTGTAACTGTCGTTAACTGCCCACTATGCCACAGCACAGAGCACAAAATTTATGCAGTCCTGGATCACAGGGAACTGCGAATATGCTTTGAGTGCAAACATTTATTTGCCGGAAAGTTTGATAAACAACGGATGCAAAAAGTTTACAATGAAGAGTATCATGGTTCAGAAAAGGATATGGTTGACTGGAACTTGCGAAATAACAATGTTTGGGAAGGTTTGTGTCGGAACATAAAGAAATATTTGGAGGGTAAAGGCGTCAGACTTTTGGATATGGGTGCAGGGACAGGAGGATTCGCTCTTAAAATTAAAGAAAGGTATCCTGAAGTAGCCCTTACGCTTATAGAAAACTCTTACTTTGCAAAAATCTTTCTTAAAAATAATATTAAAGATGCCGCTATTTATGGTGATTTATTTGAATTGGAATCGGCTATGGATAGTGGTAAATTTGATGTTATTACAATCCTTCAGACGTTGGAGCATTTGGAAAATCCGAAAGAGATCTGTGAAAATCTTTACGGCATTCTAAAAAATGGGGGGATATTACTTCTTACTGTTCCGAATAGAAAATCATATAAAGTGTTGTTTAACGGTATAAATGATGGTTTATGCTTTTCAAACCAGACACATATACACTTTTTTGATCGGGCAGGCATGAAAAAAATGTTGCTTGACTGTGGGTTTTCTAAAGTTAAGAGAGTCGTACAATTGGGCGGCAGTAATCATGACAGACTTATGTCATTCTTTCAATGGATTTTAAGACTTTTAGGTTTTTCTACAGAAAACAGATTCGTTGCTATAAAATAGACTGTGTAGTGAATTTGAACTTTTTAAACTGCAGCTTTGGAGAACAGCCTGATAGATACAGTTTATTTATTCGAAGATGCTGAAATATAGCGTAAAACAGCGCTTCGCAGTGTAACCTATTTTCGGTAGTTCGTGGCCAATGAAGGCAGAAAAATGGCGGGAACGACGGGACTCGAACCCGCAACACCCAGCGTGACAGGCTGGTACTCTAACCAGTTGAGCTACGTCCCCGCTTTAAACGGAGCAATAAGTTATATTCCTGAATATTTTTTACAAGAAAAAACAGAGAAAAAAAATAAAAAAATAGTTTTTTGCTGATAATTGGGCTTATTACCATGTATTGTTTTGGTAAGAGGATTTGAAAAACATGTCGGATTTTATAAAAAAGATCAATTCTGGGAAAATAAAACAACCTGAGTTTATTCCAATGTCAAGAAAAGAATTGGATGCTCTAGGCTGGAATGAAGTTGATGTTCTTCTTATAACAGGTGATGCGTACGTTGATCATCATTCATTTGGTATTGCGTTGATAGGGCGGACTCTGATAGCTGCTGGATACAGGGTAGGAATAATAGCGCAGCCTGATTGGAAGGATTCAGAATCTTTAAAGGTCATGGGGAGGCCGACGATCGCGTGCGCTATCAGTTCAGGAAACCTTGATTCGATGTTAAGCCTTTATACTTCAGGCAGGAGGATAAGAAAGGAAGATGCTTTTTCTCCCGGAGGGAAGGTGTCATTAAGGCCGACGTTGGCTGTTTCTGTATATTCCAATCTCGCAAAATCAGCTTTTCCCGATTTGCACATAATTATTGGTGGTGTTGAGGCTAGCATGAGGCGAATTGCTCATTATGATTACTGGAAAGACAAAATCCTGCCAGGCGTTCTTGTGAGTTCAAAGGTAGACATCATTCTCTACGGGATGGCGGAAAAAACTGTACTTAAGGTGCTAGAACGGATAAAATCAGGCGCTACTCTTGACGGAATAAAAGGTACTGCTGTTTATTTGGGAGAAAAAAAAGGCGCAATATTCTTATCTGAATTGGCGAAAGAATATGTCGAGCTGCCATCGTATGACAGAATCTTGAGGGAGAGGGGTGCCTTGCTTCAATCCTTCAAAGTTGTCGAATCGGAAAGTAATCCTTATTCGGGCAAAGGACTTTATCAAAAATATGATAACAGGATAGTTGTTATTGAACCGCCTGAAATCCCATTAACACAAGAAGAGCTGGACGCTGTTTACGAACTTCCTTTTACAGGCAGGCCGCATCCGAAGTATAAAGAAAAAATTCCTGCCTACGAGATGATAAAGGATTCGATAACGGCTTTACGCGGGTGCCCTGGGGGATGTTCTTTTTGCGGGCTTGGACTTCATCAGGGGAAGTTTGTAACTTGCAGAAGCATTGGATCCGTAATCAACTCGGCAAAGAAATTATCGGAAAAGCCACATTTTAGAGGAACTGTTACTGATATTGGCGGGCCTACGGCAAATGTTTACGGGAACATTGCAAAAAATATTGAATTGTGCAAGAAATGCAAAAGGCCGTCTTGTCTCTGTCCTATAATTTGTGCGAATTATCAGACGGATGATGTCGAGTTTGCAACGCTTCTGAACGATATTTTAAAGCTCAATAAAGTGAAGCATGTTTTTATTTCTTCCGGAATAAGGCTTGACCTGGCAAAAAGACAGCCCAAATTAATGAAGCAGATTATTCAAAAACACACGTCCGGACACTTGAAAGTGGCCCCCGAGCATCTTGATGAGAGAGTTCTTGAACTTATGAGGAAAAACAAAGCGGAAGATTTTTATGACTTTATTGAGTTTTTCAGGAGAGAGTCGGCTGCCTGTGGAAAAGAACAATACATTGTGCCTTATTTTATATCAAATTTTCCGGGGTGCGGTAAGGCAGCATCATCAAAAGTTGAGGTATTCCTTGAGAAAAACAAATGGTCTCTGCAACAGGTTCAAGATTTTATTCCGCTCCCTATGACAATAGCTTCAGCGATGTACTACGCAGAAACTGATGTTAACAGTAATCATATTGAGGTAAACAAGGGGTTAAAAGAACGACGCGATCAACTTTATTCCCTGAAGAAAAAACGCTCTTCTCCTAAATAAATAGCCAATTAGGCACGACAATTGTCAGATTATACACCGGGTGTACATTAAAAACATTTGTCGTGGATAAAATGTGTTGTAACTAAAGAAACACCGTTTAAGTTTTATATTTATACTAACGAAAAATTTATAAACATGGAGATGCTATGAAAGTTGGTTTTGTTTTCTCTGGGCAAGGTGCGCAGGCTGTCGGTATGGGAAAAGATTTGTTTGAACAACTTCCTGCGGCGGCGGAAATATTCAATAAGGCTGATAAGATTTTAGGTTGGTCGTTGTCGGACATTTGCTTTAACGGCCCGGAAAGCAAGCTTACTGAAACTCGTTATTGTCAGCCGGCTATATACACGATGAGCGCAGCATGTTTGGAAGCTTTTAAGTCAAAGAACCCTCAGATAATTCCTGCGGCTACTGCCGGTTTAAGTTTAGGAGAATTTACGGCTCTTTATTCGGCGGGAGCTTTTTCTTTCGAGTCAGGGCTCAGGATCATAGAGAAACGTGCCATATACATGCAAGAGGCATGTGATGCGACAAAAGGTACGATGGCAAGTGTTATGAAAGGCGAGCTTGATGCTGTGCAAGAATGCTGTAGCAGGGCTGGGGTAGACGTTGCAAATATAAACAGTTCCGGGCAAATTGTGATAAGCGGTGAATCTGCAAAAATTACGGAAGCTATTGCTTTTCTCAAAGAAAAAGGAATGTCGAAAGTTATTCCGTTGAAAGTTGCGGGGGCTTACCACTCAAGATTAATGAAGCCTGCAGAAACAAAATTGGCTGAATATCTGGTTCCGATAAGTTTTGACATCCCGAAGGTCTCTGTAGCGCAAAACTTTACAGGAAAACTCGAGAATGAACCTGTAAAAATGAAACAGAATATAATCAGCCAGGTGACTGGAAGCGTTCGGTGGGTTAATTGTGTTAATTCGATAGTTGAGGTAGGAATAGACACAATAATAGAGTTTGGTCCCGGAAATGTGTTGACAGGTCTTATTAAGAGAATAGCCCCAAATATAAATACTATAAATGTAAATTCAGTTGAATCTTTATTGAATTTTAAAATTTAAATAATGAGGTAAAAATGAGTTGTAAAAGATTAGAAGGAAAAGTAGCGATTATTACTGGTGGAGCTAGAGGAATAGGTAAGGCTATTTCTGAAAAACTTTCATCCGAAGGTGCTTCGCTGGTACTTGTGGATGTGATGCTGGATGTAGCGGAACAGACAGCGAATGAATTCAAGGCCAAAGGAATTAATGCTTTTGCGGTTAAGGCTGATGTTTCAAAAATGGCGGAAGCCGAAGAAGCAGTAAAGAAAGCCGTAGAACATTTCGGGAAAATTGATATTCTTGTTAATAATGCCGGGATAACAAGAGATACCCTTTTATTAAGAATGACTTCTGAAGACTGGTCTAAAGTTTTGGATATAAATCTTACCGGGGCATTTAATTTTGTAAAGGCTTCCATAAGATACTTGATGAAAGCCGGGAACGGGAAAATTGTTAATATTTCTTCTGTTGTTGGAAGAATGGGGAATGTCGGACAGGCTAATTATTCAGCTTCAAAAGCTGGTATGATAGGCTTGACAAAATCTGTAGCAAAAGAGTTTGCGTCAAGAAATGTTGCATGTAATGCAATAGCTCCCGGGTTTATAGCTACAGAAATGACGCACAACCTTTCTGAAGCAGCAATGCAGGCGTTTTTGATGGTAACTCCTATGAAAAGGCCGGGAACTCCAGAAGATGTAGCAAAAGCTGTTTGCTTCTTCTGTACTAGCGATTCTGACTATATTACGGGACAGGTCTTGAACGTGGATGGTGGAATGCTGATGTGATTTGTTTTTGAGTTTTAAAAACAAAATACTTGCATTTTTTTGGGACTAGGCTTAACTTAACCGTGTAGAAACAAAAACAAAATTTAGTTTTTAATAAAAACCAAGTAAAAAATTGGAGGAAAAGAAATGTCAACTACTGCTGACAAAGTGAGAGAAATTGTAGTGAATCAGTTAGGCGTGTCTCCTGAGCAAGCTACCGATGATGCAAAGTTTATCGAAGATCTTGGCGCTGACTCTTTGGATCAGGTAGAGCTGGTTATGGCTTTGGAAGAAGAGTTTGGTGCTGACATTCCTGACGAAGATGCTGAAAAGCTTACTACTGTCGGAGATGCTATCAGATATATTGAAACACATATCGAAAAGTAATTTTTTCTAAGTTAAAAATAAAGGGGCATTCGCAGTAGCCGTTTGCCCCTTTTATATTACGTGCCTAAGTTAACATTAAGCTAAGGAATACACGATGGATAGACGAGTTGTAGTTACAGGTATGGGAGTTGTATCCTGCGTAGGGAATAATATTGCGGAATATTGGGATTCTCTTATTAACGGAAGGTCGGGAATTGACAGGGTAACTTATTTTGATCCGACAGAATATCGTACGCAAATAGCGGGGCAGGTAAAAGGATTTAATATAGAAAAATACATGCCTCTAAAGGAAGCAAGAAGACTTGATCCTTTTTGTCAATTTGCTGTAGGCGCAGCGGATGAAGCTATGGAATCAGCTGGACTGCCTAGGGATATATCTTCAGTAATTAATCCGGAAAGAGTTGGGGTGTTGGTAGGAAGCGGCATAGGCGGCATTCAAACACTTGAAGCGCAAACTCATCTTTTGAAAGAAAAAGGACCAGGCAGAATTTCTCCGTTTTTGATTCCTATGATGATAGTGGATCTTGCTTCTGGAAATGTTTCAATACGATATGGAGCCAAGGGGCCCAATATGGCTATAGTGACGGCATGCGCTTCTTCTACTCATTCAATAGGCGAAGCTTTCTGGATGATTAAAAGAAATGATGCTGATATTATGATAACCGGTGGAGCTGAAGCTGGAATAACGCCGGTGTCATTTGCCGGTTTTTGTTCAATGAAAGCTATGAGCACAAATAATGCTGATCCCAAAAAAGCTAGCAGACCATTTGATGCCAACAGAGACGGTTTTATAATGTCTGAAGGCGCCGGCATCCTCATTCTGGAAGAACTTGAGTACGCCAAAAAACGTGGAGCAAACATACTTGCCGAATTAGTGGGGTATGGCGCTTCCGGAGATGCTCATCATATTACTGCTCCAGCAGATGGTGGTACAGGCGCAGCTCAATCTGTCAGATGTGCGCTAAACCACGCAAAAATACCTCTTGATGGGATAACATACATAAACGCGCATGGAACCAGTACCGAACTCAATGATAAGCTAGAGACAATGGCATATAAGGCGGTATTTAAGGAAAATGCTTATAACATACACATAAGCAGTATCAAAGGTACTGTCGGTCATAATCTTGGAGCTGCTGGAGCAATAGAAACTATTTGTTGCGTGAAAGCAATACAAGAAGGAATAATTCCGCCGACTATTAATTATGAAACATCAGATCCTGAGTGTGATTTGGATTATACTCCAAACGAAGCCGTAAGAGTTAATGTAGAAACGGCACTAAATATGAATCTGGGATTTGGTGGGCACAATGCTACACTTATTCTGAAAAAGTTTAAATAAAAATACAACTATGGAGTTAAAGTCTATGAAGAAAAACTTAATTTACCGTTCATTTTTGTTAGGGGGAATCTCTATTGTTATCTCCGGATGTGCTCCGGAATTGGCAAGGACAAATTATGGGCCTGAAGAGCAACAGTGGAAAAACTATGTTCAAGGATGCTATAACACATGGACGCCACCGCCGGCACCTGCTCCTTACAGCGAGAATAGCACGTCCTCAAGCGCTGTTTCAATGATTGATTCCGTGCCCTTAGCTACAACAGAAGAAACGACTATTCCTGTCGTCACTATTGAGCCGGCATTGAATCAGCCTGTAGTAGATGCCTCTTATTCTAATGCGAATAATACTGCTGCCGCCGCCGTGGCTCCCTCTTCAACGCCAAGTACTTATACTGTAGAAAAAGGCGACTCTCTTTGGATAATATCCAAAAAGGTTTATGGAGACGGGAGGGATTGGAAGAAAATACTAAGTGCTAACAAAGGTAAATTGCCCAGCCCAGGCAGTGTGAGAGAAGGCATGGTTCTTAATATTCCGGCAAAGTAATGGTTCTGTTTTTTTTTATGGAACCTTCTTTCTAGATGTTAACTAAAGAAATTTTTCTTGACAGATCATCGCTAAATGCAATGTTTGCAGGTGACCCTGTCAAGAATGTTGCTCTCTTAGAAAAACTATTTTCTGTTAAAATAATAGTTCGCGATACTTTGGTGAAGATAACTTCCAGAACTTCAGAAAAGACGGAAAAAGTTTTTTCTGTAATTAAAGAGTTAATGGGAATACATGAGTCAGGGCTTCCCATAAGGCAAAAAGACTTTGAAATTATATTATTCAATCTTTCATCTTCAGGGAATAAGAATATAAACAGTGCTGAATTTTATAAAGAGGCAGTTAAGGTAAGCCCGCGAAAAAGTGTAATAATTCCCAGAACTAAAACTCAATATGAATATATAAAAGAAATAAAAGATAAGGATATTGTCTTTGGTATTGGTCCTGCGGGGACGGGTAAGACTTACTTATCAATGGCAATGGCAATTTCTTATTTTTTAGCAGGCAGATTTAATAGAATAATACTTACCAGACCCGCAATGGAAGCTGGAGAGAATTTAGGGTTTTTACCTGGAACGCTTGAAGAAAAAATAAAACCCTATTTACGTCCTTTATATGATGCTCTCTACGATATGATGGATTTTGATGAAGCTAATAGATTAATAGATGATAATATTATAGAGGTTGCACCTCTGGCATTTATGCGAGGACGTACCCTTAACAATGCCTTTATCATTCTAGATGAGGCTCAAAATACGACAGCAGAGCAAATGATGATGTTTCTTACCAGAATAGGCTTTGAATCAAAATGCATTGTAACAGGGGACCCCACTCAAACAGATCTTCCCAAGAATAAAAATTCCGGATTAGCTCATGCTTTAAAGGTTTTGAAAAAAATAGAAGAAATATCATTTTGTACTTTTACTGCAAAAGATGTTGTTAGAAACTCACTTGTAGAGAAAATAATAAATGCTTATGAGTTGGAAAATAAAAGGTCCAGCATAAGATAGAATTAATTTGTTTTTCAATAAATATGAGACTATTCAAAAGCATAAAAAGGAGGCGTCTGGAAAAAGAAGGTTTAGCCATTCCAAGTACAAGGCTTAGACTTAACGATACTATTGGCCACTATCTAGACAAATCTAAAATTATAAGTGCTTTAATTTATCTTATATTATGGTTATGCTGCACACTCGTGCTTGTTTTTCCATATAGAAATAAGAGTTTAGAGTTTTATTTAGTTAAGGATCAACAAGCGCCCAAGACAATTTATGCTGAATTCAATTTTAACTATCTGAACACAATAGATACGGAAAAAAAACGGGAGCAAGCTAGGTCTTCAGTTCCGCTGATATACAAAATAGACGATGCCGCTTCTGAAGATATGGTGTTACAAGTAGAAAGTATCTTAACAGAGATTTCGAAAGCGAATAATCCAAATGCCATAGCTTTTCTTACAAATAAATACAACATAGCCGAGGAATCGATTCCCCTTATTTCTCGGATAAAAAGCGATAAGAAAAAACTGGAATTACTTAAGAATAAACTATCTAATATAATTTATTCTGGAATAATAGACAGAAACGAAGTTATTAATGCTGCTAAACCTGGAAGCCTCGAAATACGGATTATTAATAAGAATGAGCATATAAGGACGCCGCAGCTGATTTCCATTATTCCTACACCTGAAGAAGCTGCTGCGGAATTTGCGAAAAGTGTTTCACAGGATTATCTTTCAAAAAGCAGTAATATTCTAAAAGAGACATTTTGTAAAATAGCATTATCCATTATCAAGCCTAATCTTGCTCAAGATAAGGCTCTTACAGAGCTGGAAAGACAGGCAGTTGCCTCATCTGAAAAGAATGACGTACATGAATATGTCGTAAAAGGTACGCAATTAATAAGAAAAGGAGAAAAGGTAACGCCTGTATTGCTGGAACGCTTTGTAGCATATGAACATGCCAAAGGCCAGCAAAATATTTATTTGGATTTCTGGAAAAATTTCTTCTACAAACTGCTAGTAAGTTTTATTCTGATTCTCATAACTTTTGTTTATTTTTACAGTCTTCATAAGGTGATAATATTAAGCAATCAGAAGATGGGTGTAGTGGCAACGACTATAGTGGTGTCTTTGTTTGCTATCCATCTCTCTCTCAAAGGATTTTCCTGGATGTGTTCAGAATATATTATTCCTAGTAGTTTTGCTACATGCATTATGCCTTTAGCCATGGCTCCAATTTTGCTTAGTGTATTGGTTGGGCTAAGAGGCGCTACTTTTTCAAGTTTACTCGTTTCATTAGTCGTGGCCGTAAAGATCGATAATTATTATGCAGTAATTCTGGGGATGGCTTTGACATGTTTTACTTCTATTGCTGTTTATAAGTCAAAGAATTATAAAGATTTTTTTATAAGATCTATAATCACAGTGCCGCTAGTTTTGATTCCCACAGAACTTATCTATCTTGTCAGGTTTATCATTAACGAGCCGAATGAAATTTATACTTTGGTTTTTTTCTGTTTAATAAACGGAGTTTTATGCGGAATAATTTCTTTAGCTGTCTTATTTGTTATTGAATCGGTTTTTCAAGTTTCGACAAACATGAACCTGTTGACCCTTTGCGACTACAATCATCCCTTGTTGAGAAGGCTCCAAATGGAAGCTCCTGGGACCTATCATCACTCTTTAGTCGTGGCAACTTTGGCGGAACAAGCTGCTAATGATATAGGAGCCAATCCGATAAGAGCGAGAGTTTGTGCTCTTTTTCATGATATAGGAAAACTTAGCAGGCCTGAATATTTTTCTGAGAATAATTCAGCAGGGAACAATTTTCATAATATGCTTCGCCCGAGCATAAGCAGTATGATAATCATGAATCATATAAAAGATGGTATAAATCTTGCAATAAAATATAAACTGAGCAGCGTTATAAGAGATGCAATAGAACAGCATCATGGAACAGATTTGATTTATTTCTTTTATAGAAGGGCAGTGGAAGAAAACTCCGCTATAGATGGAGCAACTGTTACAGAGGAAGAATATAGATATCCTGGTCCCAATCCGGTTGAAAAAGAAATAGCGTTATTGAGTCTCGCCGACGCCTGTGAAGCAGCTTCCAGGTCTCTGGAAAAACCGACAGCTTCAAAGATTGAATCTTTTGTATGGGAAATAATAAGAAAAAAAATAAAAGAAGGGCAATTGGATGATACAGTACTGTCCCTTAATGATTTGGCTAAGGCAAAGACCAGTTTTATAAAAACACTGACTTCTATGCTCCATTCAAGAATAAGTTATCCTGTAGATGATGAGGACGAAAATGAAGGTGATCTTTTCAAAGCCGTCCAAGACGGATTTAAAAATATCCAGAAAAAAGTTTAGGAATTTGCTATCAAGAGCAGCATTTCTTATAAATCTCAAAGCTGGTTCTACGCAGAAAATATCTGTGGCGTTTGTATCTCTATCCAAGATCGCAAAAATAAATGAAGAATTTGTGGGGCATGAAGGTATTACGGATGTTATTTCTTTTGATTATAGGGGTGCAGATACCTTGAATGATGAGTACACCGTAATAGCTGAACTTATAGTTTCTCACGAGAAGGCTTTTTTTGAGGCACAAAAAAGGAGAAATACGAGTTTTGCCGAAGAACTAACTTTGTATATGGTCCACGGGTTACTGCACGTCCATGGTTTTGATGATTTAACGCCAGGAGATAGACGGAAAATGAGAAGGGCTGAACGAAAGATAATGGCTGCATTAAAAATTGAATTTGATCTTTCTAAGATATTTTGTTTTGCAGAGTAAATTTGGCCATTAGTTAGAACTTCCGGATTTTTATGATAAATTTTGACATAGAAACAAAACAGGAGTCTATACATAAGACACTGTCCATGACATTTTCGTGGAAGGTCTAATTAAATCTAAATTTTTATCTAAGGGAAAATATGAAAAAATACTACACACTGAAATTTACATTTCTTAGCTTTTTTTTATCTACAGGATTGATTGCATATGATAATTATCAGGTGCAATTGATGACGATAGTGAAAAATAATGAGGCAACGGTAAATTCTTTATCTCAGCAAATGGCCTATCTTCAGGATAGGTGTTCTTCTCTGGAACTTCAGGTAAGTCAATTGAAGCAGACGCTTGCCGCAGATAGGCAAAGCAATTCTCAGATACAGAGCAATATGGCTGCGTTTAAACAGCAGTTAGGAGAGGATAAAGCCCAGATGCAGAAAACTCTCAACACGGCTGTTGATAGAATTGCAAATGAAACAAGCAAGGCTGTAAGCAATGCTGTTAAGTCGTCAAAGAATACTCAAACTTCTGCTGGTGGGACAGCGGCAACGGGAAAGTTTTATGTTTATAAGGTTCAAGAAGGCGCGACACTGACCACCATAGCAAAAGCTTATAAGGTCTCTGTAGAATCGATAAAGAAATCTAACAAGCTAAAGGATAACACGATTTCTGTTGGGCAGGCGCTTTATATTCCAAAGGCAAACTAGCCGTATGAAAAGAAATATATATTTCTGTCTCTTGTCTCTTACTATTCTTTCATTTTTTTTATCTCTTAACTTGTTGGGTGATGAATCTCATTCTCCTTCATCTTTGGAGTTCCTTGATATGGTCAGACGAAACCATCCTGTTGATACTTGGGCTATGATGAGCGGAGAGGTTTCGCACAAAAGAAGAAATGATGATAACAATTCTATAATAAAAAGGACTTCTGTAGAAACTACTCCTATAAAACTTAGCACAAGATTTACCGAGACACGAGTATTCACTAAAATAACGATAGGAAAAAAGGGTAAGGAAGAATCTGATACTGTAGGAGAAGAGGGCAAGGAAGAATTTTATACTGTAGGACAAGCTTATAACGGTGATGCTCCAAGCGTAATTACTTCAGTACTCCCGGAAGTGTCCAAGCTGGGCAAATACGGGTTAAAACCAGAAGACCTTACAATGGCTTTTATATACTGGAAATTCGAGAAGGAACTTGACAAAACAACACTGAAAACAATGGATTGCAGAGTGTTTTTATTGTCCAATCCAGAGACAACGGAACAAGTAAAGGTTTATATAACAGCAGATTATTACTACCCTATGAAAGCCGAATGGTTCGAGTCAGAGAAAAAGAAATCTTATAAAACTTATTATATTAATTCGTTTACGAAGATTGATAAATTGTGGGCTCCAAATTCATTTTATCTTTGTGGTCCGGGCTGGCGAACAAATGTGGAGTTTGATACAGTAAATCTGGGATTTGTAAAAGACGGTTTACCAAAAGGACTTTTTTAATCCTGAATTTTTCATTAAAAGGGAGAAGATGCAAATATGAAAAAGTTATTTATTAGATTGTTAGTTTTGATTTTCTGTCCTTGACAAAGGGTCCACTTCACTATGATAGTCAGTGAAACTGCTGCCAAAGCTGTCAGTGGTAGCTTTTCCATGACAAGTCCCATGCTGTAGCGTCTTTTGGCAAGTCCGAATTTTCGTTCAACTTCTATTCTTTCAATCGCATC
>JAJXWI010000133.1 GCA_021781705.1 bacterium | reverse complement strand
TTCTTCTGTGCGCTTATCTTCATCTTTCTTTTGTTTTTCATACTCAAAAGGCCTGTAGATGGCGCCTTTAAAAAGCCCGCCTTCATCCGGATCACCGAAATATGACTGTATTACAGTATCATAGAAAACAGACTGCTCTTTTGTCAGGCGAAAGAACCATTCTTTAGGATTAGCTACTTTCGAAAGGTTGGAAACCTCATCTTTAAAATCCGGATTATTCTCAAGGTCAAGCCTGTTTCTGCGGATAGTAACGGGTTCAATAATGTCTCTGATCTGCCCCGCCAGATAGCGAGACCTTTCAGCAACTTTCTTTAAATCTACTTTACCCTCGCCAAATAATGATATGTAATGCCGCAGGGCTCTGTTTCTCTTATTTTCATCCGGCGAATTTCGGTATTTTTTTATGTAGCCCAATTTTTCAAAAGTTCCCTTGAACGATCTAAACTTGTCAACAATATTGTTTTCAAGGGTAATGGCAGACTTTTTAGACGTAATAAACAATTTGAGAAGAGAAAGAATATCACTAGGACGGTTATTAAACGGCGTAGCTGTAAGGAGAATAACAATTTTACCCCTGCAGATATTTTTAAGCAATTCGTAATCTTTTGTGTCCTGATTCCTGAAACGGTGAGCTTCATCAATAATAACAACTTCGATATTTGCTGCCTTTTGAACAAATTCCAAAGTGTTTTCAAGGTCGCCAAGCGACCTGACTTCCCAGTCATAAAGTTTGAATTCTTCAGCATATTTTACCCAGCCGGAATTTATATTCCCAATAAGACCGGGCGGGCATATTATCACGCCTCTTTTCCCGAGCTCTTTTGCTATCGCACTTGCTATGATTGACTTGCCTAATCCTACAACATCAGCAACAATCACGCCGTTATCCTGTTCAATTATAGTAAGGGCCTGTTTAACGGCATCCAGTTGATATTTGTATGGTTTATAGCCCTTGCTCTCCATAATACTTTTCAAAGATTCGTCTATCTCTGATTTCCTGAAAGAATCAAGATATGTCTTAATAACAAGGCAATAAGCTTCAAATGGAGTAACTTCTTTAACAAGTGTTTCAAACTCTACAAGCTCTATAAGCTTCTTTTTTGTGTCCTCATATTCTGTGATTTTCTGTGCATTTCCCCATAAACTGTCAAAATACTCTTCAGCATCAGTAAATCCATAATCGCTGATTTCTACATTGAACTCACTTTGAGTCAAAAGCCCTGCTCTGGTCAGGTTGCTGCTTCCGGTAATAAAAAGCTCTCTCTTGCCGACCTGCCCTTCTTCAAGTTTGAAAAGATAGAGCTTTGCATGGTTTGGTTTTGAAGTTTTTCTGATGATTAACTTATCTTCACGAATCAAGCTGACAAAAAATCTTATCTGTTCATAAAAATCCTGATTGTCAAAGTATTCGGTATTTAAAGACTTCCTGATTGACTCAAAGAATTTATCTGTGATTTCTGCGTTAGATAATCCTTCTGTAATATCAGATATTTCCTGAAGCCCATAATTTGAACAGTCGACACTAAGCCCTACCAGAACTTTTATTTTTTGTTCCTGTTTAGTTTTTAAGCCCTCATATAACTCGCGAATGCCTGAGAAATAAAAGAATCCGACGAGAAACTTTAATTCATCACTTTTTTGTATAAGCTCAGTTATCCGTTTTTTAAGCTCGTTTGAACCGCTATTTGTAATAAAACTTTTCATAATAATTGTGATTCTCTCAAATCAATATCGTTTTGTAATATTTTAAGCTGCCTATTTATCTAATGCAAAAACTATGAAGCGTAATGCTTGAATATATATTGAAAATAAAACTCTCTTACGCGCGGCCTGAAAACAACTTAAAACACTACAGAAGTGGAACAAAGCTGAAGCCTGAAAATTCCTGAACTGAAGCTTCAGTTCCGATTTTTTTTGTCTTAACGATTGAGTTCAAAACAGGAGAAACAATCACTCCTGAATCGGAAAGCTGTTCAGCCAGGTAATAAGGGTTGCTTTCGCAGGCCGCGCTAATAAGTATTCTGTCAAACGGGGCATTTTCGAGCAATCCATCCTTTCCATCCTGTAAAAGAATTGAAATATTCTGGTATTTGCTTAATCTCTGAATGGAGTTTTTCCCGACTTCTTTGTTTATTTCAATTCCAAAAAACTTAGAATCTTTCAAAATTGAGTTCATCAAAGCAAGGACATACCCGCACCCTGAACCTATTTCCAATACTTTTAGACATGGTTTATTTTCAAGTTCGAGCAGGTTAAGCATGAACGCTATCGTATACGGTTGAGAAATTGTCGAATTAAATCCTAGCCCGACGTTAACGTTTACGAGACTTTTTTGAGGCTAGAGATTGTTTTCTATTGACGCTTATCATTACTTTTAGATCTAAAATTCTCATAATTCCATTATCTATGTAAAACGCAAAGGAGGCGACCCAATGTCATTTATTCAAAAACAGCCGGAGCGTAGCATTACGGAAACTGGGACAGGAGTCTGGATTACTTAAAGCATTGCGCAATGGTTTTAGAAACTGGTACTGGACGCCTCCTTCTGTCGCTGGCAATTCACCAAGTTTGCTAAAACAGCATCACAACGAACTCCAAAGCATGAAGAGGGCATTCCTTTACGAAAAAGAGCGTCTGCGCCATCTAGAGTCTCAATTCCAAGCAACTACCATATGGCACAAAAACTGCTGCCAGCCCATCTATATCTCAACCCTGAGCGACAAGAACAATCGCTCAAGGCGATTGAAATAAAGATCCTGCAGCTGAAGAACAAAACTAAAGCCATGACATTTCCCGATCGACATTCGGCCACTAATTGGATACGGAAAAACGCAGACGCTTTAGGCTCTTATCTGTCCATCATCAGCAATAATGGAGAAATAATGATCAAACGAAAATCAAATGTTATTGTAAAGCTAGCAGTTTGTCGGGCTTTGCCCCAAACTGCTAGAAGTGCCTAAGAAAGCCAGGGAAGTTGCCATTTCTTTCGGTGTTCCGGTGGAGTGAAATTAATCCTCGCTCATGCGCAAGAGCGATTTTTTTTGCAGATAATGTTTTAAAGTTAACCTTAAACCAGCGTATGCGATAACGCATGCACGGTGGCGTGAGAGGTCGGAGGGGCACCCCTCCGACTACTCGATCATTCATTCCATAATTGACTCATGTCAAAAATCCGACTAACTAGGGGAGAGATATATCGGTAATTGTGGCATCAATA
>JAJXWI010000132.1 GCA_021781705.1 bacterium | reverse complement strand
GTTTTTAGTTTTTAGACTGGAGTGCCTGCTAAATGCCTTAACAGCACTTTCATCTTGAAATATCAAGTCTCTTTTTATAAGGTCACGGATAAGTACTCTTAAGATTTCTCCCAAAAACATTCCAGATACCATTTTCTCCAGTTTTTGAAAGCCTGGATTTGGACTGGCAGCATCAACCTCCTTATCATACACGGTAATAGGAAGCTTGTAAAAATTACCCCACTCTACATTAATTATCATGGTTTCTTTAGGTGACATTCCCCTCCACTTCTTAATGTTTACCATTTTTTCAGGATAACAAGCGTTTGTACCAGTACCTAAAATAACACCTATGTCACAAGAAGGGTCATTATAACTTTTAGCCACAAGCGTTCCAACCGTATCATTCACCAGGGCTGCCACTTTCAAATTCTTAATGCCGATTCTTTTCAAAGCTTCATTCAGCAAAACAACAATGTCTTCTCCGACTACGCCTGAAGCAGTAAAACCTTTCGTCCACGTGAGTAACTTTCCGGCAGCGATATTAGTTTGTTCTACAGGAAAAGAGAAAGTAAATGCAAGCTCTAAACTCTTATCATAAGGAATCCTATTTCCTTCCATAAAACTTTTTATACCATTGGCAATAAAATCAAAGAGTTGCTCTCCAGTTCCTTCCATGTATTGTTTATCTATAACATATTTATTAATAGCGGATACAGAAGAGCCGCCTTTTCCGTCAAGCTCTACCGAGATAACCCTGAAATTTGTTCCCCCAAGGTCAACAGCAATGAATTTTCCTTTTTCATTCCCCTTTGCTCTATCCGTAAATGAAGGAATCATTTTAAGTGAACTTTCAAAACCGGAAAGCCCGTTAAGCATTTCAGAATGAAAGTCCTTAATAATGTTTTTCGCTTCACTTACTGATATAAAGAATATTTTATTCAGATATTTTACAAATTCTTCGTAAGCAGTAGGGGAATTTTCTCGCGCCGCCATAAAAATCTTCCTAACTCTTTGTTTGGTTCATTCAGTTATAACAGTTCCGGTTTAATTCCTAATTTCTCGTTTTGAACAAACGAATAAAAATATTTTTCATTGTTGATGGTAAAGTCGCCTTCGATCGGGAACATATGTTTTTCCCATTTTGAAACTGGTAATAGCTTTTCTTTTTCGGTTAAGAAAAATAGCAATTTAGTTTCTAGCTTTAACTCATCTGATATGGAAGAACTCTCGTCTGCATTTTCAGCACTATTTATATAATTATGCAGATCTTTATCAGAACATATTAAGAGCCAGCATATTGCTCCTGTATTATCAAAGCCAAGACAACTTCCATTCCCATCGCATTGATAATGCTCTAATATTTTACATTTACTACGCCAAACAGAAGCTATTGATGTATATTGAATAGCTTTCATTATACCCTTATCAAAAACATGCAGCAGCTTTTCAGAAAACTCATGAAAATAGCTATTTTTAAAGCTGTTAAGAGTTTCAAATAGTTTTTCTGCTACACCCTCTTCTTTGATTATAAAATTATCAATTAGTCCGTCATTAAACGCTCTTACCGCTAATTCGTAATCAGCATTTCCTGTCAGTAATATTTTTTTCGCCGGGACACCTTTTATCTTTTTAAAAAAATCTATCCCATTCATTTGCGGCATAAAATAATCAACTACGATGACAGACACTTCATTGTATCTTTTTTTATCATAGGGCAATGTGTAGATGCTATTAAATCTTATTTTAGATATCTTATCCCTGTCGTCACTGTCCGTTTCTATTCCATTAATAACTTCCAGGTAATTTTGATAATTTTTATATATGCTGTTTTGATTCTCAAGGTAGGTTAAAGCTTGCATGGGATCTAAAAAAGTTCTAACTAATTTATCTCCCTGTAGATTTAAAGATAAAATTAAGCTATCTAAAAATTCCTTACGGTCATCAATTATTACAGTAGTCGTTGGATAATAAAAATAACTGCTTTCCTGGTCAATCATACAAAGTTAAATCTTCTTTCTTTGTCCGTTAAAGCTCATTTTATCTCCATCTCCCACGGCATTACATTATTCATGTTTAGTGCGTAAAAGCAAATGTAAATAGATATATTTTCTTGTTTTTATTGCATCTCTTTTGCGTACAAACAGGAAGACAGATGATTTTTATTGATTTCGACTAACTCTATTGCAGTCTTGAAGCATCTATTTTTTGCCATAAAACAGCGGGGCGCAAAAGGGCAGCCATCTATTGGTTTTGATATGTCCGGCGGAATCCCTGGAATGGAATAAAGGATATCCTTTTTATCATACAGATTAGGAACTGATTTTTTTAAAGAAATAGTGTATGGGTGTTTTGACTCATAAAAGATATCTCTTACAGATCCGTACTCCACGACAGAGCCTGCATACATAATACAGACATTGTCACACATTTCAGCAACAATTCCCAAGTCGTGAGTTATAAATATGATGCTCATTGAGTATTTTGTTTTAAGGTCGCGGAGCAAGTTTAAAATTTGTGCCTGGACTGTGACATCAAGAGCCGTGGTAGGTTCATCTGCTATAAGGAGTTTGGGTTTTGTTATAAGTGCTATCGATATCATGATTCTCTGGCGCATCCCCCCAGAAAATTCATGCGGGTATTGTTCAAACCTTCTTTCGGCGTCGTTTATCCCGACTTCTTTCAGGATTTTTAACGTTTCGAGTTTCGCATCTTTATTCGAAATTTTGTAATGAGTTTTTAATGCTTCGACAATCTGATTCCCTACTTTTAGATATGGGTTTAGCGACGTCATGGGATCCTGAAAAATTACAGATATTTCTTTCCCTCTGATTTTTAACAACTCTTTTTCTGAGAGTTTGATAAGATCCCTGCCGTTGAATATGGCTTCTCCTGAACTGACCTCCCCTTTCCCTTTTGGCAGCAGCCCCAGCAATGAGTAAAAAGTTACGGATTTTCCCGCTCCGGATTCTCCCACTATCCCTAGAGTTTCTCCTTTAGACAAATTGAGAGAAACGCCATTAACCGCATTAAAAATTTTCTTATGCGATTTGAACTTAATGTGTAAATTTTTTACGGAAAGCAAAAAATCCATGAATACATCTGGTTGTATGGTAACAAAAAAGGGCCGAAAATAAATCCAGCCCTTATAATCTTTGAAAATTATTTTTTACTTTATTTCTGCAAGAGCTTCTTTGCGGCTAAGTCTGATTTTCCCTCTGCTATCAAAGCCTACAACTTTTACTGTCATCTTATCTCCTTTTTTTTAG
>JAJXWI010000061.1 GCA_021781705.1 bacterium | reverse complement strand
CCGATCTGCATGATATTGCATGTTTTAATCCCGATGAAAAACAGTTTACTATTGCTTCTCGAATTTTGCACATGGTCAGGATGATAAAAATTATTCCTTCAAAAAGAACTGCGGTGAGCGCAAATTGCCATGAGTTTCCCATTGCAATGACAACGGTGAAAGCAAAAAAAGCATTTGCCCCCATTCCTGGCGCTACACCTATCGGAAGGTTTGCATAAAATGCCATAACGATTGTACCTATAGCTGCAGAAAGGGCAGTGGCGGTAAAAACAGCGCTCGGATTCATTCCGGCTTTTGAGAGAATGAAAGGATTAACCGCGAGGATGTAAGCCATTGTCATGAACGTAGTCAGTCCAGCAATTACCTCTATCTTGATTGTAGTAGAATTTTCTCTAAGCTTAAAACATTTCTCCAGAATACCGTGAGTCATTTTTCATCTTCCTTAAATTGATAATTTTTACGGCTATGCCCCGAAGATTGGTAAAATAACTGTTGCAGGGATAACTGGCAAGCGAAAGTAAAATTGTTTTACACTCTTGTAAAAAACAATGAAGATAATATACTTCTCAGTCTTGGTTGTTGTAAACAAGTCTAAAATGACGTCGGAGTGACGATTTTATGAGCTTATTAACTTGGTGGTAATACATAAAATGGAGAAATTATGAAAAAAACAATGTTGAGTATTTTTATTCTTATTATTATAAGTTATTGCGGTTATATCAAAGCAGACCATATCTCTGTCGATACTTCAAGTGTGAATAATCATGTATGTATCGTTGTGAATGATTTAGATAAAGTAGTTCCTTTTTACAGAGATGTATTAGGATTTAAAGTTGTTGATTCGGGAACAAGGAGTGGTGAAGAAACTGAATGTGCATTCGGCGTGCCTGATGCAAAGTTTAAAATCTACAAGGCATTTAGCCCTAATAGCCATTTTTATATTGAGATAATTCAGTATTTAACTCCAAAAACTGAAAGCTCTGCTAAAACCTCCAAGATAACTAATCTAGGATTTAATCATTTTGGCATTGAGGTAAAGGATGTTGACGCGGCATATAAACTAATTACTGGTTCGACGGGTAAGACTATGTCAAAACCAGTTACTTTAGCTGGAAGCGGTACAAAAATGTTTTTTGCATGCGACCCTGAAGGCAACAGAATAGAAATATTTAAAAGGAAGTAAAAACTGATAATCGCATTTTCCTGAAAAATCGATGCCATTCACGTTGAGACTGCTACATGCTTTTCTGAACTCTTACGCTCGATTAATGGGTTGCTTTTTGCCATATTCTTTGAGAGTATCCATTTCATTATAAAGAGCAATATATTCTAAAACCATTTTCCCCTGAGTGTATTCAATTTTATAGTCAAAGATTTTAGGTTTTATTATACATTCAAGAATAGATTGCACTGCGATTTGTTTATCGTCAAAGTTTATACATTTCCCGTTTGGATAATTTGACACCAGTTCGGGAAGCGAATCAACATTATTTGATAGTACGGGAATTCCGTGAGCCATAGCTTCCAATAAAACTATCCCGAATCCTTCGTATCTTGACGGCATCACGAATAAATCAAAAGCCCCTGCGCATTCTGATGCATCGCTGCGAAAACCCGGAAGAGCAACCTTTACGTTATCAGGGAAGTTTCTAATTTTTTCTTCCAGTTTTTTTCTCTCTTTACCTTCTCCAAGTATTACAATTCCCCATGTTTCGTTTTTGGGAATCATTTTTGTTAGATCCGGCAACAAATCTAACAAAATATCATATCCTTTTTGAGGATTTAATCTTCCTATGGAGCCTATTATTTTGGAACAGCCTAAAAGCCCCCATTCTTTTTTCAGACTGGCAATTTTTTCAACGCCAGGTTTATTCGGAAGGATAATTCCATTATTGATTACTTTTATACGATTTCTATTTGTGTTCAACATTTTTGAGTGATGATCTCTAGCGGCGGATGATACCGCCGTATATGCGTCGCAGTACTCGATGGTCAATTTATCGAGCAGAAAAAGCCATTTTTGCGCCTTGCGTTTTTCCGCAATATGAATCGTATTTATAAGTTTTTCTCTCATTCCCATAAACTTGCTGATGCGGCAGGCTAGATTTGCATGCATCAGGTGGGAATGAATAATCGTGTTTTTATAGCCATCTTTCTCTATGATTGTCTCAAGTAAGTTTTTCAGTAGAAAAACCTTCCATGGCGTGTATTTGGTTAGATTCAAAGAAAAAGTTTTGATATTATTGCTTTTTAATTTGTCAAGGATGGCAGTGTTTTTCGGCAGTCCTTGAAGGGTAACAACAGAAACTGTGTATCCTCTATTTCTAAGTTCAATACTCAGATCTGATAAAATTTTTTCAGCGCCGGCAGGTTCAAGCTCGGTTATGACCTGAATGATATGCTTAGTGCAGTTGATAGTTGATGGTTGACAGTTGATGGATGTGATAAGAGTCATTTCAATATTAAATCAGCAGTTATAAATCAGAGATTTTCGTTGTCACTCGGAAAATTCGTTTAGAAGTTCCTCCTGATTAACACTAGAGGTTCCGACTCTTCCAACTACAATTCCTGCTGCGTGATTTGATATTTCGGCAGCTTCTTTGCCGGATGCTCCTCCAAGCAACGCAAGAGTATAAGTAGCTATTACGGTGTCGCCCGCACCAGTAACATCAAATACTTCCTTTGCACGAGTGGGAATATGTACAGGGTCTTTTCCTTTTTCAAACAAAGCCATCCCCTTTGCTCCAAGAGTCACAAGGAGTTGCTCGGCTTCCCATTCCGTGTCCAAAATTCCTGCAACCTCAATGAGCGCTGGATCTTTAATCGGGGGTTGGGTAAGATCTTTGTTATAAACTCCCGCAAGTCCAAACGCCTCAGCCTGATTAGGAGTAACTAGCGTTATCTTTTTAAATTTTATCCTCCTGCTGGGATGCGGATCCAGCGATGTTATTATCCCATTTTTATTTGCAGCATCAAGTATGATTGTCATCATTTTCGAAGTTATAAGTCCTTTTGCGTAGTCTTCGAAAATTATGGCATCTATTCCTCGAGATTTAATGAGTTTTAGTATCCTTTCCGTAATATAGTCATGAAGATAGGCCGGAATACTTTCTTTGTCTTCATAATCTACCCTTACCAGCTGTTGTGATTCGGCAATTATTCTTTGCTTTTCAATCGTCAGATAATCCTTGTCTATTACTATGTTTTCGTGACTGATTCCATTTTCCTTTATAAGCTCAAGAAGCCGTATTCCTGTTTGCTGTGTGCCTAGTATGCTGAATGCTATGGCCTCACCGCCCAGAGAAACAATATTTTTCATTACATTTGCCGCGCCGCCAAGACAAAAAGTTTTTTTATTTACATGAACCACAGGTACCGGTGCTTCGGGCGAGATTCTTGATACTTTTCCCCATATATAAGAATCAAGAATTAAGTCTCCTATCACAGCAACTTTCTTGCCTGTAAACGCGTTGAATATTGTTTTGACCAAAGCTTTATTTATCACCGCTACTTCTCCTGAGTTGTCGTTATCTGGCTGGACTGAATCTGCTGCTCTTTTTCAGCATTCTGCTCGAATTTATTAGATAAACCATAGATAAAAGTTTTTGGACTTATTTTAAGCTTCTTGGTATATGTTGAACGCAAGGAATTCCAACTGTCTACTATATTTCGTAATATATGCAAATCTCTGTTTATTGTTCTGGCTTCATCCCAGTCGATGTCATCTCCGTGTTTTCTAAGATGAACTGCAAGCTCATTTTCGCATGATAGCAAAATTGCCTTTATGCTTGCTCCGTCACTGTCTTTGGCAGGAACATTTAGTCCCCTGGTCTCAGGGCGCAGCCTATCAATGGTCATGTATATATCTTGTTTAAGAGCTCCCAGGCTTTCCCCTTTTTGGTGTTTTAGGTTATATGGAAGCCATACAATGATCGCTAATTCAAAAAATATCAGCAATGCCAGTAAAAATATAGCTAATTGGGAGGAGAAACTGGCTTTCCAGCTTCTTTTCATTGTTTCATGAAGTATATGAAACTTGTATTTAAATTCGCCTATTGTCAGAACATCTCCATCTTTCAGCGCTGCCGGCCACGTTTCTATTTCCTTGTTGTTAATTTCAAGAAATGCTGATGGAGTAGCTACAACCCTATGATCTTTTGCCCAAGGATATATTTCGCAATGAAATGGCAATATGGAAGGTGAAGATATTGCAAAATCTGAACCTGGAGCAGACCCTATTTTTATCTTTCTGGAAAAGATTCTCGGAGGAGTGTAATTTTCCTCGTCTTCATCAATTCTCTTTAAAACAAATGACATATCTACCAAATGGAACTAAAAAAACAGTTAATTAAGTGTTAAATATATTGTAGTTTAAAAAAAAATAAAGCCAATGCACCCAATAAAACGCTCAATAAAAGCATATATTACTATATAGTTTATTTAGGATATACTGGGTTTAGATATTGCTGTTTTTTTAGTTTTTGATAAAATTGTTTGTGTAACGGGGATAAATATACAAATAAAACAAGGGGAAATTTCAATGAAGTTCAATTTTGGAGAAAAATTGGAAGCTTTTCGAGATAAAGGTTTGAGCGCAGCAGCTGAGCCTAATGAATCTCGGAAAAATTTGACCATAAAAATAATTGTTGCGATCATTGCTGTATTTGCCATAGCAAATGCTATTCTTCTTGGCTTTGTCAACAGCAAAGCTAAAGAGTTATCCCAGGACAAAGAGGCTATGGCTGAGTCTTTGAGTAAGATATATGCTAGCTTGGACAAGTCGCCTGCAAATGTAATTGCTCAGTCAGCTTTTATGGTTCGAAGCATGCTCCCAGGCTACACCAGCATGATCTTAAAACAAGTTAACGACATTGTTAATAAAAGAGATACAATGGTCTCTTCTTTGCAAGACGTAGCACAAGCCGTTCATTACCCAGCATTGAATCTTTCCGACACAAATGATATGAATGTAATTCAGAGCAGGCTAAGGGGGCTGGCCGGGCATTCAAAAAAACTTTTTGATACTAATGAAAACTTGTCAGCTTTCGTACTAAAAATAGCAAGTTTAACAGATAAGTTGGAAATGGATCAGAATGAGTTTGCTAAAAAACTGAAGACTTCTCCTGAGGAAGTCTATCTGCCTATTTTAGAAGGTATAGAAAAGGACAAAAAGACTGTTAAAAGTTTACAGCAGGAGGTTGTCGTAAAAACAAATACAATAGCCGAACTTAAAAAGATGATAGAAGGAGTTGGAACTAACAAAAATGAACTTCAGCAGATAATTCAACAAAAACAAAACGAGCTCATAAAAATAAAGAATGAATATTCAAGTCTAAAATCACAAATTAAAGGTGTAGATGGGCAGCCAATCATTGAAAAATCTTTAGCAGCGGCAGAGGTGATATCTGTTAAAAAAACTTCTTATCCAGAGTTGTACTACAAACTCAAAGGTGAAGTTATGGAATATAACTCAAAATGGGGGTTTATAATAATAAATTTCGGCAGCGATAGTAAGGTAGGGGTAAATATTAAAGGCGAAGAAAAAGAAGTTAATGTTCCTGCTCCTTTGGATAAAGAGGTCTATATCGCAAGAGGGGATAAATTTGTAGCGAAAGCTAGAATTATTAATGTTTATAGTAAATATTCTGTTGCCAATATTATCTTTCCCGTGGCTGAAGAGATAAAAAAGAGAGACAGCGTATTTTTTGACCAACCTAAAAGTAACTAGTTTTTAAAAAGGATTCCTTATGAAAAAGCTGATGTTTATTGTTTGCATTTTAACTATTACCGCTTGTTCCGGATGCGTTCAGAGCCAGCAGGAGGACGATGATGTCAGCTTATTGCCTCAAAATAGGCCAACCGCAGGTGAAATGCGTCAGGGTATGGGAATACCTCTCACTTATTAATGTATTAAGCTTCTTTTGAATTGTTCCCTCAATGAGAAAATAAAAATAGGATATTACTATTTTGAAGAGTTTTGTATTTCATAAATGGCAGTGCACATCCAGAGATCCTGATGTAATGAGGAAATCTTTGGATGTACTGGAAGGATTGAAAAAAGAAAACGCCTTCAAGATAAAGGAAGACAGAATCATTTTTAAGTTTTGCATTGAAGGTAAATGGTACTTTGCAAAAAAAAATATACCGAAACGACTAAAAGAAATAATAAAAGAGATATTTCGGCCACAATCCAAGCTTGAGTACAATGCCGGTTTGCTTTTGGACTCTCTTGGAGTTTCTGTAGTAAACATGATAGGGTGGGCTAGAAACAAAACTATAAGCATTATCATCAGCGAGAGTCCTGGAGAAAATGTAAGTACCGCAGTGGATTTCTGGAATAAAAAAGCCGTATCGGATAAAAATGCAAAGAATAGGTTCCTTGCAGCGCTTGCCGAATTTATCATGACTTTCTTTGGCGCAAATCTTGTGCATCCAGATTTACATTTTGGCAATTTACTGGTTATTGAAGAAGATAGTAACTTTAAGTTAATGGTAGTTGATCCTTTTGGAATAAAAGAATTTTGGGGAATGACATATGACGTTTTTAAGGGCGGCTTTGCTCTGCTTTTGTACGGATTACAGTGGCATCTCAACAGGAATGAAAAAATATCTTTCTTACTTGATTCTCATTTGATCAAAAAAGAATCGGAGTTTGATGTTTTTTGGGGAAAGATTATCAAATTTGTTGTCAATCACCAAATTAAAGAGTGGCCCGGAGGCAGAAGAAGAAAATTTCTTACAAGATCAACCAGGGGTACACAAAAAATTAATGAACAGAATGGAAATGTACTGTTTATAAGAAAAAATATTGACGGGAAGCCTTTATTTTCGAGAGACGAACTAAACACTGCCAGTTTGATAAAAGAGGAAACTAAAAAAGCAAGGCAAATGTGGCTTTTTTCTTTATACTTGCAGACATTTGGAATAGATCATGTGAGAGCCATGGTCTGGGAAAAAAACACCAAAGGCCAGGATGTTTTGTTTTGCGAAAATGAAAAAGATTTTCTTCCGTATAGAGAGTCAGAGTGCTTAAAAGATTTTTTAAAAATATGTGAGTTAGCCGGATTAAAAATCAAAAACCCTTCTCAAGATATATTATTCAGAGATGGAATACCTTGCCTGAAAAACTGCAATCCTGATTATTGGGAAAAAAAAGGATTCTAATCTTTCCCGACTTCGGCGGTCTTGACGTGTAACATGTTTACTGTTAACGAAAATTCCTTTTTGCAGGGCACTACATTATTTTAGCTAAAAATAACGTAATATACTTATGCAAAGCTTGTTACAGGAAAATGAGTCCTAGAATATGTTTTCCCGAAGAACTTGTAGATTTTTACACATTCAGGAGAGCCATTTGGCGGGCTGAACGTGTGATCCTAAATTGCATTCAACCATACTAAGGATAGGCACTGAATTTTTCAGGGACACTACTTGATTTTTTTGTAGAATAGTCGATAAAAGCTATACCCGTTTCTGCTAATGCAACTGTACCGCCTTGAAAATTTGTTACCTTATAAAACATCCTTAAACTGCATTTTGATATTTCTCCCAACGCAATACTAATAGTTAATTTATCATCAGAGAATACCTCTGCCTTAAATAATATACAGATATCCTTTAAGATTATTCCCGCCTCAATCTCGTTCTTGAACCCAGATTGTTGAACAAATCTGAATCTGGCTTCATGAATGATCGATGCCATACTATCATTTCCTAAGTGGCCACCATAGTTAATATCAGTAATTCTCACTGGAATTTCTACCGAATACAAATACCTATCTAATTCCTGTAGGTTTATTTTTGGCATTTTCTCCTCCATGTTTTACGTGCAATATTTGTCGATCTAAAGTTTTCCGGGTTTTCTTGTGACGATAATTACCCAGCAGAGACAATATACTTTTTATGGAGCTGAAAAACTACAATGATGGAGGAAGTTAAAAATAATTTTTGCTCAGCCATGGCATCAGAAAGAATCCGGAAAAAGCTATTGAAAAAGCTCCATTTTTCATGCTGCCATTTCTTTATATTTGATATTGTTTCCCCCCTTTATACTTCCTTTGCTCATCAAGCTTAATCTTTTAACTCTCAACTAATTGGAGAGCGTATTTCTTGCCTTTTTACATGTCAATCCTGTTTTTAGAAGCGAAGCGCAACCACAGTAAAAATAGGTTGGAACTGCTAATAGGACAAGATTCTGCAAGTTTGTTCATCCCTGCCTTAATTCAGTCATGAAATGGACTATAGAGCTCATTGGAACAGAAGCTTTTTGTCTTTTTTCTTCTTTGTGAGTATCGATAATATCTTCAATAGAACAGATAAGCTCTTCAACTTCTTTGTTGTCTTTTATAATGGGAATTATTGTCAACATCCCAATCCTTTTTTTTAAAGTTCCTGGAATGTAAATCTGTTGACCTGACAATTGGTGTTTTGTTTGTAATACTTTTTGTTCCAATTCTAATACTTGAGAATATTCTGTCATACCAAAAATATCAAAAGAGGATACGCCTGATATGCTACTGCTACCATAACTGCGGTTGAGCAAGGCAAGAAATTTTTCATTACCATAAGTATATTTCAGCTTTTTATCTTTAACATATATTATAAACGGAAGGCTTTGTAACAGGGTATCGTATTTAAAGAGATTTGACCGTAATCTTGTGTTTGTAGCCATGAGCTCGAGACAAGTTTCATGCAGGCTTTTTAGTTTCGCTGCAGTTTCAGGCTCTAGCCCGCTGACATCTAAATCAGAGATATTCTGTTTGCTTGTATTGTTGTTTTTGATTCTTATTTCCTGAAGGTCTGAAATGTCACAAACGGGTATATTGAAAAGTTGTGCAATTAATCGTATATTAGCAGCACATGGCTGATATTTGCCGTTTTCCCAAGCCGAAACAGTTTCTCTTGTTTTGTTTAGCCATCTGGCAAGTTCTGTTTCGGTTACATTTCTTTCTTTTCTAATTTTTCTTAATGCCTTGCAATACAACATATTATCTCTCCCTATAAGTAGTTTTCGTCACAATTATTCTATTGATTATTAATCAGATGATATCTATCTGCTTCTTAACTATTTTGCCCAATCAAATAATAAAATCTTATCCTTTGTTATTTTGATATTTGGATACTAATTGGAAATAAATGAATACACCAATTATTATGTTAAGATTGAAGATTAATAGCCTGAATCTAGTTAATCTTAACACGTAAAACATGTCTATATGCAAAAAGTAATTTTTTATCCAGATAAACTTTATGAAATCAGAACTAAAGCAAGAATCACACAGGATAAGCTTGCAAAAGCAGTGGGGGTGTCAAGAACTACATTTAATAAATGGGAAAATTCGGTTACTGCGCCAAAAGAAAAGAAAAGAATATAAATAGTATTGCATTATTCCTAAAAATAGAGAGATCGAATATATCAAATTTGTCTCCTAATGATAAAGATTTAATTAAATCTAATTCCCTATTAAGAATTGGCCGAGATATAAGAGGACATTCGGGAAGTTTTGTAAAAAAAAGAGATGCAACTTTAGCATACCTTAAAGAATTATATCACCTTGCAGGAGAGATGGATTCATTTTATTTTATATTGGATGCAATTTTTAGAGGAACAACTTACCCTATCTATATCAAAGACTCTGGTAATAAATATATTACAGCAAACAATGCATTTTTTGACTTACTTAACTTAGATTATGCCTTTCAATTATCAGAAAAAAATGATTTTGATATTTTTATAAAAAATGAAGCAATGGAAAACAAAACGATAGATCAATACGTTTTAAACTCAAATAAAATCTTTAATGAAACAAAATACTTACCAAATTCAGGACAAAAAAAAGTATCAATTTGGACAAAGGTTCCAATGTATGATGCGGAAAAAAATGTAATAGGTTTGGTTGGCAGTTTTATTGATACAACAGAATTAGAGCTTTCTAAAAGCGAACTGGAAAAAGTAAACAGATACCAACAACGAATACTCGATTACTTTGATAAATATTTTCCTGATGGAATCCTAATAAGAGACATCGATACAAAAGTTGAAAACCCATTATATTTAATAAATAAAAAAAGATTGGATATATGGGGTGTAACAAAAGAAATTATTCGCAAAGGGCCACAAGAGTGGAGAAATTGGATACATCCGGATGACAAAAACTGGGTGTTAGATATGCATGACAATAAAGGTGGGATAAATGGTATTTTTAGAATATTTAATGGAAAAGGAGAATTAAAATGGATAGATGAAGTAACAGTAACGGATTTAGATGAACAAGGTAGAAAATTTACCATATCTATAAATAGGGACATAACCGAAGAGAAAGAAAAAGAATCTTCTCTAATGTTAATTAAAGAAATTACAGATAAAATGGATAATTCCTTCTTTTGGATACGCACGGTTAATAGGAAAATTAATAAATTCCTTTACATTTCGGAAGGCTTTAATTGCATTACTGGATATAAGAGGGAAAATTTTTTAAACAATGCTAACTATATAAAAAAATACATACATTCTGAAGATCAAGAAATAATAAAATCAAACAATGGTAAGGTAAAAAAGGCTGGATTTGTAGCTTTTCAGTACCGCTTTAAAACAAAATGGGGATACAAAAATTTAATTACAAAAATCATACAAAAAAAAGTAAACGGAGAAATAACTGAAGTCGGATTTTCTACTCAAACCTAATAGGCTTAACTAAAAAATTAACTATTAATCTTTTTATTAATTGTGCCGTGATATTTAGCCACACTGATAGCTCCATAATTGCCGATGTCTTCTCCCAGTTTTGACGGGACTATTTTACATTTTCCCAAAGAGTGGGGTAAAGCCTCACTTTTCAATACATCCATAATAATAGGTTCCATCAAGTCTTTGCATCTTGTATAGATACTCCCAAGAACAATTATTTCGGGATTTAAAATATCAACGAGAAAGGCAAGTCCCATACCAAGATAATAAGAAGACTCTTGGAATATTTTAATAGCAAGAGCATCTCCGGCTTCTGCCGCACATGCAACATCTTTGGCTGTGATCTGTTCTATTTGCCCGGGATTAAAAGATACATTTCCGTTTCTATCTTTTGCATATTTTTGGGCAATTTTGGCTATTCCGCCACCGCTCGTCCAGCCTTCAAAAGACCCTGCTTTGTGGTATCCCTCAGGGCCATCAAGACTCATTCTAATATGTCCTATCTCTCCAGCATCCCCGGAAGAACCTTCATATAGCTGGCCATTAAGTATTAATCCTGCACCATTTCCAGTTCCATGTGTTAAAAAAACAACATTATTATATCCCTTCGCTGAACCGAAATACCATTCAGCTAAAACGCATGCATTAGCATCATTCATCAAATATGCTTTGCTATTAAATTTTGTTTCAAGCATTTTGACAATATGTATATCATCCCATCCAGGCAAGTTAGGAGGAGAAAGTATAATCCCTTTTTCAGAATCAAGCGGTCCTCCACAAGATATGCCAAAGAGAGTTTGTTTGTTTTCACTTTTTAACAAATTGGTGATTCTTGAAAAGACTCGATTTAAAGTATCATTTACAGTCGTGGTTGAGAATTTATCCTTAAATAAAATTTTCCCACTTTTATCAGATTTTACGACTGCAGTTTTTGTACCTCCAATATCAATTCCTATAATACTCATAACAGCTTGTTATTCTCTTATTCATTATAATTCTATTCAATTTTAAATATAGCATGTATTACTATGGGTGGCCTGCTTTGGGGTAAAAAGCGCCGTGTACTATTTCTATTCGTCCTGTCTTCGCAACTTCTTTATTCGAATCGGGGTTTATTATTCCTCTCGTGCAAAGATATAAGCTATTACCATCTCCCATTATACAGGCTGGGCATCGGTCTCCAATAGTAGTAACCTTATGCGTAACCTCTCCACCTTCATTTACCCTGAGACAGCAATTAGCCTTTGCAATACCTGCCCAGATCCCACCTCGATTGTCGAAAAATATCCCATCAGGTTGAAATCCATTATCAAGCTTTGCGAAAGTTTTTCCATTGGATAACGTCCCGTCACTTTGAATGTCAAAGACTGTCAATTTTGAAGCATAGGTTTCGGCAACAACAAGTCTGCTGTCATCCGCAGAGATTGTTATTCCATTGGGAAAAGAAAGGTTTTCGGCAACGACTTTAATTTTTTTATCATGAGTGACAAGCACTAATGGAGCAGTAACTGTTTTATCTATTTGATTGAGGTCATCCATCTTATTTCCTGTGTTACCGATATAGATACTCCCTTTTGAATCTGCAGTTAAGTCATTAAATTGAAATTGAGTCAGGTCGCTAAGATCGCAATATACTTCAGCTTTACCTTCCGTATATCTCATTACACGTCTTTTGGTTAAGCTGCGTTCAATATAAACCAAAGAGCCATCAGGCAGCCAATCGAATCCTATAGATGGGATATTGTATATCGTGTCATATTTACCATTTGGGAAAATAGAAATTAACTGATCTGCAAAAATATTAGAAAACCATAGCTTGCTATCTTTCCAGCGAGGACATTCTGGAAAGATTAAATCTTCGATCAGTACCTGTGAGTAAAAAAGCTCCATTAACTACCTCATTGAAAATCAATATGGATTCTGATTTAACGTTAGCCTATTTGCTCTGTTGAAATAAATAACCAAACAGATGGTAATAATAGACATTATGAAAGTAAATAAAGATATTCCTAGGGAATTGTCTTTAAATAATATACCAAAAAGATAGGTGGCTGCCCCTGCAAGAATAAAAAAAGTAAATCCTAAATGGCTTCCAACTGTTCCTCCGTCTTCTTTATATAGTGTCAGTCCATGCCCCAGTATATGCGGGAACATTATTCCCCATACCATAACGTTGAGAATCATAGGAATATACAGCGTAGACATATTTAACATCCCCAATATTGCAAATAACAACTGAATAGCTGTCAGGATAACAAACAGAACTGTCATAGCATTAATAATCTTTTTTGATTGTTTCTTATTTAGAAAGCCTATATTGAAAAATATTGCTGCTGTATATGATATTCCTATGATAGATGCCATTACCCCTATAGTCATTGTGGACTTATGTAAATCAGCAATTAATATTTTGGGGGCTGTTGTGTTAAAAGCTGCAAAAAAAGCGTTTGGAATAGCAATCAAAAGAGGAATAACAATATACTGTGAATTTTTATACATTGATAAAAAAAGCTTTATTGTATTCTTAATATTTCGCTGTTGCCTTAACTCTTGTTTTCTTGTTTCGTGCACAAATATTAAACAAAGTAGACTAACTATAAAAACAAAACCAGACATTAAATAAAAATTTATTTTCCAGTTGTTCAGCAAAGCAATTATTCCGCCTATAAATGGTAAAATTATCCATGCTATACCAAAGCCGAAATCTGAAACAGCTATTGAACCTATCATATATTCTTTTGTTTCACTTTGATCTGCTATAATAGCTTGAGAAATTGAATACATTGCCCCCGTCGAAAATCCTTGTATAAATCTTAAAAAATTAATAAGATATGGACTTGTAGCTACTGTTATAAAAAAACTTGTAGCAGCAAAAATGAAAACACCTATACTCATTAACTTTTTACGTCCTAGTATATCTGACCAGGAACCCCAAAAAAATTGTCCGACCCCCATCCCAATCATATATAGTCCCATGACAGAAAACATAGAAACAGACAATTCTCTTGCCATCTCCGGCAAACTTGGTGTAATAATAGCTAATCCCATTTGCTGAGAAAATGCTATTAAAATAATCATTACCATGGTGATGTTTTTCTTTCTCCCATTCATAGAAAGTATTTCTCTCCACTGTACTCTTTCTTTTACTGTGATATTTGTCGATCTAAAGTTTTCCGGGTTTTCTTGTGGCGATAATTACCTAGCAGAGACAATATACTTTTTATGGAGCTAAAAAACTACAAGGCTGAAGGAAGTTAAAAATAATTTTTACTCAGCCATGGCATCAGAAATTCTTGGTATTTAGGAAGCAGTAATCCTTTTATAATGTGTCATTGCAAATGACATTAAATAACGCTATAATTGTCTCAAGAAATTGAAGTTTAGGATATTAAGGTAGAAATGAAAATAAATATTTTTACAAAAATTTGCTTAAATTGGATGAGAAAACAAAATGGGATTTTAAAAATGAAAGAACTTTCAAAAATAGAAAAAGATATAATTTTTGCTTATATCAAGAATTTTCCAGCCCGTCCATTTGAAACATCCAAAACTGGTTTATATAATGAGATAAATTATGATAGATACTCAAAAGAAGATTTTGAGCAAGCTTTTTCTAAATTGAGAAAAGACGAATATTTTAAGGAAAAAAATGGTTCTTATGAACTTCCACGAGAAAGATTTCTTGAAGCTAAAAAATGCTTCAAAATGAAAATTTATGGGAATAACATTTATCATTGTTTAAAAGTTTTTTGGTTATTTGTTTGGAAGCATTTTTTAGTTACTATTATTACGTCTGTAGTTGTCTCTTGGGTAGTGAACAAATTTATGAAATAGAAAGTTAGCAAAAGCATAATTTTTTCTCTTTATGCAAAAAAAAGAGGCACAGAATGTTCAATTTAGTTATATTTATTATTAATAATCACCGGTTTAACAATTCATCGGTCTCTCTCTATTTTTTGGGAATAAGGGATATTCCCTTACTCGATAACTTTTTTGGCCCTGGCGTCGGTTTCTAAAAGATAAGCTTCGTAGTATATAAGTTTTACAGGAAGACGTTGCGAGGTAAACGAAACTTTGCCTGACTTATGTTCATTGATTCGTCTTTTTAAGTCAGAACTATAGCCTGTATATAACTGGTAGTTATTTAGTTGGAGTATGTAGACGTAATACATAATTCAAAGCCAAAAATGGTGTTCTGGGCGGGATTCGCCCTGCTAGAGCGCAGGGCGTCATGCGTTTTAGCAAGACGAACCCTTTATATAGTTTTTCAACTGAGCTTTTAATACTCTTTTTCCATCGGATGTTTTCAGGAATTCCTCTCTGGCCCTTGCGTCGGTTTCCAAAAGATAAGCCTCGTAGTATATAAGTTTTACAGGAAGACGTTGCGAGGTAAACGAAACTTTGCCTGACTTGTGTTCACTGATTCGTCTTTTTAAGTCAGAACTATAGCCTGTATATAACTGGTAGTTATTTAGTTGGAGTATGTAGACGTAATACATAATTCAAAGCCAAAAATGGTGTTCTGGGCGGGATTCGCCCTGCTAGAG
>JAJXWI010000008.1 GCA_021781705.1 bacterium | reverse complement strand
ATCGATCTATCTCTGCGTCCATTTCTGATGTTAACCTAGATATTTGTGTCGATGAAACTTCAAATCCACATAATTGCTCGGTTATCTTCATAACTTTCAGGGTTGACACTCCCTGTATATACATCTCCGACAACGCCAGCCTCAATGCTTTTTCAGAGCGAACTCCCTTTTTACTGTTCGAGGATAAAAAATGCAGTCTCTGGTCTGTGGTATTTTTAATTGCACTTCTCCCATCCGCATACCAAGCTTTTTGTCCTTGTAGCCATTAGCGTAACTTATTCGCTCAGGATTCCTTGCGTATGCTTCAGCCTTTAGGTATTTCTCTCGTTCTAATTCCATTACTCCATTTAACAATATTGATGTGATTTGCGGCATAACGTTTTCGTAGCCAGCTTCCATTAACTTGTTGAAAATTTCTTCCATACGTATACTTTTACTGTTAGGCATTTGATCTTTCCTTTCTTTTAATTTTTTAAAGGGATTTTAAATTTATAGGATGATCATTTGCACCTCTATTCAAATTTTGAATTTACAGAAAAGATTTTACACTACCAAAAAATTTGGGAATTAGAAATTGTTACAAGCTATTTAAAAACAAATAATCATGCCACTAACAAACGACCAACAGACAAAAATTAAAAATCATCTTTCAAATTATTTACAATATAACAAATGTCCTGTTTGTGGCGGTAACAGGTGGGCTATTGAAAAAGAATTAGCCGTTTATTCAATGTTTGACACTCAATATAAAATGGTTATCGAGGGACAAGTTTTCCCTATGGCAATTGTTTATTGTGAAAAGTGTTACTATAGTTTATCGTTCAATGCAATGAGACTCGGACTACTATGAATTTATTCCTATTTGGAGCAGGTGCATCATTTGGGTCAGGACAGGTAGATCCATGCCCTCCACCATTAGGTAGCGACCTATATTCTGCTTTAAAAAGAATTTACCCAATAACTTGGGGAAGTTTCGATTCAAACTTGCAATCAAAATTCAATACCAATTTTGAGAATGGAATGGCTGAACTAATTGAAACTAATAGTCATGCTATTCCTCCATTAATGCAGCAAATGGCAATTTTTTTTTCAAGGTTTGGCCTAACTAACAATAATGATAACTTATACAAAAATTTGTTTAGAAATTTGAAATCAAAAAACTTATTAAAAAACACTATTATATCAACATTAAATTACGAATGCTTATGCGAATTTGCCGCATCATTGGAAGGCATAACGGTTGAATATTTCGGTAAGGCTGAGAATGATAATGCAAAAATCTGGAAAATACATGGTTCATGTAATTTTAAACTACAAGGAGGAGCGGACGTAACTCGCAGTGTTTCATTTGGGCACAGGGCAAGTTTTGGTGGAAATATAGAGTTTGTAAACCCTGTAGATGTTTCAACGATATACAGAAGCAATACCGCATTGTATCCCTCAATGTGTTTATATGCCAAAGACAAACCATTAGCTATAGCACCTGACGTAATCAAGAACTTTCAGAATGAATGGTCGGAGAAAGTTAGAATTGCAGAAAAAATATTTGTCATTGGGGTTAGACCAATAGTGGATGATAAGCACATTTGGCAACCAATAGCCGCATCCACAGGAACCCTATATTTCGTAGGGGACAAGCCTGAATATGAGAATTGGATTTCAGCAAATAGACCAAATAAAACAAACGAATATCTTGAAAAATACTGGATAGGCAGTGAATCCAGTATTTACGCAAGACTTTAAAATGAGTCGTGACAGCAAGCTACAAATAAGCTATGAACAAGCCAAAAAAGAAAAACCATAGAAAGACATCGTATGAAGAGCAAATGATAGACGTTAAGATTAGTTCATCAGTTTCTGATTTACACATTGACGAGATCCATTCCATGCTCACAAAAGCATTTTGGTCCCCAGGAATAACGAAGGAAGAGATCCAAAAAAGCATTTCAAATTCAGCACTTGTCGTTGGAGCTTATTTACCAGATGGCACCCAGGTTGGATTTCTCCGCGTCATTTCTGATAAAACTCGATTTGCCTATATTTGCGACGTAATTGTGAATGAGCATTTCCGCAAAAAAGGAATTTGTCAGAAAATGGTCAAATACACTCTGTCCAGCCCCGAACTTAAGGATGTTTATCAATGGCTTTTAATGACTAAGGATGCCCATGGAGTTTACTCAAAATGCGGGTTCCAAGCAATTCGGAATCCTGAATCATTAATGTCAATATTCCACCCTCGTCCGGGACGACGAACACTATGTAAACTGTAATGAATGCAAGATAATAAATCTCTTTTGAAACTCGGAGAAAAAATAGTTCGTTATCAGCGGTTAAATGTGTATTCTGTCAATAATCTAACAATTTTCGCACTTGATTGCGAGTAATGGTCTATACTTATGAAAAGCGGCGCAAAAGTTTTTATAAAAAATGATGCTCTGGGAAAATATCTCTTTGTACTTCGTGACAATATTTCCAACATTGCGGAACCAAACTGCTGGGGATTAGTCGGCGGAGGCATTGAAGACAATGAAACACCTTCCGAAGCAATAAAAAGAGAGGTGCTTGAAGAGATCGGTATTAATATTTTCAATTTAAAGCCTATCCATCAAATGAAAGTAAAGCATAATGTTAACGGTGTTAAATATGAAGTTGATGGTTATTATTTTCTGGCAAAAACCAATGCCGCCTTGGATCAAATTAAACTCAAAGAAGGACAAAAAGCTTTATTTTTTACCCTGGATGAAGTTGAGAGTAAAGACAATCTAGCGTTTGCTGTCAAAGAAATTCTGATTAACCATAAAAATATTCTTGAGTAAATAAGCAAGAAAAAATTATGAAAATTCTATTAACAGGAAATAGTGGGCTGATTGGCCAAGTTGTTGAAAAGCAACTTCGAACAGATGGGCATGAAATAGTTGGATATGACTTGACGGAAGGTAGCGATATTCGAAATACATCCAATGTAATAAAAGCTGGAATAGGCTGTGAGTCGGTCGTGCATCTGGCGGCGCTTCTTGGTAATGACGAAAGAGAAAACGGGGAAGAAATAACAAGAACGAATCTTTTAGGTACATGGAATGTTTTGGAGTCTGCGAGAATAAATGCATTTCGCAAAGTCATATTTATGAGCAGTGTTGACGCGCTCGGGATATTCAAGGGGGAAGGCATCCCCGATTACTTTCCAATTAACGATGACCATCCTTGCAGACCAGCAAACCCATACGCAATATCTAAAAAGCTTGCAGAAGAAATGTGTTATTCTTTCAGGCAAACCAATCATATTTCAACCATCTGCCTTAGACCGCCCGGTGTTTGGAATGAAAAAACCTATTTCGACATTATAGAGTCAAGAAAAATAAGGCCTGAATATGAATGGGTGGAGCTTTCATTGATGTAAGAGATCTTGCGAAACTTGTTATAAAGTGCATTAAAACTGATTTTATAGGATACGATTGCTACCTGGTTTCATCGGATGATATTACAACCTCTGGAAACACAAGCCTTGAACTCACTCAAAAAATACACCCGCAAGTGAAATGGAAAAAAGAAAAGAGAATTGAGGATAACCTATATGGATCATTACTTGACTGTCATAGAGTTAAAGATGCGTTTAAATGGAACCCCCAATTTACATGGAGAAAATTCATAGAGAAAAATATAAGGAACACAACCGCAGAAAATAAAGCCTGACAACAGTCGCTAATGTCTCGCGACATTCCGCCACGCTCCTCAGAAAAAGGCATGAAACAATGAAAACAGAGAAGCAAATCAAGGTCAGAAAATTGAAAGAAAGAGATTGTGAAGTAATATCTCAAGCTTTCAAGAACCAAGGATCTAGAAAAAGACTAACTATAGGAGGCACCAATGAAAATAATTGTTAAAAACCCGATGGCAGAAGAAGTTCAGGAAATGAAACAGCAGCCGATTTGGGAAAAAGAAGTTTCAATCTTCCCATGGCACTATGATGATCAGGAAGCGTGCCTGATACTTGAAGGTGAAGTAACAGTCAAGACTAAAACCGAAAGTGTTTCATTCAAAGCCGGGGACCTGGTTATTTTTCCCAAAGGCCTTGACTGTACCTGGGATATTAAATCTCCAGTCCGCAAACATTATAAGTTCGGATGAATTAAGGCTGCAAAGATAATTTAACGGGCCAAATGATACGATCGCCAAAGGCGATTAAAATTTGACACGAAAGAAGAATGAAATTGAGCGCAGTTTTACTATTTTATAATTCATGTTTATTCGTGCAATTCGTGGATAAAAATATGGATAAGAAACTAAAAAAACGGATAGAAGAATTGGTTCGTGAAGAGATTGTAATCGTACCCTATAACCCTGCATGGCCAAAGGTGTTTGAAGATGAAGCCGTTTTTTTACGCAGTAAATTGCCACAGAATCTCGTTAAAAGAATTGAACACTTTGGTAGCACGGCGGTTCCCGGCCTTTCTGCAAAACCCATCATTGATATCCTGGTGGAAGTTACCAGCCTAGAAGAAACTAAAAAACAAATCGTGCCGATATTGGAATCTGAAGGGTATGAGTACTTTTGGCGCCCGGTTCACGGTAATGACGGCCCGCCATACTACGCCTGGTTCATCAAGCGAAACTCGGAAGGCAAGCGAACGCACCATATTCATATGGTTGAAGCAGATTCAGAACGATGGATTGATCTTTGTTTCAGAGATTGTCTCAGGCAATTTCCTGCGGAAGCCAAAAAGTACGCTGAATTAAAGACAAAGCTTGCTAATGAATATCCAAATGACAGAGTCAAATACACAGAAGAAAAAAGCAGCTTCATTTTGTCAGTTACTAAAAAGGCGAGAAGTGGTTCGTAGTTCGTAGTTCGTGGGGAGGGTGTATGGAAAAAATAGATGATTTGAAACCCGAAACTTTAGAAGGAAACAATGAATATCAATAATGATAAAGATAAATGGAAAAATAAGAATATTTATTTGCGTAACTTGTTTACTCAAAGTATAATACTATTAATTGGAGTTTTACTAAATATGGCAGATTTACTTGCAAAAGAATCATCAACACCTGACGGAATAATTGGCAAGCCGTTAGAAATTGTTCGCATGGGCCACACGGTATTAAGGCAAAAAGCAAAAGAAGTTGCTGATCCCACATCATTGGAAACTCGCCAGATTGTTGCCGATATGATGGCGACTATCGATAAAATGGGGAAGGAAAATGTGGCGGGACTGGCAGCTCCGCAGGTAAATATTCCATTACGGATTCTGCTGTTTCAAATACCGGAACAAAAGGCTGATGAATCACAGAAATCAGTACCTTTCACTGTGGTTATAAATCCAGCGATAGAACCACTTGGTGTAGAAAAAGTGCCTGGGTGGGAGGGGTGCCTTTCTCTTCCAGGACTGGTTGGAGAAGTTCCCAGGTATAAGCGTATTAAATACAGCTATAAAACCCTAGAAGGAAAAACAATTACTCGTGAAGTTAGTGATTTTCATGCAAAAGTAATTCAGCATGAAGTAGATCACTTGGATGGAGTTCTGTATCTAGACAGGATGGAAGATATAAAACGTTTATATTATGATAAGGAATTTCAAGAGTTTGTAGTAAAACCTGCAATGGAAAAAAAGAATGCAAATTCGCCTATGCCAGTTGGGGAATCCAGACTTGCAGTTCCCGGAGGTAACATATGGTACAAGATATCTGGCACAGGAAAGGGGTTGCCAGTTGTAATGCTTCACGGCGGTCCCGGCATGTCGAGTCTAGGCTTAAAAGTATTCGATGAACTTGGTAATGATCGGCAAGTTGTGCGTTATGACCAGCTGGGCGGTGGAAAATCTGACAAAATAACAGACAAGACGTTGTTCACTATTGATCGTTTTGTAAAAGAACTCGAGTTGCTCCGAGCCCATTTAGGCATTGAAAAATGGCATGTGTTGGGCCATTCCTGGGGAACAATTATTGCTCTTGAATATTATCGCGCTTACCCGGAACGAGTATCTTCATTAATTTTTGGCAGTTTGTGTTTCGATGTGAAAGGGTGGGTGCAAAGTACTAGAAAACTACTCGCTACCTTGCCTGATTCGCTTCAGGAGGCTGTCAAAACGGCTGAATTAACTAATAATTACAATGATCCGATGTATAAAAAAGCGATGGACAAATTCTACAGTTTATATATTTGGCGTCACCCCGTTAAGGAGGACTTAGATAGCATATATGCGACATTTAATGCAGATATGGCTGCCTATATGTGGGGGCAAAGTGAATTTACTGTAACCGGTACTCTTAAGGACTATGATCCTCTGTCATTCCTCCCGCAAATTAAAGTTCCAACACTGTTTACCGTGGGAGAATTTGATGCAATAGCTCCTTCAATTGTTAAAAAGTTGGCAGATAAAGTTCCTGGTTCAAAATATATAATGTTTCCCGGCTCTGGTCACGTAACAGCATGGGACGCACGCGATGAAAATCTAAAAGTTGTTCGTGAATTTTTACAGTCAGTGGATGCTTTGAAAAAATAAAGAGGAATTCACTGAAATATGTGTCTTGCAGAGATTACAAGGATCTGGAAACCCTCTTACTTAAAGATCCGGAAACTGATACTTAGCTATTCTGTGAATCTACTTATAATGACTGTAAACCTTTTTTTCCACTTCCGCTTGAATTCCGCCAGCATATTTTATCCCATCTACTACTCTGGCAAATTTTGATTCTATAATATATTTTATTCTGCCGTCTGGCATTACGAGTCTGAACTTTTGGGAAATTATTTTCCCGTTAAAATTAGTAGAATTTGCTTCTTTCAAGATTCTATCACAATCATCTGGATGTAAATACGGTTTCCAAAAATCAGGATCTTTCATAATTTCTTTTAAACTCTTTTCATATAAATCAGCTCTTGCCGGATTCATATATACATTTAGACCTGACGTGGTGACCCATATTGCGTCTTTAGAAACATCAAGAGCTTTTAATATTGCTTGCATTGTTAAATTTTCTTTGTGTATGTCTGTAGCATCCCTCTTAATTGTTCCTGAATACAAAACACCATCGAAAATTTCTCTGAAAATATTTTCTTCAATATATTTGATTCTCCCATCAGGTAGAAGCAATCTATAATTAAGGTGCAGATGTCCTTTTTGTTTTTCTTTGTCTATTAAAGTCAGTTTTTCTTTATCATCAGGATGCAGGTATTCTTTCCAAAGCTCGGGATTATTTTTAATTTTTGACAAAGGTAACTCGTAGAGACTTTTATTGGCGTTGTTGACGTAAATATATTCTTTCTTTTCTCCCTTAATTTTAGCGATTTTTATGGCATCGGTAGCAGCATTAAGCGTTTGCAATATTGCCTCTTTTTCCTGTTCCCGTTCCTTTTCTTCAGTTATATCAGTAATGATTCCGAAAAACTTATCTCTTCCTTCTTTAAATGTTTCGTTAGATATCCATCTTATCCCTTTTTTCGGAGTGTTTATTTTATAGTGAATTTTCTTGGGATAATCCTCTATTTCAAGCCATTCTTTAAGAAGACTCATGTCATCTTCATGAACGACATTTAACCACAACTTAATTCCTTTAAGTGCTTCTTGTTTTTCAATTCCATGTATATCAAACATATTATCGCTCATAAAGGTGTATTTGAAAGAATCTTTATTGCCGTTGACAGTTTCTCCTATCCACGTTGCATGGTTAATTTTGCTTGTAATAGACTCCAGATCTTTTCTTCTTTTTTCTTCTTCATAAGTATCGGTAATGTCTTCAATAGACCCGACAAGCTCTTCAACTTCTTTATTGTCATTTAAAATGGGAATTATTGTTAATAGTCCAATTTTTTTCTTAAAGGTTCTCGGGATGAAAATCTGCTGATTGGATATTTTCTGTTTTGTTTTTATTACTTTTTGCTCTAGTTCCAATATTTGAGAGTACTCTTTCATTCCAAAAATGTCGAAAGAAGATGCTCCTGATATGCTATTTTTACTATAGCTTTGTTCGATCAAATTGAGGAATCTTTCATTAGCATAAGTATATTTCAGTCTTTTATCCTTGACGTATATTACGAACGGAAGATTTTGAAGCAAAGCATCATATTTAAAAAGATTTGATCTCAGTCTTGTAACGGTAGCTCTGAGTTCTAAGCAAGTTTCATTGAGTATTTTTAGTTTTTCTGCAGTTTCTGGTTCTATACCATCAATGTCTAAATCTACGACATCTCGCTTATCTGTATTGTTGTTCTTGACTTTTATTTCCTGAAGATCTGAAATATCACCAACAGAGACGTTTAAGAGTTGCGCCATTATTCTTATGTCAGCATCGCCTGGTTGATATATGCCCCTTTCCCAGGCAGAAACAGTCTCTCTTGTTTTATTTAAATACTTAGCAAGTTCTATGCTTGTTATCTTTTTGTCTTTTCTGATTTTTTTTAACGATTGATGGTACAACATATCAATTTCCTTGGGCAATATGAGAAATAACTATACAAAAAAAGGATTATTTTTTAATAAAGAGAATAACCTTCACAAAGAAATAGTTTAAAAAAGTAAAAACACAAATTAAAAACCGCAAAAAAGTGTAAAGAATATGATAATGGCAAGAAGCCAATGCGAGGGATCGAGGGTTTGAACAGGGGAAATGGGTGCAAGCGCCGACGCATGCCGCAATGTTCACGCAATGATTCATAGTCAACATGATATTTTAGTTTAGGTATAGATTCATTTTTGTTAAATTAAGGACTTGCAGTTATGGTAGTAAACACAAAGAGAACCATAGGGTTAACCGCACTTATTTTATCGGCTGTTTTAATGCAGGTAGGATCGTCTTGGCTTTTCGGGGTAGGCCTAGCTGTAAAAATCGCGGGACCTGCTGCCATATTTGCGTGGCCTATCGGTGCAATAGTAATGAGTTTCGTAGCTATGACAATCGCCGAAGTTGCTCCATGCTTTCCCACAATGGGGGGGGTTGGACGCTACACTCAATATTCTCACGGAAATCTGGCGGCATTTATAGCTGACTGGGCAGGTTTTTTGGCTCTTGCTCTTGCTGTAATTGCCGAAGCTATAGCTGTTACTCAATACGCAAGTTCATGGCCCTTTTCATGGGCTAATACTCTTTATAATACAGAGCTCAACAAACTTTCAACAGAGGGATTAATTTTTGCGTCATTCCTTGTTGTCTTTCTATTCCTTATAAATGCATTTTCTGTGAAATTCCTTATGAATTCAATAAAAGGACTTGGGCTGTTTAAGTTTATCGTAATTGTTTCCGCTATTTTCTTGCCGCTAGCCTTTTTATTTCCCAACATAAAGCTTGGAAACTTTACAGCCTTTCACGGAACAATCGCGCCATATGGGTGGTCCAGTGTCTGGACAGCAATAGCCGTAGGCGGAATAATTCCGGCTTTTATAGGATTTCAGGCTCCTGTAACCTTTGCGGGAGAGGCAAAACGCCCTGAAAGGAACATCCCTCTTGCAATTATCCTTTCGATGGTAATATCAATGTTAATTTATACCTGTCTGCAATTTTCGTTTATTGCCAGCTATCCTTTAGAAAAAATAGGTGGGGATTGGGCAAATATCTCGTTGCAATCACCTTATGCCACGCTTGCAACAATGCTAGGACTGCATTTTCTCTCAATTCTTCTATACGCGGATGCTGCGGTAGCGCCGACTTCTGCGGGCGTTGTTTTAATGGGACTTGCTCCAAGAACTTTGTACGGACTTCACTCTACAAAACATGTTCCAAACTTTTTAGGAAAGCTCACAAAACATACTTCCATACCTCTAAACGCTCTGGTAGTAGTTTTAATAATATCCATCGGGTTTCTATGGCTTGTTCCAAGTTGGCAAAGTGTAATTTCTCTCCTTACCTTATGTTTTATGATAAACTTTCTTGGCGGTCCGGCATCGGCTATGGGGCTACGCAAACACGCCAAGGATTTACAACGGAAAATACGTATTCCTTTTATTTCTCTGTTTTCATTTTTAGCTTTTGTCTCAATATCTTTTCTGCTTTTGGACTGTGGATTAAAAATGACCTCGTATATGACTATAGCAATTATTATAGGATTTCTGATTTATCTTTATTATGAATACAAAGTAAACAAGTTTAAGGGATTTGGAGAAGAATTAAAATCTGCGCTATGGATCGTCCTTTATATGCCATTCATAACTCTTATGGATTTTCTTGCACCCTCAGAACTTGGTGGTATAGGATTCTTTAAATATCATTCTGTAGCACATTTGTGCATTTTTGCGGCAGGGATTGTCCTGTTTTACATAGCAATGGTAAAAACATCTAGGCGCACAAAACTCCTATCCGATTTCATAGAAGGGTACAAAAAGAAAATAATCTGATCGTAATATTATTTTCGGTTCTTGGTACTTATTCCGTAAATATGCAGTAAACTACGTCCATTTTGCTTCCTCGATACGATTTGAATCACTCGGGGAGGCTATCTTGGGAGTGCGATTGTTCTTCGAGTGTCACGAATAAATCCCGTCGCGGAATTTACGAGGGAGGTATCGAGAAGAACATATCGAATGACATAGTTTAATGAATATCTGCCTCAATGGTTATGGGTTGATGGAGCCACATCTCGAGTAACGGCCAGTCCCAACTATTCCATGGTCAATTCAGTAATTGTAAATATACAATAATCGATATTCAACGCCTTTAATTTCGGCGTACGGGGAAAGTTATTTTAGGCCATTTCTCATCATTAATAGTATAGGATAAGAACCTGATTTTTGGATTTTTGGGGTTTAATTGCAGGGCTTGCTCAGTAAAATCCCTGGCTTTTGTCTTATCTCCCGCCCTATAATCCAGGAGAGCCTGTTGGTATAGTTTCTCACTTTGAGAAATATCAGAAGGTGTTATTATTTTAAAAATTACATATCTTGAAACACCCTGCCCATCCAATTCATAAAAATAATCCATTACCTCAGGAGAATAAAAAAAATTATAAACAGGGGAGTTTTTTTCTAACACGTTAGCGGCGGCCATATATCTGATGCTCCATGGATGCAAAAAGTCTTCAGTGTCGCGGCCGCCTATCATTCCTTTGTCGAAAATGAAATATTTGACTCCGTATGATTTGCAGAATTCCATAAATTCCAACTCTGTTCCGTGATATAGAATATTGACATACTTTTCAACCCTGTCACGAGCCTCTTTCATCTCGAATTTAGGAATTAAAACAATTTTAGCGCCGCAATATGCTTTCAGCATTGGAGATAAAGTAAAATCGGCCAGAAAAGTTTCTCCCTTAACACCTGAGCTGTTCAATTCTTTTATCAAAGTCAGCTGCTCGTTTTCGCCGCTGTAATATTCCCTTTCAAAACAAAGATCGCGGCATGCTTCATTCATAACCAGGCCTGCAAATAATATTACCAGCAATATTCGAAGCGTCCGTCTTGTAATCTTCTCTGAAATTCTGTTCAGGAAAACTGCCATGGCAACGCACATAAAAGGGATTACAAGGGCATGAAATCTGACCATAAAAATAAAGAGAATAAAAAACATGCTTGTCAAAAACAAAGGCAAGCCAATCCATTGCAATCGGGCAGCTATTTTTTTTCTAAAAGCACTTACTGAAAAGCCCAGAAAAACCACAATAGCAAAACATATAAATGTAAGCCCAAATAGAGAACGAAAAATTTTCATAGTGGCAGAATGCAATGCGGGAGTCCAAAGCATTCTTGAATCAAAATCCAGTAAAAGGGGGTCTAACGGCTTTACATTCCCAAATTTAACTTTTGCCAAAAGTAAGTTCCAGAAATGCGAATAATTATTTCCATATCCAAAATTTTTCACAATAACAGCCCATATAAAAACAAACAATATTAGGGATATAACCGCTACCAATATTCGTGCTATCCTAGGTTTGTGCCTAAACAAAATTACAAATAAAAGAACGGGCAATAAGACGGATACTACCGGAGATTGTAAAAAATTATGCGCCGCTAAATACGGATCAATAATTCCGGCGATAACAGTAGAAACATAAATAGTTATCCAGGCAGGAAGATAACATTCTTCCTGCTTATCCAAACAAACAGTCACTATTATTTCATAAACTACCCAAAAAGCTAGGCAAAGCTGGGTCATATCCCATGCTATAAGAGACAATATTGTAGCACATACAAGTAATATGAGTTTGTAGTTTTTTGGCCATTTTAGATACCATAAATACGCTACAAAACAACACATTATAAGAGGGATAGCAAAATTTTCCTTTATGATATCCTGTCCGGTAGCTCTGGCGATAGCTACAGGTGTTACGGCAAACAACAATCCTCCCAGGCTGGCATAGATAATGGGACAATCGAGCAGAAGCAGCCAGATAAAAATAAGACCGGCAGTCAAGCTTATCCAAAACCTTAATTGAAACCTTACCCAAGCAGGAAAATTTTCATTTATTCCATAGTCGAAATTGTTAATAGTCAGGCCGTCACCCCCATGGCCAAACAAGTAATTTTTGATCTTATACCCATATCCTAAAAAATACTCTAAACTCATAGACATTTGTTCAGTAACAGAAACCCCGCTAAAACCGGAAAGCGTCTCATCGTGTTCATGAAATGTTCCCTTAGCCACATCCCACGAATAGGAATACATCATTGCGCTTTCTAAGGTAAACGGGACGAATGAAGGAAACTTTGCCGCTTCTTTTGTAAAATTATAAGTTCGAAACATGTACGCCGATAGGACTATTAAACAGAACAACAACAAAATATTTGCTTTATAGAAAGCACTTTTTCCGGGAAATATGCAGGAGTTCAACATAAGCTTTTTAAATATATTCCTTTCTTAATCTTGAAGATGGGATATTCAATTCTTCTCTGTATTTTGCAACAGTTCGCCTGGCAACGGGAATGCCTGATTCATTAAGCATTTTGGCGATATCGTCATCTGAATAGGGAGATGCAGAATCTTCTGAGTCTATTATGTTTCTTATTCTTTCCATTACCCCTTTACTGGCCACCAGTTCTCCATCTGCTAGCTGAAATCCGACAGAAAAAAAATATTTTAAAGGAAACACTCCCTGCGGAGTCTCAGCATATTTATTCGACACAGCTCTACTGACAGTCGTTTCATGTACGCCTATCTTGTCCGCGACGTGTTTCATTGTCAAGGGCTTTAGATACAAACTGCCTTTTTCCATAAAATCGTACTGAGTATCGACTATTATATCAGCTATTTTTTTTATAGTGCTTTGCCTCTGTTCCATGCTCCTGATTATATTGTTTGCAGATAAAATTTTTTCTTTTATATAATCTCTGGTTTCTTTTGCTAACTGCGGGCTCTGCAGCATATTTATGTATTTTTCGGACAATCTTAATCGTGGTTGATATTCCCTGTCAATTACTGCTATATAACAACCATGATCCTTTACTATTTTTACTTCAGCTACAATAAAGACAGATTCATCTTCATCCTGTATCCCCGCGAAAGGATAAGGACTAAGCTTTTTTATTTCGCCTATAGCATTCTTAACTTCCTCCATATTAAGACTAAGAGCTTTTGCTATTTGCGGGAGACGATTTGCCGCAATATCCTCCAGGTGGTGATTCACTATACCGGTAAGAACAACATCATCGCCATTCGTTCTTTCGAGTTGGAGTAAAAGGCATTCCTTGATATTTTTGGCGCCAACACCTGGAGGTTCAAGGGATTTTACAATAACAAGAGCCTCCTCCATATCTTCAATATCAGCTCCGGCTATAACCGCAAGGTCTGCAAGAGAAGATCTGAAGAAACCTTGTTCGTCAAGACATCCTACAATAAGTTCACATCGTTTTTTCTGTTCATCATTTATATTTAAAAAATTCAGCTGAAATTTTAAATCATCCTCCATGGATTGTTTATCCATAATTGAGTTGAAGAAGTGTTCTCTTTTTTCTTCATCACCAAATCCCGTTGTGCCGTTACTATTTCGGGAACTAACAAACATGTCACTTTTTTTAAAAACAGCCTCATTATCCTCTTCATTCAGGTATTCCGCCTCTATTTTACCTGTTTCTGCAAGAACTTTTTCCTCTATTGGCTCTTTAATCTCATTCGACTCTTCTTCCGCATCAGTAAATAGCTCTTTTGAGTCAATCGCTCCTTCCTGCCCTACTTCAAGGATAGGATTTATTTCAAGTTCGTGATTAATTTTTGCCTGCAATTCAAGAACTGGAGCCATAAGCAAATCCAGTGAATGTATTTGCGAAGCAGTTAAAGTTTGCTCCTGTCTTAATGTCTGTCTTTGGCTAAGTTCAAATTCTTGCATATAAAGCTATCAACCGTATTTTATTTCAAAATCAACCTTATTTTAAAGAAACCCCGGAAAGCATCATTTTTACCCCATCAAGAAACATCTGTACAGCCATAAGAATGAGAATCATTCCCATAAGTCTTTCCATTGCCATCAATCCTTTCATCTTCAAAATGGCATAAAGTCTCGTTGAAGAAACTAAAATAGCGGCTGACACAATCCAGGCGCAAAACAGCGCCAGCAAATTGTTTACCAATACAGCAAAAGGCGTTTGAGGGAGAAGGAGGATAACGGCAAGAGCGGAAGGCCCAGCTACCAAAGGAACAGCAAGAGGCACTATAACAGGTTCATTGCCAGAATTCTCGGCATGATCACTGTAATAGGACGGGAAAATCATCTTCAATGCTATAATGAAAAGGATTATGCCGCCACTTATACATATTGATTCTTGGGATAAGCGCAAAAAAATAATCAAGTATTTACCAATGAAGAAAAAAATAAGTAAAACCAGCAAAGCGACAATCAGCTCCCTTACCAGAATTTTCTTCCTTCGTTCTTCGGGAACAGTTTTTAAAACTGAAAGGAACACAGGAACATTTCCAATAGGATCCATTATTAAAAATAGAATTACAGCCGTAGATAAAAATTCTTTCATATTTTTTATCTCACATAAATTGTTTTTATGTACACTTTACAGTCAATACTATCCACCTATCTTAAACTAACTTGACTATCGTAAATCACAACTCTAACAAAATAATTCTATAACAGAATTCAGTAAAGAAAAAAAGAAACCGGTATTTATTAGTAACAGACTTAACGTTATAATTGCAAAACAAAAAACAAGATTAATATCACAAGCATTGGAGTTAAAATGAAAAAAGTTTTATTTGCATCATTGGTCGTGTCATTCGTTGTTATAAGCCAGGTAATAGCATACGATTATCAGCAAACAAGCGCCCAGACGGAAGCGCAATCACATGGGTGGTGGCCTGTCCTTCAGATTGTTTTCTGGCCTGGAATGCCCCCGTATACGGACAAAGCTGTCTACGGAGTGAGAACAGGGTTTCCTGTCAGCGGCGGTACCGGTGGTGTTGACGGCGTCGAAATTACTCCTGTTTTAAGTTATTCCGATTATGTATACGGTGTTCAATGTTCGGGATTGATTAATCATTCAAAAATTGTAGAAGGAGTTCGCTGCGGTCTTGCAAATATTTCTACTGAATGGACAAAAGGTTTTCAATTAAGCGTGCTAAACTTGAACTTTCAGAATTCCACGGGCTTTGATTTGGCAGTGGTGAATGCAACATTAAAAAATATGAGGGGCGTTCAGCTCGGAGCAGTCAATTACACCGTACATCAAAAAGGCATCCAGTTCGGAATTTTTAACATGGTAGAACGAAAAGGGCTCCAGTTCGGATTAATTAACATCATTCAGGACGGCTGGTTGCCATTCTTCCCATTCTTTAATTTTTCTTTTTAATTTGTTTAAAAAGCACACATCCATACTTATCCTTGCTTTTGTTTTAAGCATTACTTTGGGCTTAAGAGGAGCGGAAGAGCTGAAGCCGTCATCGGCTTCTCTTTTTGCAAATACGCTATATTACATGTATCAGCCAATAGCTATTCTCCTGCCGCACCCCGAAGTAAGAAAAACTCTATATGAGACCGAGACACAATATTTTTATGTAAGAGTAGAGCTGGATGAGTCAGGAAACAGGCATCTTGTTTTTCTCCCTCGAAAAGGGTCTCAGAGTATATATAATCCTGAAAAGCCGGATGAGATTGTATCCAGTTATGCGCGATATGGTCTTCTAGCTTTGCTCGCTTTTGAAAGGGCGCCTCAGCGAGTATTGTTTATCGGTATGGGCGGAGGAATTATGCCAATGTATATCAGAAAGCATTTCAAGGAAACACAAATAGACATTGTGGAAATAGACAAAAGCATACCGGCAATTGCTGAAAAATATTTCGATTTCAAGAAGGATTCGAAAATGAATGTTGTCATTGAAGACGGCTGCGTATTTGCGAACAAATCAAAAGAAAAGTACGATATTATATTCCTGGATGTTTACAACGCCGAAGGAGTCCCTTTTCAATTTACAACAAGAGAATTCTTTGACGGAATAAAAGAGAAACTTAGTAAAAACGGAGTGCTTTCAATCAACCTTGCAAATTTTGGTAAGGATAGCTTCATATCGGCTGAATTAAACACAATATATGGGGTTTTTCCGAACACGTTTGTTTTTACTTCCGAGGGAAATACAAATTACATTCCTATATCGTTTACCAATCTCAACATCAGCTTTTCTGACCTGAATAAGAGCGCAATAAGAATAGATGAGAAAAAAAAGTTCAATATCAATTTTAAAGAGATGCTAAACAGGAATCTCGGCAAATTCACTCCACAAGGCGGATAAATTTGTTCATTAATTAGACCTTCCAGATTTTTGTGATAAATTTTGCGATAGAAATAAAATCGAAAACTAGGGGCGAGACGCTGTATATTACCTTTGTTTATAGAAGCGTTGAGTTATTATGTATTTCAAAGTTAAAGATCAACATAAAGAGCACGTACTTGAAGCCGTAAAAAGCTACATGAACTATCTTGCAAACAACGAATATGATCCAGGCTACACTGAATCTATAAGGTTTCTACTTAACAAACTGCACAGAGAATCGGATTGGAGCTACGTATTGTGGCCTATCCCGAGTAAAAACGGAGCAGGGAAAATAATAATTGAAGAAAGCACATCTGGAGAGTTTCCAAGAGGCAGTGAATGGACTTTGTACCACAATGGAATATTAAAGCTAAATGCACTGTTCAAAAGCAAATTACTGAACTTATACGACATAATCTCTGACATTTCTCTTGTAAAAACAGAACATCCTTTCAAGAAAACATATGGGGTGCTTGCACGACTGACTACCACACACAAAGATACCATAGAGCTGGGAACGTCAGAAGAATCTTTTAAGGTTCTTGAAAGAATTTCTAATGCTGTAAACGAGGAAAGTTTTGCAAAAAGAACAGCTCCAACGTTTGCAATACTTGATTCAATTCAGTTCTTCCTAGAGACAAAATTGCCGGACGAACCCGTTGCTACGCCATTGATAAAAATAAGAGACCAATTAGTAGAGTCTTATAATATCAAACCTCTATTTGTAAGACTAAAACAAAAAGAACAGAATGCAAATTCAGATAAAATAAACATTACACTCAAGGAGGAATCCCTTAGGCTAATGATAGAATCCTTGCAGCAATACTGTGAAATCATGGAAAAGTTTCACGGACCGTCAATCCGAGAACCATCTTCCCTTGAAGGGGAAAAAATCAGCAAAATAAGACATCTACTGCATAGCCTGAAAACAGGTCTTGGAAATTCATGAAAATAAAGATAGGAATTTTAGGGCAGGACGGTTTTCTGGGGACACATCTTTATAACTATCTGAGAATAAAAGAAAATGTTGTAAGGATTCCTTCTTCAAAAGAGGTTTTCAATTCACAGGAAAGTCTGGCCCAATTTGCGAAAAAATGCGATGTAATAGTTCATTTTGCAGGAAAAAGCCGCGGCGAGAATATGCAGGAACTTTACGAGAATAATATGAGGCTCGTTTACAATCTTATCAGTGCTATGGAAAGTAAACAGCTTAAGCCATTGGTTCTTTTCGGTTCTACAACACATGAAAACCGCGAATCACTCTATCATCAGTCGAAAAGAGAAGGACATAAAGCATTTCAGGAATGGGCAATAAAAAATAATGCCAAAGCAAATACGCTCATAATGCCAAATGTTTTTGGCCCATATTGCAAGCCAAATTTCAATTCGTTCGTGGCGACTTTCTGCAGTAAAATTGCAAAAGGAGAAAAAGTTGAAATACTCAACGATGCTTCGGTAGAACTGATATACATTCACGATCTTTGCAGTGAAATATATAATTTGATAATCAACGAATTTTTCGAAGAAAAATACTATTTCAAAAACTCGACTAAGAGAAAAGTAACTGAAATATACTCACTTCTCGAATGTTTTAAGCAATCTTTAGCCCAAGGAAAAATCCCTGCATTTAAAGACTTTTTTGAATTGAATTTGTTCAATACCGCTTTGAGCTATTACAATAAAATAGAAGAATAAGCTACATCAAGTTTAGTGCATCAATATCAACGATAATATTAACTTTCTTGTTCTTGAATTCGTTGAAAATAAGGCTTTTGATGAAGGTTTTTTGCTTGTAAGATAAATTCCCTCTAAGCATTACGGAGTAGCGGAATTTATTTTTAATTTTTGAAATAGGCGATGGAGACACGGGCGAAAATATAAGATGCTCGTTTCGAATTATGCTTAATTTTTCAATAAACTCTTCAGCAACTATGGAAACTTTATCCTCCTCTTCACCGGAAAACCTTATTACCGCAAGATGTGTTTTCGGCGGATAGGAAAGTTCATCTCTTGTCGGAATCTCATAATTATAAAAAGCTTCATAATCATGGTTAACCGCATATTTTATAGCCTCATGAAATGGTGTATAGGTCTGGATAAAAACTTCACCGGGAATGACTCCTCTTCCGGCGCGGCCGGCAACCTGCGTAAGAAGTTGAAATGTTCTTTCGGCTGCCCTGAAATCAGGGATATGCAAACTTAAATCGGCGTTAACTATTCCGACCAGGGTTACATTTGGAAAATCTAATCCCTTGGCAAGCATCTGGGTGCCTATAAGTATGTCAATTTTACCCCTCCTAAAATTCAAAAGGATATCTTCATAGGATTTCCTGTTTGTCATAGTATCTGAATCCATTCTGCTTATTTTTGCGAGCGGGAAAAGCTTTGTCGCGATATCCTCTATCTTTTCAGTTCCGACACCCGAGTATTTTATATTTTGAGCTTTACATTGCGGGCAATTCTGCGTAGCTTCGATTATGTCCCCGCAGATGTGACAAGCAAGATAATCCTTTGAACGATGATAGGTGTAATCCACGGAACAGTTTTTACAGTTTGCTGTATACCCGCAGGCATGACAGGTCAAATGAGTAGCGAATCCTCTCCGATTAAGAAAAATAATAGTCTGCTCTTTTTTATTAAGCCTATCATAAACCGCTGATATCAGGTCTCTGGAAAATATTGTATTGCCTTTGCCGGCTTTTTCGGCGCGCATATCAATTACAGATACAGAAGGCATAAGCCTGTCATCTATTCTCTTTGTGAGCTTTATAAGTTCGTATTTCCCGTGTTTAGCATTGTAAAAAGATTCAAGCGACGGCGTGGCAGAGCCTAATATCGTAACAGCCCCCTCCCTATAAGATCGCATTACAGCAACATCTCTAGCGTTATACCTCGGCGCCTCATCCTGCTTATATGAATTTTCATGTTCCTCGTCAACAATTATCAACCCAAGTTTTTTGAAAGGCGCGAATAGAGCGCTTCTTGCTCCGACTACTATTTTCACCTTGCCTTCATAGATTTTTGTCCATTCATCAAATCGTTCTCCGTCACTCAAAGAACTGTGCAAAACAGAAACCTGATTACCGAAGCGCGCCCTGAACCTTTCGGTGGTTTGTGGAGTAAGCGCTATTTCGGGAACAAGGACGATAGAATCTTTATCCAGGTTCAAAGCCTCGTTTATTGCACGAAGATAAACTTCCGTTTTTCCGCTTCCGGTAACCCCGAAAAGAAGAGCGGTAAAAAAGCGGGATTTCTTGTCCAGCATATTTGTTATTTCACGAACAGCTACAGCCTGTTCATCCGTAAGTTCGGGCGGTTCTGACATAACAAGTTCTGAATCTCCAAATGGATCGCGTAGAACATTTCGCATTTCTCTTTTGATAATCCCAGCCTTTTCCAATGATTTAATAGATGAATCACTGCAAGACGTGCGGACTTTTAATGTGCCTATAGAAACATCAGGATGCTGCAAAATAAACTGTACTATTTTCTCCTGGGCCGGATATTTTCTCCCCTTATTGAAAAGAAATTCCGAGGCTTTTTGTGAATCTTCAATATACAGAAATGTAACTTTTTTACGCGAGATTTTCCCGCTGCGAACAGACCCTGGAAGAAGCGCGCGCATAGCCTGCTCTTTTGAGCAGCAATAATAGGAAGCCATCCATTCGCCAAGCTCTATCAAATTTCGAGGAATAATTGGTTTTCTGTCTGAAACTCTTTCTATCTCCTTGATCTCTTTTAAATAGCTAGTGCTTTCGATGATAGCAACTACACACCCTTCTCTTCTACTTTTACCAAAAGGAACCGTGACATGAGAACCTATTTTTACTTCATCAAGCAGAGTTTCCGGTATTTTGTAATCAAAATACTTATTGAGACTCAGATTTATTAAAACTCTTGCTATGTTATTTTTCATTAACTCATTCCGGAAGCCACATGATATCTCCAGGAACAGCAGGATAAGCGGGGAACAGCCTGACATTTTTATAATCTTTTCTGATCGCCATCAGAGTATCATTACAGAAAAGAAAAGTGTATGGCTGTTCTTCATGCAGCAATTTATGAAACTCGTGGCAGAGTTTTACCCTCTCATTCATATCAAAGGTAACTCTCAGCTTTTCAATAATTTCATCCGCCTTTTTATTCTTAAAACTGATATGGTTGCTGGATCCTTCAACATCCGCCATACTGCTGTGCCATACCTGGTAAGGATCTCCTTCAATCGGCAAAGCCCAGGCAAGACAAACGACATCAAATTGTTTTTTCTCAAGCCTCTGAACATAAACCGACCATTCGACTTTGCTGATATTCATTTCTATTCCGGCTTTTTTCATATCCTCTTGAATAATGGGAAACATTTTTTCCTGCACCGAGCTGTTTGAAACCACAAGAGCCGTAAATTCAAACTTTTTCCCATTCTTGTCAAGTATTCCGTCACCATCATGGTCTTCCCATCCCGCCTCCTTTAGAAGCTTTTTGGCCTTCTCTATGGAAAATGGATAAGGAGTTATGCTTTTATCGTAGTACAAACTGTCTACAAAAAATGGGCCGCTGACGACTCTCCCAAGCCCGAAACATGCTATTTTGAGAATTTTTTCCCGATCGATAAGATGAGTAAAGGCAGTACGCACCTTTTTATCCTGAAACAGAGGGTTCTTTTGGGTATATCCGATGTAAGAGTACGCTCTGGAAGGATATTTAATTTTTTTAAACTTGAACTGAGAGCTTTCGGGATCAAATTCAGGAATATTTATTTTGGTTGTCCATTGTTCCCCTGTTAAGCCTGTTCTATCTATATCTCCAGACAAAAGAGCCTGAAATCTGGTGTTTGGGTGACCTATAACTTCAAAAGACAACTCATCCAAAGCCGGTCCTATTCCGTATTTGTTTCCAAAATATTTTCCCCATCTTTTCAGAACGACTTTCTGTCCGGCTTCCCACGAATCAAAGCTGTAAGGTCCGCAGCTAATGATCATCTTGTTTCTTTCATAGTCGTTATTAAACTTTTTACCGTCAAAGGGGCCTTCGTAGCTTTTGTAAAAATGCCTTGGCAAAGGAAGCAGCCCCAGAGTCTGCTCTTCAGACAGATAATACTTCTTTGACCAGAAAACTTTAAAATGGTACTTCGAAAGAATTTCCACTTTGCTTATATCCTGGTAATAAACTCGCAAAGGGGCGCAGTCCACATCCTTGTTTTTTATAACATCAATATAAAATTTAAAGTCGTCCGCCGTTACTTCTACATCTTTCCATTCCTTTCCTGTAACAGGGTCCTTGAAATCATGCCACAAGACTCCCTGTCGGAGAGTGATATCATACACTAACTTGTCATCTGCCAATTCCCACTTCTCGGCAAGAAGCGGCATGAATTTTTCGGGATGCTCGTAATCGCGAACCGCAAGCGTACTGCTCGTATGACCCCACAATTCACCGGCAAAGGCCTCATTGTTTATTAAATAGTTCAAATTCTTGGTTGCCGCCGCCTCGGAGGTAACTAGTTTGCCGCCGGCAACAGCATTAGGATCAAAATATCTTCTATTTGAAATGGTTGTATCAGTTTTATTATCAATGAGTTGAGGGGCATATTCCTTCTTGTTGAAATTTCCTGCCTTCAGAGAATTTTGAAGTTCATCCAGCTTGTTGTTACTTTGTTCAATTTTTTTTGTGAGGCTTTCTACTTGAAATCGATAATTGTCCAGCGAACGAATTAATATCATAAAAGTTATGGCAAAAATAAAAACAACCAATGTAAAAATTATGTTCAAAAAAGTTTTTTTGTTTCTTCCCATAGAATTCTCTCCTTAAACAATCAATCATAGAAATATTAATACAGACAGATCCCAATATATCAGGCAAAAAATGTTTTTCGACTCATGTTTCACACCTATTTTTAAAACTGGATATTTTATCCCGAAAAAATCCTTGATTTCATTGCAAAATACCCTTTTTACGGTATGTTCGATATGTACAACTTTATAACATGAGGTTCTGATAATGACAGAAGAAAAAATACAGGTTAAAAAGACGGAAGAAAAAACTGCAAAAGACAAGAATTTGTCTATAGTAATTAGCCAGATAGAAAAAGAATACGGAAAAGGGTCAATAATGCTTCTGGGCGATGACTCTTTTCAAACCGACGTTGCTACCATCAGTACTGGAGCGCTTGCTCTTGATTTGGCGCTTGGAATCGGTGGACTGCCAAGAGGAAGGGTTATAGAAATTTACGGTCCGGAATCTTCAGGAAAAACGACAGTCTGCTTGCATGTAATAGGCAATGCCCAAAAGGCAGGCGGAATTTGCGCCATAATCGATGCGGAACACGCGCTTGATCCGTCTTATGCTTCAAGGATAGGCGTAAAAATAGGCGATTTACTTGTATCACAACCGGATTGCGGAGAAGACGCTCTCAATATTGCCGAAACTCTTATCAGAAGCAATTCAATTGATGTTCTAGTAATAGACTCTGTTGCCGCACTTGTTCCAAGAGCGGAAATAGAAGGACAAATGGGTGACTCGCATATGGGACTTCAGGCAAGATTAATGTCTCAGGCATTGCGAAAAATAACCGGGGCAATAAGCAAAAGCCGCACATGCGTTATATTTACAAACCAGATTCGTCAAAAAATAGGAATTGTCTACGGGAATCCGGAAACAACTACTGGCGGGAATGCGTTAAAATTCTACAGTTCGATAAGAATGGACATCCGCAAAACTTCAACTATAAAAGATAGTAAAGGTGAAGAAATAGGAAGTAAAGTTAGGGTTAAAGTCGTAAAAAACAAACTTGCGCCGCCATTCAAGCAAGCTGAATTTGATATTGAATTCGCGGAAGGAATATCAAGAGCAGGGTCAGTAATTGATGTAGCCGTCGATATGGGCATTGTGGAAAAGAAAGGCTCATGGATTTCCTTGAATGGCGAACAGCTTGGGCAGGGCAGAGATCAGGTAAAAGATTTAATAAATAACGACAAAGAGTTAGAAGCAAAACTTCTTGCAGCTATAAAAGAAAAGTTAAAAGAACTTAAGCCGATAAAAACACAACCTTGATTAATCTTTTCCCATGTTTAAAAAGGCTCTAAAATTAGTTCTTTTCAGCTTGCTTATTTTCCCTTTTTGCAGTCACGGAGAAAGCGCCCCAAGCGCACAGTATCAAAAAAGACTGCTGGGAGATAAAGCCTTCGACAGCGGGCTTTATGACGTGGCAATGAATTACTATGAAAATTACCTCAAAGAAGCCACGGGGGATTCGCCAGCTATAAGAGATGCCTATTATTGCCTTGTATCAACCTGTCTTCGTTCAAATAACATAAGCGAAGCCAAACGGCTTTATAATGAAATATCAATAAAGTTTGAACAATACTATTCAAATCACCCGGAAGACAAGCAGAAACTAAAATTTTGGGAAGCTCAAATTATTCTGGCTGAGGGGAAACTGGGCGAGGCGAGCAAGATTTTCAATGATTTATTAAATGAGTCCACAGATCCTACAGATGAAGTATCTCTTAACGCATTGCAAGGGGAGGCAATTTCTCTCCTGAGGATGGGTAATATCACAAAAGCAAGGATGCTGTTTTTGAGGCTAAAAGATTATGCTTCAAAGAAAAAAAATGTTGAGCTTGCCAATGTAGCGATAGAAGAAATCATCATGATAGATCTGCTAAACGGAAATTATAAAGAAGCAAAACTAATCATAGCATCAGAATCTAAAAATGAAGAGGCTAATGCAACAAAACTGGATATGCTAAACATCTATGCGCTTGCTTCAGAAGGAAACATGAAAGAAGCTAGATCCATTTACGACAAAATACGCCCTAAATCACTCGGCCCCGACCAGCTTTGGTATTTTGTTGTTTATTCGCTCGCAGTTGCGCATATAAAAAATTCGCAGCCTGACGCCGCAATGACTATTATAGATGACGCTTTTGCGTTAGCTCCCGACATGTATGAAAGAGAACAAGCTACTATTCTCAAAATAAACAATCTCGTAAGCTTGCACAATTACGAACAGGCTATCAGCGTTTCAAAAATGTTCTTGGATACATTTCCAAACTCCAATATCCGAGCAAAAATACTGCTTACATTGTCATCAGCAATGATAAAAGAAAAACAATTTACCGGAATAGGAGAACTGGCGGATAAATACTTCTCTTTCTCTCCTTCAAAAGATCCTGATGTTCTGAGTTTGGCTGAGCTATTCGGCAAAAACGCACTAGAACTCAAGCAATATGACAATGCGAAAGACTTTTTTGACTACATAATCAATAATACAAAAGATGCAAAATACGCGGGCAGCGCAAAATATTGGAAAGCAGAAATAGACTTCAACAGAAAAGATTATGCCTCCGCAATGGGGCAGTATCAATCTATAGAAAAAGATTTTCCATTTCTGAAAGAATGCTCTCTCTTTAAAGAATCGCAGATATACATAGCTCAAGACAAATATATAGAAGCTGCAAAAACGCTTAAAATACTACTAACAGAATTTCCCAACAGTAAGATGGAACCTTCTCCTCTATTTATGTACGCTATAACTTTAGAAAAAGTTGGTGAATACCAGCAAGCAATCGACCAGTTTATAACTTATGCCAAGAATAACTCAAACGCAGGAAATGCCGGCACTGCCTATTATGAAGCAGGCTCAACAGCCCTGACTATACAGAAACCGGATATAGCCGTCGAATATTTCGAAAAAATAATCAGCGACTACAAAAACACTATCGTGGAAAAAGAGACGCTTTATAAACTTGTATATGCAAATTTGCTCCTTAATAATTTCGACAAAGCAGCAAAATATGCCGAATTGCTGTCAAAAATTTATCCCGACACGGACAGTTCTGTTCAGGCTCAGTTCTGGCTTGCCAATTATTATCAAGCAAACAGGCAATTCAACGAAGCAGTAAAAAAACTTCAGGCAATTATTGATTCAAATAAGGATGCTTCAGTAATATCCAATGCATACTTTAAACAAGCTAACGCCCATTACGAAGCTGGAAACAGCGTTAATGCGCTACAGACTCTTCAAGTTCTTCAGGGCAGGTATCCTGACAGCGCAATTATTTCAGCCTCTTATTTTCTACAGGGAAACATACTATCGTCATTAGGAAAATATCCAGATGCCATAGCTTCGTATAATGAAGCATATACTAAAGCCAACAGTGAAGATTTGGTAATAGCTTCCACCGGAAGAATCGGAGATTGCTATTTTGCCACTTTAAACTATGTTCAAGACAAAAAACAAGCTCTTCAGGATGCAATTACCAGCTACAAGAAGGTATTAAGTGAAAAAAATCTTTCAATTTTTATAAAAACCCAAACACTATACAAATTGGGTAAATCTTATGAACTTTCGGAAGATATGGAAAAAGCTATAGAGGCTTACCACGAAGCCTTCTATTCAAATATAATTTGTATGGAACAGGAAAAAAATCCTTCAAAAATCTGGATGGTTAAAAGCGCAATCGCGCTAGTAAGACTGCTCCAGGAAAAAAATACACCGGAAGGCGCTGAGGCTGCGATAAAAACGCTAAATGAGTTGATAAAATTTAATATAGAACCCGTCTCTGATTTTCAACAGAGAATTGATGAAATTAGAAGTTTATACAAGCTAAAGGAGTAAAAATTATGCTTTTCACCAATATCCTTCAGTATGGGGGACCAGTAATGTGGTTAATTATTTTCTGCAGTATTGTAGCTTTGCTTATAATACTCGAAAGATGGTTTCACTTGCATAGAGCCCAAATAAATGTAGGAGAATTATTAAACGGCCTTATAAATGTTTTAAAAAAAGGGAATATTCTCGAAGCCATAAGCCTTTGTGAAGAAACTCCCGGCCCTGTATCCCATGTTCTCAGAGCTGTAATTTTGAGATACGCTCAGAATGACAAAGACCTCAAACAAGCGGCAATAAATGCATCACTTGATGAGATACCAAGAATGGAAAGACGAATGAACATAATAGCAACAATAGCGTATATAGCGCCAATGCTCGGATTGCTTGGAACGGTATTGGGCATGATAGATGCTTTCCAGATCATTCAAGTAAAGGTGGCTTTCATCAATGCTCTAGGGCTATCCACGGCAATATGGAAGGCGCTATTGACGACGGCAGCCGGGCTTTGCGTAGCTATCCCCTGCAACATTGCTTACAATTATCTTGTTTCCAGAATACAAACCATAGTAACGGAAATTGACAAAGCCTCCTCTGAAATTATTTATTTTTTCACGTCTCACAATATTTCCGTAGATGAGACTAAAAATCCTAATGGCAGTTCCATAAAAAAGTAAGGTGAACTCGTGAAAATCAGTACAAAACTGAAAATTTTAGAAGGAAATTATAACTATATCCCATTTATAAATATATTTTTCCTGCTGTTGATATTTCTTATGCTCAACAGTTCTTTTGTTCAAGTTTCGGCTATTAATATTGAACTGCCGCCTCTTCCCGGCCAGCCCATTAGCGCAGAAAAGCTAGTTGTAACAATAGATAAAAATCAGAATTATTATTTTAATGATCAGGTCATGGATCTTAAAACAGTAAAAGAGCAACTTGCAAATATAGTATCCAGATATGAGGTAGACAGCATAATTCTACAGGCAGATCAGAATGCTCCGCAGGGGGCTGTTGCAAAAATTTTATCGCTTGCAAATAGTTTGGACTTAAATGTCTATCTTGCCGTAGACTCTTCAAAGTCAAACAGCACGTATCAGGTACCCTTTGAAAAAACTAATTAAATGGACGCAAATTCACTAAAAAATACTTACGATAACACAAGATCATGGATATTTGCCGTGTCTACGACTCTTGCTGTTCACTTTATTTTGTTTGCAATATTTATTCCGATAAAATCTGATCCGCCGGACGTGACTCCGGCTCAACGCCCACAAATAATGATGCTCCCGTTAAACCTCCAAGATTCTAATACTAGAATAAATGAACTTGTAGCCTGGATGAATAATGAAAACTCTGGATTAATAACAGATCCTAACAATAAATTCGGATATTCTTCCATAATAAAGCAGGATATATCCTTGCCGTCGCCCAAAAATGTTTCCGATTATAAAACTGAATTACTGACGCAAATCATATTTTTATCTTCAATGAAAGTGCCTGAAATTCCTGTCAAATATAATACAATTAAAGATTTTTTTGATTCTATTGCGGCTTATCCCTTTGCCTTTTTTCCTATGAAGCTCTCAGCGGCAAGCCAGAGTAAATTAACAACATATCCATGCGTAGAAGATTTGTATCGAGAATATAATTTGCATGTATGTTTTTTTAATCTTGGAGAAAAAAACAGTCTGATAAAAAAATATAACCCATCCTTTCCAACTATTTTAAAAATGCATTATGCGGAGGATAAGTCCCTGCTGCCATCCGGAGCTGTTATAGAATCGTGCGGAGTAAATGAGCTTGACAAAATAGGGATTGATACAATAACAGTCCAGAATTTTCCTGATTATATAAAAACAAAGCTGGCAGGGAAGAATATTTACCTAAAAATAGATTGGCAGGCGCCATATACAAAACTCAACAAATAAAGGATGAACCATGATACCGGTCAGTTATGAAATAATATTTTTTATCTACGTTCTACTGTGGTTTGTTTACCTTACAATTTTGTGGGCGAGAGAAACATGGAGAACAGGTATAAGAGATTGGTCCCTTTCCGAGGGAAAATTATGTTTGTGCAATGAATGTCGTTATGCATTTTTGGTGAAGCCGAGAGAAAACACCGCTCTTTGTCCTAAATGCAACAATATGTGTATTATAAAGAACGCAAGATTTAAAAAATACTTATAGGTACAAATGAAAAATCCCGAAACAATCGTCATCCTGGATTTTGGTTCCCAATACAGCCAACTCATAGCCAGGAGAATACGTGATCTTAATATTTATAGTAAAATACTACCTTACTTCACTACGCCTGAGCAGATATTGGAAGAAAATCCTATAGGGATAATACTAAGCGGCGGACCAGCAAGTGTAACTGATTATAACTCGCCATCTTGCGACCATAAAATATTTAATCTCAATCTTCCTGTTTTGGGAATTTGTTATGGCCTCCAACTCATGATAAAAATGTTCGGGGGAAAAGTAACAAAAAGTCCTTCCCGTGAATATGGGCGCACTGAATTAAATATAGAAAAAACCAACCCTCTATTTACTGGAATTAATCAGAGTAAGTTCAATGTATGGATGAGCCATGGAGATAAAGTTGAACAACTTCCAGAAACTTTTAAAACAATCGCCACTACTTTAAACACTGAGTTTGCGGCCGTAATTTGTCCGGACAAAAAATACTATGGGGTGCAATTTCATCCGGAAGTATCCCATTCTGAAAACGGGTTTAAAATGCTTGAAAACTTCTGCATAGGAATTTGCGACGCTAAACAGACCTGGACAATGAAATCTTATATAGATGTGGCTGTAAAGTCTATCAAAGAAATGGTAGGGAATGATAAAGTAATACTTGCGCTGAGCGGCGGAGTGGATTCTTCAGTGGCAGCGATGCTTATAAACGAAGCAATCGGAAAACAGCTTACATGTATATTCGTAAATAATGGTGTCCTGCGAAAAAACGAAGCTGAAAGAGTGCAAAGTCTATACGCAAAAAATTTCAACCTGGACTTAAGATATATAGACGCAGAAGAAAGATTTCTGAACAAGCTTGCAGGTGTAACCGATCCTGAGCAAAAACGCAAAATAATAGGTCATGAGTTTATAAGTATCTTTGATGAGGAAGCCTCAAAAATAAAGGATGCTAAATTCCTTGCACAAGGCACAACTTACCCAGATGTTATTGAAAGTATTTCTATTGCCGGCAACCCCAGCGCCATGATAAAAAGCCACCATAATGTGGGCGGGCTTCCTGAGAAAATGAATTTGAAACTAATTGAGCCTCTCCGCTGCCTTTTCAAAGACGAAGTAAGAAAACTTGGATCTGAGCTGGGTATGCCAGAAGAAGTGGTTATGCGCCAGCCTTTCCCAGGCCCCGGACTTGCAGTAAGGCTGCTGGGAGCAATTACCAAAAAGGACCTGGATATTCTTAGAGAAGCAGACCAGATACTCGTCGATGAAATGAAAAAAGCCAACCTTTATTACAAAGTCTGGCAGTCTTTTGCCGTCTTATTACCTGTAAAAACAGTCGGCGTAATGGGGGATGAAAGGACCTATGATAATGTCATAGCTCTCAGGATCGTTGAAAGCAGCGACGGAATGACAGCGGACTGGGTAAAAATGCCATATGCTCTCCTTGAAAAAATCTCAAGCAGAATAGTCAGTGAGGTAAAGGGAGTAAATAGAGTGGTCTATGATCTTACATCAAAACCGCCAGGCACTATTGAATGGGAATAAAAACGACTCTTTAACTATACTCTTTCGTAATCAAAACAATGTAAAACTTAATCAGAGCCAAATTCTCTACGCAATGTATTAATGAAAAAAGAAGAGGGGCCGCCCTCTCCTTATGTATAGACTCTAATTTTTCATCTTATCAGCCGTAAATAGCTGTATCAAAGAGTTGTTCTTCGATTCTGAGAAGCTGATTATATTTACAGATACGGTCAGTTCTGCTTGCGGAACCGGTTTTGATCTGTCCTGCGTTTGTCGCAACTGCTATGTCTGCAATGGTCGTATCTTCGGTTTCGCCCGATCTGTGGCTTACGATTGCGTTCCAGCCGGCTCTGTGTGCCATTTCGATAGCATTGAGAGTTTCTGTTAGTGTACCGATCTGGTTAACTTTTATAAGTATTGCATTTCCGCAGCCTTCTTTGATTCCTCTTGACAGGTATTCAACATTGGTTACGAACAAATCATCACCAACGAGCTGGCACTTGCTGCCGATTTTGTCTGTAAGAATCTTCCAGCCTTTCCAATCGCTCTCTGCCATACCGTCTTCAATTGAATCGATGGGATATTTTTTAATAAGTTTGGCATAGTAATCAGCCATCTCAGCCGATGTTTTCTTTATTCCCTTACCTTCTTTTTTAAAGTCATATACGCCATTTTTAAAGAATTCGCTTGCAGCTGCATCCAGAGCTATAGAGATTTCGCCTCCTTCAGATTTTCTGCCTGCCTTGTATCCGGCATCCTTAATAGCTTCCATAATTACATCAAGAGCATCTTCTACTCCCTTAAGATTCGGTGCAAAGCCACCTTCATCTCCTACTGCGGTGCTAAGTCCGCGCGCCTTAAGAACAGCTTTCAGTGCGTGAAATACTTCTGTTCCCATTCTCAGCCCTTCTCTAAAGCAGCATGCTCCTACTGGCCTGATCATGAATTCCTGAAAATCAATGGGAGCGTCAGAGTGAGCGCCGCCATTGATGATGTTCATCATTGGTACCGGTAGAGTTTTTGCGTTTGTTCCGCCGATATAACGGTAAAGCGGAATTTCAAGGGCTTGCGCTGCTGCTTTTGCTACTGCCAAAGATACACCGAGAATAGTGTTAGCCTCGAGCTTGCTCTTGGTCTTTGTTCCGTCAAGTGCAATCATCGCATTGTCTATTGAAACCTGATCAAGGGCGTCCATGCCTTCGATTTCAGGAAATATTTTTTCATTAACGTTCTTAACAGCTTTCAGCACGCCTTTGCCAAGGTAACGCTTTTTGTCGCCGTCTCTGAGTTCAATTGCCTCATTTTCTCCCGTAGAAGCTCCGGAGGGAACTGCCGCTCTTCCCATTACGCCTGATTCTAATATAACATCGACCTCAATTGTGGGGTTTCCTCTTGAGTCAAGAATTTCTCTTGCCGTTACATCAAAAATGGATGTCATAGCTTTTTCTCCTTTTGATACGTATTTCTAAATTTAACTCGTTAAATACGAAACCTAACTAACTCTTAACACTAAATTCAAAACTAATAAATTCAATAATTCAATATAAAAATGAGGTTTTGTTTTTTAATACTAATGTCATGCCATATAGGTTGATCTTGGCAATGGAGCACAGCCGTGTCTCGGTTGTGTTTTACGTCTGAGCCACATTAAGTGGAAGCTTATTGACAAGTTGCGGATTGTTTTACAATATAAAAACTAACTCAGAACCAGTTGCATGTTTGGAAAAACGGCTTACTTATAAGATGTTATTTCAATTCTATTTCCTTCCGGGGCAATGAACGCTGTTTCATAGCATCCATTTCCAGTTTCTCTTGACCCGTCCAATATTTCAATATTATCATTTTTGAGCCGGCTTGTTAATTCATTTACTTTTTCTTTTTATCCTAAAGAAAAAGCGATTTAGTTCCTCTTGTTATGGGGGGCGTGCTCATTCCTTACTCGGCATATCATACAGTTGAGTTGTTATAGAGATTTCTCGGCCCGGATCAGAATCTTTTATTAGGACATATTGCGAGTCTCCGTCTGGTCGATGGAACACTGTCTTACGATGCTGGGATCGTGATTCCATGACCTCATGCATTTTATGACGGACAGCGCTCGAATCCTTTGTCTTGTTGAAGACGAGAAGCGCACACTTCGAATCACGCCACGAAAGGTAACCCAAGAGTTGATCAATGGCATCTTCGAATGTTTTAGATCCGTGCCAGAATTTGCATTCCGCTATGAATACGTTCTTATTCTCTACTCTAATCAATATGTCTGTTTTGCCAGAAGCATTAAATGTCTCTCCGGTAGCACTACCCTCGTAATGACCGTTCAGTTGAAGAAGAAAGTGGTCTCTAATAGCTTCTTCATCAAGAGAGGCGAATGAAGAGGGATTACGTTCAATGACGAGAGACATGCTTTTTAGCACTTCCAGTATGTGCTGGTATTCCTTTTCGGCAAGGATTGGCTCGGGTTCATATTTGCCAGTTGTCACCGCTGGGCGCTTAGCTGGACTCTCCCGCCGTTTAGCTGGGATTGCGAATGTTGGCTCAGTATCTTTCTTCTTTATAAGAATACCTAAAGCTGCAACTGCTTCAACTGCCGATTGGGCTCGTGATGTTTTACGGGAAAGAGCTTCCCTGATTCTTGTGGGTGCTGAGCTGTTGTGATTATCCACATCTCTTTTCAGGTAGGCAACAGCGTCTACCAGTGATTTTATTCGTTTTTGGATATCGGAACGAAGTCTGTCTGGTTCAGGGGAATCGTCAGGAAAGCTAACGCTAAAGACCACCTCGTTGTTCCGAATCTCTATTTCAGGATAACTCCTCATACTGGATGTGGATGCTTGAATACTCCAAAGCCCAGGGTCGCCTTCAAATGGAATTGCAATATCCACCCTTGTTCCTTTGATAATAGCTCTTTCGCCTGGGAAGACAACTCTGTTGAAATCATGGCTTACATCTATCTGAGTGCCGGTTTGATCTTTTATGTACTGCTTATCCTCGTGGAGCACCAAAGGTTTGATCAGAACCTTCTCTGTGAAGTATTGTTCGAGTTCTGTCGGTGATGCTTTCAAAACATACTCGTTGTCGAGAGAATCTATTTCTCTGATTACAGTCTCAACCACATTTTTAAACTTTGTAAATGTATTTCCCTCTCTGGAAGGATGCATTTTTTCTCCTTTTGTTATTTTCTCCCAAAGAGTTATTATACAGCAAAAGAGTTAAAGTCAATCTGCTCCAATATTAAGAAAGAAGGCTAAAAACAAACTTGTCAGATAAGCAACTATTATTATAAAATTACCTGTTTTTAGATGCCCTCTAATGTGATGCCACATAGATTTTTCAGAGAAATGTGTTGTCGAAAAACTTAAAGTATCGCCACTCCCTGCATGAGGGTTTGATTTTTATGTGGTAACGCTTCCAGCGGGCTAACATCCATGGGTAATATGTCTATTATATTTATGCTCTAGCCACGGGCGTGAGCCCGTGGAAAGCGTTAGTGAATATTTGCGGAGGGGGCGTCTAAGGCACATTAAAGCGAATCAGAAATGAATTATGCTGCCAGCTTCAAAATTAATTCAATTTGCATAAAAACAAGTAAATTCGTCAAAAATTTTATCCCGTCAGCTATAACTGAGTGTTCAGCCTGATTATATTAAAACAATTTATCAATTATAAATTCGAAAATTGGAAAACAATTTAAAAAAAGAGGGAAATAATGTCTAATAAGAAAACAATATTGTGTATAGGGGCAGGATATGTAGGCGGACCAACCATGGCTATGATAGCTAAAAAGTGTCCTGATTACAAGGTTATTGTAGCTGATATAAATCCGCAGAGAATAGCGGAATGGAACTCTGATGATCTTCCTATTTTTGAGCCGGGGCTTGATGAAGTAGTAAAAGCAGCAAGAGGAAAGAACCTTTTCTTCACTACGGATGTAACAAGTTCAATAAAAGAAGCATATATTATTTTTGTAAGCGTAAACACTCCCACTAAAATGTTTGGACACGGAAGAGGGAAAGCCTCAAACCTGCAGTATTGGGAAAAGACAGCAAGAAGCATTTTGACATATTCAGAAGATGATAAAATCGTTGTAGAAAAAAGCACGCTTCCCGTAAGAGCCGCCGATGCCATGGGAAAAATTCTTCACTCTAACACAAAGGGGCTCAGATTTGAAGTCCTTTCCAACCCAGAGTTTCTTGCTGAAGGCACGGCTATTAGCGATCTTGAGAAGCCAGATAGAGTATTGATTGGGGGAATGGAAACACCATCTGGAAAAGCTGCCGTTCAAGCCCTGGTAGATGTGTATGCGCATTGGGTTTCCAAAGAAAATATTATTACAACTAATCTTTGGAGCAGCGAACTGTCTAAACTAGTCGCAAACGCAATGCTCGCACAAAGAGTTTCTTCAATAAACAGTATTTCCGCTTTCTGCGAAAAAACACACGCAAATATTACAGAAGTTTCAAGAGCCATAAGATCTGACTCAAGAATCGGTTCTAAGTTTTTGAATGCCAGCGTAGGGTTTGGCGGATCCTGTTTCAAAAAAGATATCCTGAATCTTGTTTACTTGTGTGAGCACTACAATCTTCCCGAAGTCGCTGAATATTGGGAACAGGTTGTCAAAATGAACGATTATCAGCAAAACCGATTCGTGATGAGAGTTCTTGAAAATATGTTTAATACCGTCGCGGATAAAAAAATAGCGATATTCGGGTTTGCGTTCAAAGCAGACACTGGAGATACGAGAGAATCTCCGGCGATTTATGTGTCAAAAATGCTACACGAAGAAAAAGCAAGACTTGCGATATATGACCCTAAAGCCATGAAGGAGGCAAAACACGATCTTGCTGACTTGGACCAGTCGCTTATTGAGTACTGCAACTGTCCGTACGAGGCAGCAAAAGATGCCCATGCAATATTGATATTGACTGAATGGAAAGAATTTAAATCTTACGATTATGCAAAAATCTTAGGATTGATGACCAAGCCAGCTTTTATCTTTGACGGCAGAAATATTCTAGATCATGAAGCTCTGTTTGAAATGGGTTTTAACGTATTTCCTATAGGGAAAACTCCATTAAGTCATTTAACTTAAAAAATACTTTAAATTTAAAAAAAATTAAAGTAATAATAAGGCCGGAATCAGCTATGAACGAACGAGACTATAAATTTAAAGAAATAGAGAAAAAGTGGCAGACGCATTGGGAAGAAAATAAGACTTTCAAAACTCCTGACTTTTCGGATAAGCAGAAATATTATGTTCTTGATATGTTTCCATATCCCAGCGGAGCCGGCCTTCATGTAGGTCATCCTGAAGGATATACCGCCACAGACATTGTTTGCAGATACAAAAGAATGAGAGGATGTAATGTTCTCCATCCTATGGGTTGGGATGCCTTTGGGCTTCCTGCAGAACAGTATGCAGTAGAAACCGGCACGCACCCGTCTATTACTACTAAAAAAAATACTGAAGAATTTAAACGTCAAATTAAGGCTTTGGGATTTAGTTATGACTGGGACAGAGAAATAAGCACTACAGACAAGGAATACTACAAGTGGACGCAGTGGATATTCGTTCAGCTCTACAAAAAGGGGTTGGCTTATTTGGATGAAGTTCCTGTAAACTGGTGTCCCGCATTGGGCACTGTGCTTGCCAATGAAGAAGTTATAGATGGCAAGAGCGAGCGCGGCGGGCATGATGTAATCAGAAAGCCAATGAAGCAATGGATGTTCAAGATTACCGAATATGCTGAAAAACTTCTTGCCGGTCTGGATGAATTGGACTGGTCGGAAGGGATCAAGGAAATGCAGAGGAACTGGATAGGAAAATCTACCGGAGCGAATTTATTTTTCCAGGTGGCTGGTTTTAATGAAAGAATAGAGGTTTATACAACAAGGCCTGACACTCTTTTTGGCGCCACGTATATGGTTATTTCTCCAGAACATAAACTGGTGCATAAAATCACTACGAAGGATCATAAATCTGAGGTTGATGCTTATATTGAACACGCCGCAAAAATGAGTGAACTTGAAAGGACTTCCCTCAATCAGGAAAAAACAGGAGCCTTTACAGGATCTTATGCAATAAACCCAGTCAATAACGAAAAAATTCCGATATGGATAGCTGATTATGTGCTTATTTCTTATGGGACAGGCGCAATTATGGCTGTTCCAGCGCATGATACGCGTGATTTTGAATTTGCTCAGAAATTTTCTCTTCCTATAAAATGTATTATTGCTCCTGAAGAGAAAGAAGCAGAGGTAAAAAAAATATCCGTGGAAGAGATTCTTAACGGGAAAGCATGTTGGGACGGAAATGGGAAAATGATCCATTCTTCAAATGAGAGAGGCCTGAATATTAACGGTCTTGAAGTTAATGATTCTAAAGCAAGAACTATTCAGTGGCTTGAAGAAATGGGCATAGGAAAAAGGGCTACAAATTATAAGCTCAGAGATTGGCTTTTCAGCCGTCAAAGATATTGGGGAGAACCGTTTCCGATAGTCCATATGGATGATGGAATAATAAAACTCCTGGATGAGAATGAGCTTCCCGTTCTTCTCCCTAATGTGGATAATTTTAAACCTTCGGGCGGCGGCGAATCTCCCCTGGCAAATGCTGAAGATTGGTTAAAATATGTTGACCCAACAACAGGTAAAAAAGGCAGAAGAGAGACAAATACTATGCCGCAATGGGCAGGATCCTGCTGGTATTATTTGAGGTATATAGATCCTTTAAATGCTGACAAAGCATGGGATAGCAAGAAAGAAAAATACTGGATGCCTGTAGATTTATATATAGGAGGGGCGGAGCATGCCGTACTGCATTTGTTGTACGCCAGATTTTGGCACAAAGTTCTCTTTGATTTAGGCTTGGTCTCAACTTCTGAACCTTTTAAAAAACTGATCAATCAGGGGATGATTCTTGGGCTTTCGTATAAAGATGCCAGAGGTGTTCTTGTTCCTTCTGATAAGGTAGAATCCCGAGACGGGAATTTTTATAGCAAAGATACCGGAGAGGAACTGGTAGAATTTCCCGCAAAAATGTCAAAATCTCTTAAAAATGTGGTTAATCCTGATGATATAATTGCCCAATACGGTGCCGATAGCATGAGGCTTTATGAGATGTTTATGGGGCCGCTTGAAGCAGTTAAGCCGTGGAATACTGCAGGTGTTGAAGGGGTTTATAGGTTCCTTAAGAAATCATGGAGAATGATTACAGGTTCTGAAATAAGCAATATTAGCATGAATAGAAAACAGCTTGCTGTTTTACATCAAACCATTAAAAAAGTTACGGAAGATATCGAAACATTTGGTTTTAATACTGCCATAAGCCAGATGATGATTTTTATTAACGAATTTGGAAAAGAAGATGAAATTCCAAAAGAAGCAGCAGAGTGTTTTGTAAAATTGTTATCTCCTTTCGCTCCTCATGCTGCTGAAGAAATGTGGGAGCTGCTAGGGCATAAAGAGACCTTGGCATACGAAAAATGGCCTGAATATAATGAAGAATATTTAAAGGAGGATGAAGTCGAAGTCCTTATTCAGATTTTAGGCAAGCCAAAAACTAAAATAATGATCTCTCCAGAAGCCAGCGAAATTGAAATGAAAAAAATCGCTCTGGCAAATAGTGTCATAATGGAGGATTTAAAAGGAAAACCTGTTCGCAAAGTGATTTGTGTAAAGGGCAGACTAGTAAATATTGTGGTGTGACACCTGTGAAGAGCCTTGCTTTGTCAAGGCCGAAAATATAAACGAACTCAATTTTGAAAAGGATAAGAAATGAAAAATGAGAAACTCTTAAAACGGGGTGCTGACAATATCAGGATATTGGCGGCGGAAGCTGTTCAGAATGCCAATTCAGGGCATCCCGGAATGCCGATGGGCTGTGCAGATTTTGCATTTACTTTGTGGTTTAATTACTTGAGGCACAATCCAATGAATCCCGAATGGATAGGGCGGGATCGTTTTGTTCTATCAGCCGGGCATGGTTCAATGTTGATTTATTCATTGCTGCATCTATTTGAGTATGGGTTAAGCATGGATGAGATTAGGAAATTTCGTCAGTGGGGAAGTCTTACTCCCGGCCATCCTGAATATGGGCACACCAAGGGTATTGAGATTACAACCGGTCCCCTCGCAAGTGGTTTTGCCAGCGCCGTTGGCATGGCGATAGAAGCTAAAAATTTCACTGCAAGAACAGGGTTGGGCAAGACACCTCTTTTTAAGAATCAGAAAATATACATATTGTGCGGTGATGGCTGCTTAATGGAGGGGTGTTCTCATGAGGCGGCCTCCCTTGCCGGACACCTTAAATTAGACAATATTATTTGTTTTTATGATAGTAATTCAATCACAATAGAAGGTTCTACTTCCCTTTCTTGCAGCGATGATGCCAAGCAACGGTTTGAAGCCTATGGGTGGAGAGTTATTTCTATAGGCAATGCCAATGATATTAAGCAGATATGTAAGGGGCTTGATGAATCAATAGTTTCTGACGGCAGGCCAACAATGATAATAGGCAGAACCGAAATTGCTTTTAGCTCTCCAAATAAGAAAGGTAAAAATTCCGCGCATGGAGAACCTCTCGGAGTAGAGGAAGTGGCAGCCGTTAAGAAGGGGCTTGGTTTTTCAGAAGAGGCTTTTTATGTGCACCCTGAATTAAAAGCAGCCTGTAGTGTCAGGGTAGATGCCCTTGCCGCAGAGTCAATGAAATGGGATGCCGAATTTAACAAGTTTCTTGAGAAAAATAGTGATTCAGCAAAGCTTATATCTGCTTTACTTCACAAACATCTTCCTGCTGATTTGCTTGACCAATTGAAAGCGATTACCCCGACAGGTAAACCTATAGCCACCAGAGCATCTAGTGGCATTATAATGCAAAAAGTGGCTCAACTAGTTCCTGCTCTAGCTGGAGGCGCAGCAGATCTTTCTCCTTCAACAAAAACAAACATTGTCGACGAGTCAAGTTTTACGGCACAGAACAGGGCTGGTAGAAACTTACATTTCGGAATAAGGGAATTCGAAATGGGGTTGGCTATGAACGGCATGGCTCTTTATGGAACTGCTATCCCATACGGCTCAACCTTTCTGGTATTTTCTGATTATATGAAGCCGGCTATAAGGCTTTCTGCTATTCAAAATCTGCACGTGATATACATATTTACTCATGATTCAATTTATGTCGGAGAAGATGGTCCTACCCATCAGCCAATAGAACAGTTAAATATGCTCAGATCTATCCCTGATGTTACCGTAATCAGGCCTGCCGATGCCAATGAAGTTGCACATGCCTGGAATGCGGCTTTAAGACTAAAGGGGCCTGTCTGTCTTATTCTTACTAGACAAAATCTTGATTCTATACCAACTGAACTTTCAGGAAGGATCGATGTCCAAAAGGGCGCTTATATTCTTAAGGACAGCGATAATCCTGATGTGATAATGATTGCTACAGGTTCTGAAGTTGGATTAGCTCTAAAAGTATCTGAGCTTCTTGCGAAAGATAATATAAACGCTGGCGTAGTGTCCATGCCCTCAAGAGAGCTGTTTTTGAAGCAGGATAAAGCTTACAGGGAATATGTTCTTCCTTCAGATTTCAAAAATAAGGTATCGATTGAGCTTGGAACAACATTTGGCTGGAGAGAATTTGTCGGAGATGCCGGATTGTCCATCGGAATTGATCATTTTGGAGCTTCCGCACCTCAAAAAGTGCTTGAAGAAAAATTTGGTTTCACGAAGGAACAGATCGCAGATAAAATTAAAAAACATTGTAACTACTAGTTATATGGTATTGTCCAAACAATATGAATAGTTGCAATTATTATTAATAAAATAAGAGTAATTTCATGACATTAGAAGAAACAGGATTTTTAATTTGCGATATTTTGTCTTTTAAGGATGACAGCGAAAGTTTTCTGTCCAGGCTTAGGAACTTTACTGAGGCAGACTGGAACACTCTTTTAACATTTTCGTCCAGATATAAATTAGCTCCTCTTCTTTACTCAAAACTATTAAAATATAAAAATGAATTACCTCTTCCTTCGGCGATGGCGGATTTGCTGCGAGGCGAGTATATGAATTCTGCCGCAAGGTATGCTATTCTTTATCATGAAATAAAAAATCTATTGATGATTTTAGGCGGCAATAAGATAGATGTGATATTGCTGAAGGGCGCTTATATTGCCGAGAAATTTTATAAAAAACCGGCGCTGCGTCCGATGTGTGATATAGATATTCTGGTTAAAAAGGAAGACACTGATAGAATATTCGAATTATTAGAAGGAAATGGATATAAAATTAAAAGCATAGAAGATGCGGATTCTAAGAGGCAGCTTCATTGTCCAGGAATAACTACAAAAACTGATATTTTAATAGAGCCACACTGGGACATTTCTCCCAGTCTGATTTTTTCGTGGAAAAAATCAGTCGATACTGATAAATTGTGGAGGAGTGTTGTTGTGGAAAAACTCTTTGGACTGGAAATTGTTGCATTGCCTTTAGAATATCTTATTGTTCATTTATGTGTAAAGATAGTTATTGATAATTTCAGAGGTCAATTGCTTCAACTTTATGATATAGCTCTTATTTTGCAACAATCAAACCTGGACTGGAATTCCCTTTTTTCTATAGCCAAGGAATGGACTTCCGAAAAAGATGTATTTTGTATATTGTACCTTTCAAAAATATTATTCCGAGCAAATGTGCCGGATGAAGTATTAGCTAGATTTAGGCCCAATAATTTTGGATATCCGCAGATATCGTTTATGCAAAAAGAGCTATTTGATGTTTCTTCTTTGACTGATGATAGACTGAGCCGTGTGCTGCAACGTACAACTGGGCAAAATCTTTTTCGCCAGGCATTGAAGATTCTTAATGGGGAAAATATCAGTTTGTTTGGAGGAGAAAAAAGAATCAGCATCAGAAAGATAAGACTTGTTTTTAATAGGCTAAAATATCTGATAAAACAATACAAAGGGGTTTTGTCTTTTAGAGTAATTCGTAATGGCAGAACCACTTTCGATTTTTACCGCTGGCTTAAGAGAAATTAAAAAAATAAGCAGTTTTCTGTTTCAGATTTGCTTATATTTAAACTAAAGTTTTCCCGGATTTCATGTGTTGTTAATTTGCAAGCGGAAACAATATGCTTTCTGGCTTCGGCGGTGAAATGGCTAATTTTGAAAACTGGATGCGGAAACTTCGTCAAATAGTCAAGCTTTTATATTATTAAAGTTCCTAGTGTGATGGCTGCTAATATGTTGGGCAGTACTAGTCACAAATCTTAACGATTTCATCGTTGTTGTATCCCAACTTTATCGTGATGCCGGAACTGCGAGAACCATAATTTTTCTCATTATCCCTTTACAGGAACTTCTATTTTTGTTCCATTCTTTACGTTAGGATCAGCAAACCACAAACACCATGAATATCCATTAATTGAATGTCCTGTACCCTCAATTAATATAGTGTTATACTTATCCGCATTATCAGAAAATCCTCCAGCTAGATCAATATAATATTTAGCTGTCTGACCTTTTGAATATGGATAAAAGCCTGGAGACAATACACCTCCTGAAACTTCAATATACGGTTCAGATTTTGGCACAAATAACATATCGTGCATCCCAACATTAATATTCATTCCTAAACTTGGATTGTCAATGATTTTTTGCAGATCAAAAAATATCCTCTTCCCATTATGTGTAAATGATGCGCTTTCAATGCTAGCAGTACTTTTTGGGTTGCCAATTTTTACAAGGTCAGAAATCTTTTCATTACCTGTAATTTTCATCATCTGTGGATGCTCGAAGTAGCCACAGATAAAAGCAAAATTGCTATTATAAAAAGTGTCAGAATCTTCTATTATTAGTTTATCCCCAGGTAAAAGTCGAGTATTTTTATCTTTATCCGTGAAGGTTTCTAATGCATTGAAGGAAGTAGCTCCGTCTTCATTTGTGGATTGGAGAATAATAGTTTTATAAGCGTCACGGTATAAGCCTCCAGCCCTATTGATATAGTCTTTAATTGTTAATCCATTTTCGAAACGGAGTTTTCCATTATATCTAGCGCCTTTGCCGGTAATTTCGATATAGCTATACGGCTTTTGACTTAATTGCTCTTTTGCAAGAATAATATCGTTATCCCCAACCTTACAATTTTCTACCTTTGAAAAATATTCTTGCCTTTCTGCTTTCCGCTTTTCTTTGTCATAGATATCGTTACTTGCATTTGAAATAGCAATTTTTCCTGAAGAAAAACTGCTAAAGCCTCCTGCAATGCCTATCAACGAAGCTAGAGTTTCCTCAGAGTTTATTTCGTAAGTTCCAGGATTTGTTAAAGCTCCTAGAGCATAAGCCTTATATTTCATGGGAGGTACATATACGATATCTCCATCCTTTAAATATTTATTTTCCGGTGATAATTTTCCTTTGAATAGAAAATCGTATAAATCAAACACTGATTTAATGTTATCCGCATGTGTAATTTGAATATTCCTTACGCTTCCTGTATTTTTGAGTCCTTCGCCTGCAGCTATTGCGGCAATAACTGATGAATTAGCGCCGTTTAGCATTACTACGCCGGGATGAACAACTTCTCCGGAAAGGTAGACTTTTACTCCGGAAATTTTCCCTAATGTTATATCCAAGTGTGCTTTGCCAGCACCAGGATCATTCTTATCAATGTAGAACCCATATGTATCGGCCAATTTATTAAGTATTTTCTTTTTCCCCTGTTCAAAAGAAAGCCCTTGAAGGTCAACCCTGCCTACGTTGGGTATAACAATTGAGCCGTCCTTATTTATATTTAGAGAATAATGTAAATCCAAATCTCCCCAAATATCAACAACTAGGACATCGGCAGTTTTTAAAATATAATCAGGCTGTACTGCGATGTCTGCTCCGCTTAAATTTAGAAATTTCTTCCCCTCCTTTACAAAGAAATCGCTTCCAACAACAATTGGACCTGAATATTTAGAAGTTTCGGCTACTGCTCCAGAGGTGCCTTCGAAAGTTGACGTTGAATCTTTGGGATTTGCGTCTGCGGATCTAGATGTCTCTTGTTTAGCAGCCACATCACTACTAAAAGAAACAAATGATATTAAAAACAATGTTACCCCTATAATGTTTGCAATATGGTATTTCCTAGGCATGTAAGCTTTCCTTAAAAACTATTATAATAAATTTTAATTTACTTAGAATTGATGGTAAGTTTAAATACTTCTATGGGCTTCACATCTTTTTCCCACACCCGATTGTATTGAATAACCAAAGTAGTTTTACCTTTACCTATGACTGAAAATTTAAAGATCTCAACTCCTCCTGCTCCTGCCAAATCAGAATCTCGCACAAATGTTGAACCTTCCAATTTAAGTATTTCTTGATCGTATTCGGCTATATTCCACGTGTAACCAGTAGTAGGGTTCCCTTTTAGTGCTATTTCTATAAAACTACCTTTTGAAGAATTAAAGGCGGTCCCTGAATCCTTTTGTGTAAAATTACCATTAGCTTTCATTAGACAACAGCATGATGTTATTAATAGTACGCATAATAAACTACCTCCCAAACACGCTCCCCTCACAATAAATTCCTCTTTATAATGTTATATGATTGAAAAAAACAAATCCTACATTAAATGTTAGACAGGATTTTTCTACAATTTTATTGATAATTATTATTGATTTTTTATAAAATGAGGCCTTCAAGCCTTAAAAACCTGAAACTGTTTTTATGTATCTGAAGCTTAAATTTGAACAGCAAAGTGACGGCATAGTGTCTCAAAAAACTATGCTGTATGTGGGTGCTATTCATGTAGCTTTTATTCTTGTTCTTTATTTATCCGGAATTATCCAAAACTTTTTTTGGAAGACTGCGCCACAGGCAATAACCGTTAGTTTAACAAGTTCAGCAGCGTATCAGGAAATGAGCGCAATGGTAGCTTCATCATCTCTTCAGACTCAAACTCAGACTCAAACTCAGGCGCAAAAACAAAAGAAAAAAACAGAAAATGCAAAGCAAAAAGAAGCAAAATCAGTTCAGAAAGTTCCTGCAAAAAAAACATGGAAGCCTCTTGATATAACTCAAATAACAAAGCCTACGGAAACCCAGATAAAGGAGTTTAAACCCGTAGCGCATACAACCGCAACAAATTCTGTTCAAGGAGTAAGTGCTTCGGCATTGGCTGCAAATCTCAAAAACAGTTTGAGCAGCGTGAAGTTTGGGGCAAGCGGTACAGCTCAGGCAAATCCCGCCATGCTAACCTATTATGACTCAATATCTTCTCTTTTATATGAAAGGTGGGAACAGCCCTCGAAGCTTGCAGTATCAGGAGCCCCCCCTTCTGTGTTGGTTAGACTCAATATAGGAAGAGATGGCAGGCTTATGGACTACCAGATTATAAAAAATAGCAATTTCGCAGAAATGGACGATTCTGTAAAACGGATGCTTAGCACAATAGACAAATTGCCTCCACCCCCTGATGGAGCCATGACAATTGAGGCAACTCTTATTTTAACAAACTAAAAGGTTTTAAAAAACATGGATTTTATCCATATCCTAAAAAATATAGCAAAGAACAAAGCCGCATCACTTATACTTATCGTTTTGTTGGGTATTGTGCTAAGAATCATAAGAGCCATAGAAATGAATAGATATGACGTCGATTGTTATATCTATTTTAACATGGCTATTAATTGGGCTAACTATGGAGCCAATTATACGTATTCAAATTGCCTACAAACGATTCCTCCCTTATTGCCCTTTCTAATGAGTTTGGGATACAAGTTAGGAATTCAACCTGAAATTACAGGAATTTTTTTTGGCATTATGTTAGGTTCCTTGATTCCATTTTGCATGTTTTATATAGTAAAAACTTTACTTAAAAGGGCGGATTTAGCTTTACTCGCAGCATTTTTCGGCGCTATTCATCCATCTTTAGTCAGAATAAGCGTAAGGTGCCTTAGAGATAGTTTATATATTCCATTGATAGCTATCGCTCTAGTCTGTGCTGTTGCAGCAATAAAGAATAGGTCTGTAGTTAAATGGAGCCTGTTTTCTTTTGTCGTGACATTGGCCTGCTTTGCCAGATACGAAGGGTATGAATTTATTATAATTTTTTTAATATGGGTTTTTGTCGAGATTGTTATTAAATTTGTTGGCAAACATAATCATCCATTCGCCATCACTCATTCCCCAGCAACTATTATAGATATCAAATACTACTCTTGCTCTCTCTTTTTTGTTTTAGCTATTTTTTTATCGTTAAATTTGTTCGTTTATTATTCTTTTTCTTTGTGCCAAAATAGATACACAAGCCCCTTTTTTTCTATAGTTAACTCAATCATTGATTCAATCTTTACAAAATAGAAATATGTTCTTAAATTTCCTAAATCTTGTCTTTCTAGATTCTGCATTCCCTGTTATTTTTATTTTGGTTCTATTTGCAGTCCTGAATTATAGGCAAATCCCTTTAAATAGTATATTCAGGTTTATTCTAATATTTTTTCTGATAACATTGCTTTTTCGTGTTTTATTTTACATGCATATGGATGCAAAATATAATGCTCGTTACCTCTATACTCTTACCCTTTTCTTTATTATATTTTCAGTAATTGGTTTTTCGGAAATGGGAGAATTTCTACAAAAATATATTTCAAAAAAAATCCCGGTACTTACTATCACTCGCATAAAAATCTTTCTGATTTTAATAATTGGTGTATCATGTATCGGCAAAGCGCTAAGCTCGCCTGATTATAAAAGTTATCTAAAAGAAATTATACAAATAATAAGAAATTCAGAAAAGAAAACGCTTCTTATTTTTGACGAAACAAAAGATTGTGCGAGGATTGCGTACCATGCAGGAGTAGAATGTTTTACTTTTGAATCTATTTTAGACAAAGATCTTAAAAGCTTGGATTACGCGTTGAGTACTATAGAAAGAAAGGGAATTAAGACTTTTGTGCTTGTAGAAAAATCTGACAATGATTTTAAAAACTTTTTTAAAGAAAGAAAAACAAGATTCCCTTTAAAACTAATAAAAGAATTTAAAGAAAAGCATATCTGCTTTTCTTTATACGAATACGATGTAGATTATGACAGTAAACTTATATATTGAATATTGTTTTATGGATTGCATTTATGACTAAGCCATTTTTTTTAAAAGAAAGCTTTTTATATTTTTTGAGCAGAAATCTCAATGGTTTTAAAAAAAATATCATCAAACATTCACTAATGCGACGCCTTTTAATTATCCTTTGGCACGTATTGGGATGTGCAGTTACATATGTTTTAGCATTTCTTCTTAAATTTGATGCTTCTATTCCTTCTCCTCAACTAGAAATATTTTTTCGAACCCTGCCGATATTGTGCACCTGTTGTGTATTTGTCTTTGCTATTTTTAAATTGCATTCCGGAATTTGGGCGTATTTCAGCATAGATGATGTCCCTGAAATATTATTAGCTTCATTGGGAACTGTTGTTTTATTCCTGTTTTTAGTATTTTTAATATTCAGGGAAGATTTTTCCCAACTTTCACGCTCTATTTTGCTTATGGAAATTGTTTTCTTGTCCTTGTGGGCCGGAGGGGGAAGGTATCTTATCCGGATCTTGCGTGAAAGATGCCTCAATAAGAATAATTATAATTCCGAAAGTCATGGAAATAGAGTAATTATTATTGGTGTTCTACATGATTGCGATCTAATTATTCGCAGCAACAGAATAAAAAATATAGGACGTTTTGTTGGCATTATTACTGATAATTATCTCGAACACAATATGAGGCTTCACGGATCACCAGTATATTATGCAGACGTAGATAAGGTAGGAAGTATTATTAAAAAAAGAGATGCCAATTATGTGCTGATTCTTCCTCCTTTTAATAAACCGGCACAAATGAATGTCATTGTCGAGAGTTGTTCTCGTCAAAAAGTGGCTTGCCAATTCCACACAATTCCTTCATTGTCGGACTTGGTATCCGGAGGGTTCTCAATTTCGTGCATAAAGGATGTTGAACTGGAAGATCTTCTTGGAAGGGGAGAAAAAAAATTTGACCGAGATGTAGTTTTAAATTCACTTATTGGCAAAAAGGTCATGATAACAGGAGCTGGCGGCAGTATAGGATCAGAACTGTGCAGGCAAACTGCAAAATATCATCCTTCCTCAATTATTCTTTTTGAAACAAACGAGTTCTCCCTATATAAAATAGAGCAGGAATTGAAAATATCTTATCCTGATCTTTGTGTAATTCCTTTTGCCGGAGATATCCGCCATGAAGAGGAGGTAGAAGCAGCTATAAATTTTGTAGATGGGGTGGATCTACTGTATCATGCGGCCGCCTATAAGCATGTGCCGCTTATGGAAGAAAATATTCCCGCATGCGTCAGAAATAATATAATAGGAACTTACCGTTTATCCAAAGTAGCGCAACAATGCAATGTGAAACGGTTTGTTATGATATCGACTGATAAGGCCGTGCGTCCCAGCAGTGTCATGGGGGCAAGCAAACGAATTGCTGAACAAATAATTTGTAATGGGAAAAACAGTAAAACGATTTTTGTAGCGGTTCGTTTTGGTAATGTCCTTGGCAGTAGCGGAAGTGTCATTCCTCTATTTAAAGAGCAAATAAAAAATGGAGGTCCGGTAACAGTGACCAGCCCAAATATTAGAAGGTTTTTTATGACAATACCTGAGGCTGTAGATCTTGTTTTACAGGCTGGTGCAATTGGACAACGTGGAGAAACTATGGTCCTAGAAATGGGTGAGCCAGTCGTGATAGCCGATATGGCTCGTAAGCTTATAGAACTCTCAGGACTTATCCCAGATCAAGATATTAAGATAGAATATACAGGTCTGCGTCCTGGAGAAAAAGAGTACGAAGAGGTAATGACAGAAGATGAAAATATCGCAAAGACTCCTTATGAAAAAATCTGGGTAATGAAAAAGTCAAAAACCGCACCAAAGCAGCCTAAGATTGATATTTCATTATTGGAGAAACTTGTTTTAGAAAATGACGGAAAAGCTTTACGCCAACTTATGATAGAATATATTCCAGAAAATACTTTTGACACATCAAATTACAATGGATCAAAACAGGAATACGACGCCTAGCATGACGTCAGACTTGCGTTCGATGTCACGGGGAATGAAATTTGTTAAGGTCTCCCATTTTTTAAGTTAAAACTATCTTTCAATTCCAGTAAAAAAAACAGCAGTAGACGCTGTTTTTGAAATAATACCCAGATTTTTGAGCTTTATGTAGCCGGAGAATCCTGATGAGCCAGTATGGTCTACATTTATTTTTGTGATTTTTTTAGCCAGAGTGTTGGCGTCTTTTAATTCCTGCTCCGTAACTGTTATTGGAATGCCTCCGGAACGAAACATCCCTTGCATAATCTTAAACCAGTCATATGTGGTATCGTCAAGTATTCCATGAGCTATGCTATGAGGCTCTCCCTCCCAGGCCCACATATATTTCTTCATGTTCTGTGCGCAGTCCCTGAAAATATTCTGTACCTTATCTGTGGTATAATTAGCCTTGCAGAATTCAGCTATTTTCAAAATTTCCTGTAAATTGTTATTTAAGTATTTCAGAAATGCCTGATTTCTTAAAATTGGTTCATCAGAATCATCTATGGTTAGGGAGCATTCCATATTATTTTTTATTGCGATTTCTTTTAGCATAATAAGATACGTTCTTACCAACGGATATCCGCCTTCTGTTTGAACTGTGTGTATTACCGGCATCGTATCTATTGAGCCTGCCCAATACACTTCCTCAATAGTTTTTACGGCTGAGCTAGCCAATGCTCCGCCGCCGACCTGAATTACTATTGCGTCTATTTTTTGTTTTATCAGGCTTGCCTGGGCTATAAGTTCCAGACAAAGGGTTTGCCCTCCCTCTATATTTGACCAATTATCGGGACCGGAACAAGAGAAAGGAACTGAGCCTGAAGCTAGAGCTTCTTGAAATCTGTTATAACAAGGGTCTCCTGATTCTCCTGAGATTCTTGGGCACGCGACTACGCTTGCTCCGTAATAATTGAGTTTTTGAATCACTCTTGGATTTACATTTAGAGGAACAAATACATCCAGTTTATATCCTGCTGCCTTTGCTACGGCTGCTGCGCCTAATGCGGCATTCCCACAGCTGTATATCGCAAGTTTTGGCCTTTTTTGAATAATGGCTGCCTTATTTAAAACTTCAAGATAAATAACATTCCCCATTAAATGTCTTGCTTTGTGGGAGCCTGAAACATTACATGTTTCGTTTTTTATCAAAGTTCTTCCGGGGATACCGGAAATATTATCTTTTACCAGAAAAGGGGTCATTTCGAAGCCAGGTTCTCCGCCGGCTTTCAATCTATCGTTTATTTCCGTTACAAGTGATTTGAAATCAATTTTTAGCTTTTTCGCAATATAATAACTGTAGAAAAATTTTCTGAACAATAAATAGGGATTGGTGGAATTTGGGGAAAGATCCAAAAGTGTTCTTATATCAAAAGAAAATTCGTCCGGAAGTATTTTTTCTAAAATATGGGTGAAAACCCCATTCCCACGATTTTCACAGGCGTAAACAGGTTTTTTTGTTTCAATGGTGTATACGATGTTACATCCGATACATTTTAACATGGCATCGTTCATTATGTTTTTTCAGTCCAAAACCTTTCCTGCACATTCTGTTATAAAGAAACATGAAATTAACGATATAACAGCAATGACGATAAAAAAAGCCGAAATGCTGTAAATATTATTAAATGTCTTAAAAATAAAACTTACTGCTATCGGTGTGAAAGAGGCTGCTGCGTACGTAAAGTTATATGCTACCGCGACGCCACTGTAGCGTACATTCGTTGGGAAAAGTTCCGAAAGCAGAGGATAATAGCACCCCGCCATTGCAGATATAATAAGCTGATATCCCAACATAAACAACAATAGGGAAGAGTTATTGCCGACATGCAACAGTTCAAATAAAAGACCTCCGAATAAGATAAAAACAAGCAATACGGTTATCAGGATTTTTTTCCGCCCGAAAATATCCGACAACCACCCAAAGAAGGGTAAAGCAATAATTGTAAGGCCATAAGAAACCATCGTTGAAAAATATATATCCGGTGCGGCAAACCCAAATATATCTATAAGATAGGCAGGTATGGCAAGAAAAAACAGAATAAAACAACTTGGGAACAATACGATTCCTATGCCTTTAACTACCCCGCTAAAATTTCTTACAAACAATGTCCTTACAGGATACTCGCAGCAATTATCTTTGTTCTTGAAATATCTTGTTTCTGATGTTTTTTCCCGTACAAAATACGCAACTACAGCCAGAAAACCTCCTAAAATAAAAGGAATTCTCCACCCCCACGCAAACATCTGATTTTTAGTCAGGTTCACAGAAAGGAGATAAACAACAAAGCATCCCAGAAGTACTCCTATAGTGACAAAAGATGCCATTATCCCGCAATTCATTCCTCTGTAGGATTTTCCGGCATGTTCTGAAATAAAAGTCAAAGAACATGGCATTTCCGCACCAAAAGAGATTCCCTGAGCTAGGCGGCATATCACAAAAACAAGCCCAATATAATACCCTGTAGCATTAACATTAGGAAGAACCCCCATTAATAGGGTGGAGCCCGCCATCAAGGCCATTACAAAAATGAGCATTTTTTTTCTTCCGTGCTTATCTCCGTAATGACCAAAAATCACGCCGCCTAGCGGCCTTACAAGATAACCAACAGCAAAAACGCAAAATGTGTTTATCAGCGTAGCAAATGAATTTGTTGACGGAAAGAAATTCAGTCCGATAAAAGGAGCAAGCATGGCGTATATTGTAAAATCATAATACTCAAGCCCTGCGCCGACTGAAGTCAATATAGTTGTATAAAATCCTCTGTTTTTCATTATTATTCCGATTTTTAAAGTATTTCGCAGTTAGAAAAATCTTCAGCGTTTCCAGAATAGCTTAGTGTAGAGTTTCTTGACAGATAACACTTCTTCAAATCTAATCCGCTCTGTAAGTATGCCGGCAATAACATTCTGAAGCCTTTTACTTACGCAGATTTTACGGTAAAAGTAGTTTTTCAGAGGGGATGTAAATAGTTTATCTGCCCAGAAATATGGACGATAGCGGGGAAATAATTCTTTTCTTAATATTTTTCTATAAACTTTTCCTATATCCTTCTTTTTTTTATAAAAATTAAGAATCGTATGAGCGGCATTTATCCCAGTTTCGAGGGCTTTTCCGATGCCTTCTCCGGTATAAGAATAAGTTGACCCTATAGTTTCTCCTACAAAAAATGTATTTTTCAGCTTCAAATGTCTATAATTTTTCATGCCGCTAGACAGCACTGCACCTTTAGGTTTTTCTTTCCAGACACCTTGAGCTACTCCATATTTTTCATTAATTTCATCAACAAATTCTTTAAGCAGAAGCTGCAGATTTATGGAAGATGCAATTTTTGTTTTAACCCCGCACCCTATATTAAAAAAACCTCTACCCATCGGAAATATCCACGCATACCCATTTTTCAATCTTTCATCAAAATAGACCATAGGATGGGTTATTGGGAAATCTCCCTTGTAATATCCTCGTACCGCTGCAAGATCAGGTTTATTTATTTTTCCGTTAGAAATGGTTTTCAGCACGTTTAATTTCTGACAACCCGTCGCGATAACAGCATAAGTGCAGGAGATAATTCTTTTCTCATTTGTGTCTTTTTTTGTGAATTCCAAAAAAATAAGAGCGTTTCTGATTTCATGCTTTCCAGTAAACAGCAACTGTTCAAAATTAACATTATTTTTCAGTGCTTTTTTAAGAAGGATATCGTCCAGAACTTTTCTTTCAAATGTAACTATTTCAGCGTTGATCGTAAAAGATTGTTCGGGAAAGGGGAAAAATTCAATTTTTCCCATTCTGTGCCCTGCATTTAAAACATCTCTCCACGCCCCAAGATATTTTAGATTGCGAATGGAATCTCCGGTAAGTCCGTCTCCGCAAACCTTCTCTCTGGGAAAATTGCACTCGTCGGCAATCAGGGTTTTTAATCCGCTTTCGGACAATACAATTCCTGCGGAGGCCCCGCCCGGCCCCCCGCCAATAATTATTACATCATAATCAGGCAGCATAGGTTATACCTTAGTTTAACTCCAATATTTGTTAGCATTTTTCCGGATCGTACAGTTTCTCAAAGTTTGATCGACTGCGATATATTTGAGGTCTTCAAGTTGTCTATAATAAACAACCCTAAAATCAGAAAACTATAAACTTTTAGTTAGATAATACTAAAAAAGTAAGCAATTTAGATGTCTATTCTATCACATGAAGAGATATATAACTATAGATGACCAAGACAATATTTTAAATGCAGAAAAGAGGGAAATGGTTCTTTTAAAAGCCAATCCCTGCTGTCATCGGCGTCACTGTAAATTTTGCGATTATTATCTTGACAACGTTGGGCTAAAGCCGGATGAAATCATATCGTTTAACAAAGAAGTTTTATCTAATGTTTCTGGTAAGTTTGGACTATTGGAGGTTATAAATTCCGGTTCAGTATTTGAACTCCCATCGAGCACTATCAATGAAATAATGAATCTTGCTATCAAAAAAAATATAAGTACAATTTATTTTGAATCATTTCCAGGGTACATGAAAAAAATCCCCACCCTAAAATCATTGTTTCTGAAAAATGGAATAACTCTGCGGTTTCGAGTTGGATTGGAAACATTTAACGAAGAATTTCGTGTAAATGTACTTGGTAAAAAGATTTATAACTCTCTAATTCATGATATAGAAGAAGTCTATTATTCCACATGTCTTATTGTTGGGATAGAGGGGCAAAGTAAAAAAGATATTATTAATGACATAGATGAGGGACTTGCCCATTTTAAAAAAATCACGATAAATGTGTTCTGCAAGAACACAACAAAAATTGGTATTGATTACTCACTCATTCGGTGGTTTAAAGAATACGCGATTCAAAACCTGCAGGGAAATGACAGAATAGAAATTTTTCTGGACAACAATATCTTATTATGAATACAACTCTTTGGTTAATAACTCTGATGACTATACCTGTTTCTGTGGCAGTGACGTATAGATTTTTTGGTAAAATTGGACTTGTTGTTTTACTGTCGCTACTAACAATTTTATCGAATTTGCAGACTCTGTTACAAGTAAATATTTTAGGGATAACTACCACGCTAGGGAATGTCACGTACGGAGCCACCTACCTTGTTATAGACATAATCTGCGAAAACCATGGGAAAGAAGCAGCTAAAAAAGCTATCATAATAAGCACTATCGCTCTGATCTTTTTTACTGTTAATATGATTTTAGCGGTTAATTTTTCTGTTATTCAGGAAGCTTCATCGATAAGCAACTATACCGCTTTAAGCAGAATTTTTAATCTTCTTCCAAGAATAATAATTGCCAGTTTCACTGCTTATTATATTTCACATGCCATCGCTGCGTTTATATACTTGTTACTAAAGAAAGCAACAAAGAACAAATACATATGGGGCAGAAATAACTTGAGTACAACAATAGCTGCAATTTTTGACAATGCTATTTTTACTATTGTAGCTTTTTATGGCCTGCTTACATTCAATTATTTATTGGAATTATCTATCACTTCTTACATTACTTCCATCATTGTCTCGATAATTAACACCCCAGTAGTCTATCTTGCTAAAAGGATGTACAGTAACGGACTTATTAAAGATTGATAAATATTTGATGTTGGACGCCAACTAATCAGAAACTTGGCATTGGATGTTTACCCATAAACGTTTTAACTTCCGCAGAAATCTTCGTGAGTTCCGCATTATTGTTAAGGTTTGCGGCAGCTCTGTCTATCCATTTAGCCACAAGTACCATATCCTCTTCTTTCAAGCCCCTAGCCGTTACTGCTGGAGTCCCAATTCTTATGCCACTTGTAATAAATGGTTTTTCGGGGTCAAATGGGATCATGTTCTTATTGACGGTTATTCCGGCTTTTTCCAAGGCTATACCTACTTCTTTTCCTGTAGCTTTTTTAGGTCTTAAATCAACAAGCATCAGGTGATTATCCGTACCGCCTGAAACAATTCTGAACCCGCATTTTTCAAGCTCTAAGGCGAGTCTTTTTGCATTGACAATTACTTGTTGCTGATACTGCTTAAATTCCGGAGTCATGGCTTCATGAAAGCATACTCCTTTGGCAGCAATAACATGAAGTAAAGGACCGCCCTGAATGCCAGGGAATAGCTTAGAATTTATATCTTTAATGTATTGTTCTTTACACAGAATCAGCCCGCCTCGAGGACCTCTTAAAGATTTATGGGTGGTGCTTGTTACAATATCGGCATATGGAACAGGGCTTGGATGCAGCCCGACGGCCACGAGACCGGCTATATGTGCCATATCAACCATCAATTTAGCCCCAACCTTATCCGCAATAACTCTCAACCTTGGAAAATCAATTGTTCTTGAGTAGGCGCTGGCACCGGCGACAATTACCTGTGGTTTATGTTCAAGCGCGAGCTTTTCAATTACATCATAATCGATCATTTCAGTTTCCTTTGAAACACCATAATGAACGACATTGTACAACATGCCGCTGAAGTTCATCGGATGACCATGTGTAAGGTGCCCGCCATGTGCCAAGTCCATAGCTAGAATAGTATCTCCAGGTTTGATTATCGCAAAGTATGCGGCCATATTTGCCTGGCTTCCGGAATGCGGCTGAACATTTGCGGCCTCCGCGCCAAAAATCTTACAGGCCCTTTCTATTGCAATAGCTTCTACTTTGTCGACAACTTGACAACCGCTGTAATAGCGTTTTTCCGGATACCCTTCTGCATATTTATTTGTTAAGATACTTCCCTGCGCCGCCCTAACCGCAGCACTGGCAAAGTTTTCAGAGGCAATCAATTCCAGCCCGTCCTCCTGCCTCTCAAGCTCTTCATCAATGTATTTAGCCATTTCAGGATCGACAGTACGAACCGCAGCTATTTCATCATAAGATTTCTTTTCTATCTTTTCCAGTCTTCTTAAATGCCTGGACTCACCGGTAAATGAAGTAGTCAACCAGGTTTTTGTAATACTTACCGCACTTTCCATGTCTATATAGTCAGCAGGAAGAACAAGGACATTTGAACAGTTATGTTCTCTGCTGGCTTTTGCAAAATTTTCATCATAAGCAATAAAAGCTCTTACATAGTGAAAACGGTTGGCGTTGATAGCCATTCCAATTCCACTTCTGCATATCAAAATACCTCGTTCGGATTCTCCTTTTGAAATTTTTTCGGCAAGAATTGAAGCATAGTCGCAATAGTCATCATTCGCATCATATGCCTTCGGCCCCAGGTCAATAACTTTATATCCTGATTCAGAAAGTTTTTTTACGATAAAACCTTTCATTTCCAAGCCGCCATGGTCTGTAGCAATCAATATTTCTGATTTTTTCCCAACACAGTCCTCAATCCTTCTCATTATTCGTATCCTTACTACTAATATTGAATTTTAACTCTTTACAAAAATACTCGAATTTATTGATTTTACCAGCGAACTGTATAGTCCTACAAAGATATCGAAAATTCGATCAGGATATACGGGGCGAAATTTTTTGGGATAGTCTTGATACCAAGATTTATTATCTTAGCCCTGATTGCCGGCTCTTCATAACGGCTGGTTACGAGTATCGCATGATCTTTTAATTCAAGTTTTTCTATTAAATCCAGCCCGGTTTCTTCAGAACCGAGCAGTTCATAATCTATTAGAAATAGTGTTTTCGTTGAAGATAAACTTTGACAAGACTCAATAAATGTTGATGGGGTATAAAAATGTTCCAATACGATCTTCCCGTTTTTAATGTATTCCTGAAAACGTGTTTCCCAGACGTCATGGATAGATTGATCGTCATCCAGAACTATAACGTTCATTCCCTGTGTGATATTTATTTGGAACTGGAACCAGCCAGGAGCTTCTGTTATTGGCAATCTGATTATAAAGGTTGTTCCTTCTCCTTCTTTTGATTGAATTTCATAAGTTCCTTTCCATTTTTTGATATTTTGAATAGCTCCGAAAATTCCCAAACCAAACCCTTCTTTTTTGCCAACACTTATCTCGCCCTGCTTTATTTTCGGAAGGATATCTTGGGGAATTCCTTTACCATTGTCAATAATTTTTATCGCTAGCGTGTCTAATTCTTTTTCAAGGGTAAGCCGAATAATACCCTTTGCATCAATAGCCTCAGATGCATTGTTAATCAGATTGGAAATTACTCTTTTTAATTTCCCTGATTCCAAATTAACAAAGCAGCCGTGAGTGTTGTTTCCCAAGTCTAAAATGAGCTCTATTGATTTTTCCGCCATCTGAAATCGTTTTTCTGATACCAGATGATCCAAAAGGCTTGAAACTAATTCAGCTTTCAGGTGTGTTTCTGCACCGACCTCCTTATCTACTTTATATTTCACCAGGAGATTATTGGCAATATCGTTTATGCGCTGCGCCGCATTTCTGATTAATATCCGCTTTTCCTCTGGCAATTCGGGTAATATTTTAGATACCATATTTAACGATGTTAGCGGAGATCTAATATCATGCGCCACCTGATTCGCACAATTAAACAGCTCTTGTTGAGCCTTATTTTTTTCGCCTAAAACTTCAAATGATTTCGTTAAAAAACTCTCCAAGAGTTCAAATTCATAAATATTGCGCCCGTGCTTTCCATGAACTGTATCAAAGTTTTTCCCATTCAAATATGTGTCTATTATACTCCTGACTCTTTCGAATGGCGCGGACAAAACTCTCGCAAGTATTGAACTGATTAGGACGGCAAATACTGAAAATGCAATCAGTACCGAAGGTAAATATTGCAAAGGAAATACCTCTAGAAGATCACGTCCAATAAGCAAATAACTAATTCCCGAAAAGATAATTAACGATGACATACAAATCACAAAACTCCAAAAAGCGCATTGCGCCTGCACGCTGTTCAAACTATTCAGCCACCGGTCTGTTTTTAAATCTGAGGTTTTTTTTAACATATTACTGAATCCGAAAGTGATTAAAAGCAATCCTGCAAACCACATATTTTCTGTCCAAGCAACTGGCAGTAGATTTTGTGTTATATGGCTCGATATAGCAAAAAAAACATCAGTAATAATAATGAGAAATCCAGTAGTTATAAAACGAATTTGTTTATTAGTGGTAATAGCCAGGCATAACAAAGCAAAAACAAACCCCGTAGTTTGAAATATGGTATCCGACAAGCAGTATAGTTTAAATAATGAGGAAACCTGAACCTTCCATGTAATATTGGAAAGAAGAAAAATGGTAAAAATAATTAATATTGTCAGAGCAACAGGCAAATATGAAATAAAAAAAGTTCGGTCATTTTGATGCGGTTTTGACTTTAGGAAAATAATCCCCCAGCCTAAAAGTTGAAAAATAAGAAATCCTGTGAATGGAATTCTAAACAGAGATGCAGCAGCGCCTGAGTAATTTGTAATACCTAAAATGTCTACGGTTAAGGTGTAGTTAAAATCCGCAATGGCAAGCAGCGCAAACGAGACGCAGAATAAAGCAAATAGTTTTTTCTTCTGTCCTGCTGTTCTTTTCCATAATAGAAATACCAATAAGGTAATCACAAGGTCAAGTCCAACAGTACTAATAAATGTAAAAATTCCGGCGTAAACTACAGTTTCTTTTGATTGCTTGAGCACTACATGAAGGAAAAAATATAGTATCCATAACCCTAACAAAAATCTTAAATGAAAGCTGCTTCTGGGTTTGTTGAAAATTGTTCATAGCATCTCCTTTAGTTTAAAGAGTTAATCTTTCCGCATGACATCTCATAACCGATCGTTAAATTATATTACAGATCGTTAACTTTGCAAAGTCTTCGACTACGTCTAGATCGGTCATGTTATTTTTCTGAATACAAAATCGGGTTTTATCTGGTGAGAGTGGATAGTTTTTTCAGTTGTGATGCCTGTCAATATTAGGCCCGAAGAAAAGCCCATATTAAGGAATAACTCATATCCTACTTATCAAGAGTCGCAAATAAATTGTCAAGTGCTTTTCTCATATCCGAAAAACATGCTTTATAAGTAGAAAAATCTCCTCCAATCGGATCAAAAATATCTCCACTTTTTCCATCATATTTTTTAAGCAGCACAATTTTTCCATTAAAATTCGAAAATTGTCTGCTTACAATATCTTTATGCCCCTGCGTCATCGCAACAATAATATCAGCCCAGGCCGATAAGGAAGCAGTTAGCCTCTGACTTCTATGTTCACTTAAATCTATTCCCAACCCTCTAAGCACCATCAATGCGCCATCAGAAGTCGGACACCCGTCAATAGCGCCTACTCCTGCGGATTTAATTCCGATATCTTTTGCATTATTTTTCTGACATAAATGCCTAAAGTATCCTTCAGCCATAGGGCTTCTACACGTATTGCCGGTACATACAAATAGTACATTCATAAAATCACCTCCCCCCCAGCCACTGCTTTCTTTTTTCTTCGGGAAATCGTTCAATAGCGTACCGAAGCATAGTTCTTGGCATAATTCTGCTATATTTCGCAAGAAACTCGTCTTCTACCGTCAGATCTCGTTTACCAACTTCCCTAAGCATCCACCCGATGGCCTTGTGTATTAAATCGTGTTTGTCTGCTAGTAAAATTTCAGAAAGTTTAAGTGTGTCAGTAAAGTCATTACGCTCAATAAAGTAATGGGTTGATAAAATGGCAATTCTTCTTTCCCAAAGATTATTTGATTTTGCCAGTATATACAAAGGTTTCCTGCCTTTATCAAATAAAAAACTTCCGACAATGTGTTTCGCCGATAGGTCAACCAAATCCCAATTGTTTATGTGTTTTGTATGTTTTAGATAAAGTAAATAGATTTTTTCCTTGTTTATCAAATCAGCCTTTTGGAATTTCAAAACAAGAATTAAAAGAGATAACAATCTCTCTTCATGGATAGGAGACTTGAGAAGAGTAACCACAACATCCAGTTCTAAATCTAAATATTCTCCGGCTATTTTTCGCATAACAGGAACTGTAACACCGATAAAAATATCTCCTTCCGCGTACTGTCCTTTACCTGTCTTAAAAAAACGCTGCAAGATTTCTGCCTTATCTTTATCGGCACATTCACCTAATCTTGCTTTTAGATTATTTAGATTAAAGTCATTTCTTTTCATTAGATATTATGCCAAATAAATTTAACTGTGCAGAAGTTTCCACACCCTATAATATTCCGTAGCGCTCCATGCCTGAGCATCGCACCCCTTTTGCTTATGAGGAAAGTTTCCATCAAGAACTTCGGGCAGTTGGCCGAGGCACCCTTCTTCTAAAATCGGAAGAGCAGAGGATAGGATACTTCTTGCATGAGCGAGTCCATCTTTGCCATAAATTTTGTAATATGCCTCGCAATATGATGGGAAGGGCCATGACCACGCCGTTCCATTGTGATAAGAAGGCTTTCTTCTCGTGTCCTCATCTCCTGAGTATTCACCCCAATAAGGAGTGACCGGGTCATTAAGAAGCACCCTGCTGTTATTCTTGTATATCGGCAACGGATATGTTGTGGGTTTATCAGCAAGGCTTCGCATTGCCCCGGGAATCAACAACTCATAGGAAGATTCCAGAATCCCTGTGCTTAGCTCATAATCGCTAACGAGTTCAAAAGGAATAGCAAAAATCTGATTGGGTCTGATATGATCATCTTTTTCAGCAGCTTTGGCTGGCTTAAATCCTGAACAATGCAGGCAATCAGAAAGACATCTCTTCCCAGTTTTTTCACCATTGCCGCTCAAATAGTCCATAATATAATATTTTTCCACAGATTCTGCGACTCTTTTAGCCATTGTCTGCCACTGAACCGCCTCTTTCTTATCAATTTTCCCAAGAAAATTAAGAGCGTAATACCATAATGCCTGAATCTCTATTGGATAACCTTCTCTTGGCGTTCCGGCCGGATAATTCGTGTCCATCCAGGTAAAATGAGGAGGGCTAAAAACAAGACCAGAATCAGGATCAACTTTTATTCCGTTTGAAGTTCCGTTGATATACCCTGTAGCTATGGACTTTAGAGCCTCAAGAAGGGTTCGTTTCTCATCAACTTTTTCCTCTAAAATATCATAATTGCCAAGAGCAGAACAGTATTCGCTGCAGGCGACAAAAAACCACAATGGCGCATCTGAAGTATCACGATTACCAACAATCTTTCCTTGAATAATATTCGGAAGCGTTCCCTTTTCGCTGAATTTCCCAAACTGCATTAATATTTTTTTAACATCGTCAAGCATACATGCAGACAACATTCCTCTGACACAAATCAGAGTATCTCTACCCCAATCAAGAAACCACGGATACCCTGCTATAACGGTCTTCAAATTGTCTCTCTTAACAACAAACTTTTTTATGGCTCTGACTAAAACATGATCTACAAGAGGATTCGTCGCATCCATTAAATATTTGAAATTAATATTGCCCTTGTAGTTCGGGGTATTTTTTTCCTGAGCGGCATTTATTTCCGCAATAATTTCAGCTTGCTCGCCTCCAATAAGGTTAATATTAAAATATCCTGGACTGAAGAGATCCCCATTGCAATCCATTCCTCTTTCTTTTTCAGTTTCATAATAGATCGAATAACAGTACTCAGGCGAAAACCTAAAAAGGCCTTTTGTTGTAACTATCACAAGCTCACGGCTTGGTTCGGCGGAAAATGAAAATCCCTTTTCAAAAGAATTAACCGCTTTTTCCCATTTTCTCCTTAATGCATCGTCTATTTTTGTATTATTATGAAAACTTCTATCCTCTATGTCTGGCCTAAGAATCAAATTCATCTCAACAGAATCATGCAAATAGCAATTACGGCCATTGGCACTGTGTCTAAATACACTCATTTTTACTGAATTTTTATTTTTAATCATCGTAAGAGCAATGCTTATATCGACATAAAATCCGTTCCCGACAGGCAAATGAAAATCCCAAGTCCCGCCACCATCAATATTTAACCTGAAAGCTTCTATGTTATCCGTTTTTAACTCCACTGACCGTCCCTGGTAAAGCCCCCATGCCCTGCATCTTGTAAACATAACGTGCCTGTCTACGGGGACATTTTTGTCCAGATTTGCAGCCAGAAAAGCATCGTACTTCGACTTCAAGATTCCCCATTCTATGTTGGCATGAATCATTCCTCCGCCACCATTCGTATCAACAAACGACCCTGAATATTTTCGTATATCAGAATTATTCAATGTGGTTTTAACTCTATGGATATCTTCTGTCAGAAATAACAGTTCAGACTCTTCTTTTATGGTTTTATCCTTTCCGTAAACGGACATTTTTATGGTCAAAGTTTTTTGCTCGGTCAACTTAATTTTCGGAGGAGTTAAAATATAAAAATATTCACCTTTTGAAGATCTCAAGCTACCAAAATACGAAAAAACTTTTTTACTGTTGGAAAGTGTAACCCTGAACCGTTGTTCTGCAGAAACCATGATAAGATGATTAGGTGGGACTATGACTTTCCTTTTGATATCCCTTGGCCAATTCCAATGAATAAGAGGAACGGGCTCCCCTTTTGCAAAAATAGTACTGCAATACCTTTCAGGATCTTCGAGAAACTGTTTTCCCATATTATCAGTTTCCAAGCCTGCCACTATGTTCGTCCCATTTTTCCATTGTAGTAAACCCAACGCTGCAGCGCGAGCACGCTGCTTGTCTATTTTGTCAGGAATTAGAATATTGTTGTTTTCTTTCTCAAAAACATGCGTCATATCTCTGACGTCCCACGAGAGGCACAAAACTTCTCCAGGCTCAAGATTTAAAGATTCTTCCTTTAAATTAAATTTTTTCTCCGTTATAAGATCGTGTGCAGTAGTTGAGTAAAACTCCGGGATCTCTATATTTCTGGGATTAATAACAATATTTTTATTGCAGTTAAGATTTATAACAATAAGAAGCTGATGCCTGTTATCTTCACAACATCTTAGCGCCATTATAGTATCATTACTATTTGTTTTCAGAAATACAACTTTTGCGCCGCGATAAAAAGCCGAGTGAGAAATCAATATTGAATTCAGCCTTTTTATGAAATCAACCTGGTTCTCTTTACTCCCCCAATTTAATGCACTTGCCTCGTGGACATCAACGTTCTCTTCCGCAAACCATTCAACTCCATTCATAAAGCCAAACCCTCCGCAATCCGATAAAAGCGCGCAAAGACCTGTCCTCATTTTTGCGTATGTTTTTGACTTAGCTGCCATTCTGCTGTTATCATGAGTCTCCGCATAATGTACCATAAGCCCGTCTTCAGAGCTTTTCTTGTGTGATGAAGCTACATAAGACTCTATCTGCTGTTTAGAATAATTCTGAAAAAGCTCGGAATATGCCCAATTCATATTAGCCTTGTTAAGCAAGTTAAAAGTAATCTTGGGATCTCCACCCAGCCCCTCAAGTAGAAATATGGTATTTGGATATTCCGTCCTGACTTTTGCAATTATGTATTCCCACGCTTCGAACGGAATCATGTACCCTGCATCACACCGAAACCCATCAACCCCTCTTGATGTCCAAGTAAGAAACATTTTCGCAAGATACTCCCATAAGTCAGGACGCGAATGATCAAGCTCCGTCAGGTCCCCCCAAACAACTCCCCATACTCCAGGACAAACAATCGTCCCGTTTTTTTCGCGCATAAGCCATTCGGGATGTTCTTCATGCAGCTTAGAGGCCCACCCAACATGATTTATAGCCACATCAATTATGAGCTTTGCATTCCTTTTATGGATTGCATCCACAAGCTCCATAAACTGCTCCAGAGGCGTTGCCTTTTTGTCAAATTCCGCAAGAGACGGGTCTATGTCTGTAAAGTCAAGAGATGCGTAAGGACTGCCGTAACGCCCCATTCTGGCATAAACGGTAGGTGTTGGATTAACAGGCAGCAAGTGTATAATTCTGCAATTCAAAGTCTCTGTTATAAAATCGAGTTCGTTGATCAGATCTCTGAATGTCCCTGATGGAGGGATTATTGTAAATCCTTCTCTATCATACTGCAGCATGTCTTCATTGGTGAGCCCTTCGATAGGCGTTGACTTCGAGTAATATTTATTTGCTCCGAACTGGCGGGGAAATGCGCAGTATATGCTGTTAGCACAGCAATACTCCGCAGGCTCCACGTTTATACAAACATTTTCAGATCCTGGCCAGATGGGCTCTATTTCGTTATTCGGCAAAAAGAAAGCTATTGCTTCAAAGTGGCCTACTTCAAGAAGAGAAAGATCTATTTCATACTCTCTTTCTGAAACCAACATCATGGGAACATCATGCCAATCTTGCGAACTTATTGCTCTTTTGGAGTTTATGTGCTCAATTATTTCCTTTCTTCTTATACTTGCCCTGCCGATATTAGTCCTTAGAAAAGCTTTACCCGCCATAAGGGAGTCCATCTGAAGCTTGAATGAAATAATATCTCCCCTAAAATAAAGCCTGTGTTCTCCAGAATTCGGAAATTGTGTCAATTTTACCATAAATTGCCTCGACAACTATAATACATTTATAATAAATATGTTATAAGTAAAAACAAAAGGGCAAATAAAACAATGTTATGAATATACTGGAAGTATTGTTTTTTTTCAAAGAAACAGAAAATATCAATACAGAAATTTTTCCCGCTCACGAGCAAGTATATAGGCAGAGAATTCGTAAGGATTCAGTAAAGTACGTCATTAAATTAAGCGGATAGCTCGGCGATCTGTCCCTACCTAATATTGTATTTTTCAAGGTAGGGCTACCTCGCCGAGTGCGCCGTGGTTTCTTATGGCCGGGCGGTTCATTTGACCATGCACCGAAAGCGTCGCATTTAACATGCTTTACTGAACTCTTACCTAAGGCTGCGGTCAAGGTTATTTTTTATACCTAACTATAACCCCCCCATGAGAATTTAGGCTCTTTCTTAAAACGAGTGGGTAATGGTGCATATTTCCCAATAATGATTTAAACCTGAATCCGTGAGAATTTTCCCCGAATTCCTGGTTTTATAATTTTTGTTTAAATTTTATCATTTTCCGTCTATACTTCCTGTGAATTTTGATTATGCTTTTACCATAGTCTTTGCGGGTATTATTTTTTAAAGCGATTCTTGTGTCGAAAATTCACATAAAATCCGTTTTTTGAGTGTGCATCTCCTGTGTCGCCAAAATCTCCTTTTCTACTAATTACTTACTAGCAAGCTGT
>JAJXWI010000060.1 GCA_021781705.1 bacterium | reverse complement strand
TATTGTCATATACTCCTGATACGGTCGGAAGATTTTTTGGATTAGTATTTATAGCATAGCCAAAAATTAGTATCTGAATCAATGGAATTCCTACAAGCATAGCAAAAGTCATCCTGTCTCTGCGCAATTGTAGAAACTCTTTTATGAAAATAGCATTTAATCGTTTAAGAGAAAAATTACCAAACATATTGAATTCTAGCATCCTTGTTTCTCAACATGAACTACGAACTACGAACTACGAACTACGAACTACGAACTACGAACTACCCCCCCGGCCTATCCGTCAGATATATGAAAACATCTTCAAGATTCGAAAGTACTCTTTCGCATTTATAATTGTCTTTAACAAGTTTCTGAACACACGCTTCAATCAAAGCACCGTCTTTTCCGCTAATATGAAGGGCACTACCAAAAACTACAATCTGTTCAATCCCTTTCATTTTTTTAAGTTGCACTGAAAGGGCATAAAGATTATCTCCAGAAATGGCCCATGTCATTAAATTGGCATGCCGCACCACTTCATCCCCTGTTCCGCTTGTAAGTAAATTGCCATATGCCAGGTAAGCAAGTCTATGGCATCTCTCTGCTTCATCCATGTAGTGAGTTGTCACTAGCACTGTAATTCCCTGTCCTGCCAGTTGATGTATTTCTTCCCAGAAGTCTCTTCTTGATCTGGGGTCTACTCCGGCAGTAGGTTCGTCAAGGAGTAAAAGATTAGGTCCATGAATAAGACACGCAGCAAGCGCAAGCCTCTGTTTCCATCCCCCTGATAAATTTTTAACCAGCTGCTTCTTATATTCTTCCAGCCCCATTCTGGTTATGATTCTTTTTATTCTTTCTTTTCTGTTCGTTATACGATAAATTCTTGAAATAAAATCAAGATTCTCATCTACTGTTAAGTCCTGATAAAGACTGAACTTCTGGGTCATGTATCCGATTTCGTTCTTTATTTTTTCCTGTTCGTGGAGTATATCATACCCTAGACAGGTTCCGCTTCCGCCATCAGGGGTCAAAAGGCCGCATAACATCCGTAAAAAGGTAGTTTTGCCACTGCCGTTAGGTCCCAGAAATCCATAAACTTCCCCCTTTTTAACCTTAAGGTCAAGATTGTTGACTACAATTTTCTTGTCAAAACTTTTTGTAATGCCTTTAACATCTATTACGAAATTGCAGGATTTTTTCATTTCATTGATCAGTAAATAAAATTCAATCCACGAATAAAAATAGAATTTTTAAAAAAAGACAGAGACCTGAATTGGTTGTCCTACGGGTAAAGTCCTTGCAATATCAGGATCAATAGAAGCTTCTATCATGTAGACCAGCTTATCTGAACTCTGTTCGCTGTATATTACAGGCGGCGTATATTCTACTTTGGGAGAAATATAATTAACTACAGCTGGAATATCATTTCTTCCTAAAACATTTACAATTACCTTCTGCCCGATTTTAAGCTTATTCAAAATATTACCGCTGACAAAAAATCTCGCTTTAATATTTTCAGGAGGAAGTAGAATAACTACAGGCTGGCCAGCGCCGGCATATTCCCCTTTGTGATAAATAGCATCAAAAACAAATGCCTGCTGAGGGGTATATTGAGACATTTGAGATAATTCCCATTTTGCTTTTTCTATCTTTTCTCTGAGCGCATTTGAAAAGGCTATTACTGCAGAAATCCTGTCTTCTCTTGCCGGAAGATTCGCAACATCGAGATTAGCAATGGCTTTCTCAACATCTTTGCTGTATTTTTCAAAATTATATTTATACATTTCATATGAAGTTTGAGGCTGTGCATTTATACTAGCCAGCCATCCGTACCTCTTATAATTGGTGTTATACCAATCTTTCATAGCGGCAGTAGCTCCTATATCCGCCTCAGCAGACCTTACATACGGTTCCTGTTTCCCCTTTTGCATGTCTTTGATCATGGCAAGGGACGTAGATAGCGCGAAGTTGTAAAATCCCAGCTCAGATTCCTTCTCTGTTTTATCCAGAACAAAAATTATCTGTCCTTCTTTGACTTCATCTCCCCTTTTTACATAAATATTTTTTATCATTCCGCCAAACGGGGCGGAACTGTATACAAACTCACCTTCAAGATATCCGGGAAAAAACAGCTTGCCTGTATTTTTGGGATTGCACGAGGAAAGAAGGATAAAAAAAACAAAGCAGCCAGTTATCTTAAAAAGAAAACCGCTGCTTTTGTGTCTGTCGTTCATAAAACGAAAGGTGACCAACCCTATTTTATAAACATTATTCAAGGTTAGTCTGTAAGCACATCAAGAGCCAACAGAGTCTTTGTGTGGGTAATGCCATCTATAGCTGACATTTTTTCGGTAAGGATTTTTGAAAGTTTCGATATATCCTTCAGCTTCAGCATGGCTACCAGATCATATTCTCCGGCAACCGTATATACTTCAGCTACACACTCAATCCCTTTGATTTGTTCCGCTGTGTTTTTAAGTTTTGCTCTTTCCACATTGATTAAAATTATTGCAGTCGTCATTTCTTATCCTTTCTTTCTTGGTTTTTTGGTTAATGGAAAAGTATAGTCTATTTAGCATATTTCTCAAATCCATTATTTCCTGTTTCTTAAACAAAGCAAGAATTTTTATGGAAAAGCTCTAAATTAAAAGAATGAATTAGTCATTTTAAATGGATTTCAGGATATGTTAAGGCATTTGTAAAACTCTTTTCCGGTTCCGACAAAGAGGAACTCTCCAGATTCAAAAATGGAGGGTTTTGTTTCGTCAAAACCGCTTGTATTTGAGTTTTGCAAGAGGCTCATATTATCCACAATTTGACAAAAAAACAAAAGGATAGAGTGCGAGAAACAATGAGTAAAATTAAAAATTAGGAGCGTTATACTTTTTTAGTTTAGATCAACCATGAAAATACTTCTTACAGGCGCAAGCGGGCTTCTCGGAACAGATGTTTTTATTGCTTTTCTGAAAGCAGGCTATGAAATCATAAGGGCATCTCATTCTCCTAGAGAAGGTTTTGTTTCAGAAGACATTTCAACTGAAGAAGGAATAAAGAATCTCTCCAATCTTAGTTGGGATGCAATAATTCACACTGCGGCAGCAAGAGATCCGGACGAATGTGAAAAGGATAAAAATATAGCTTACAGTCTCAATGTTGTCGCGGCGGAGGAACTTGCCAAAGCAGCAGCCTTAAAAAGTGCAAAATATTTTTTCATCTCCACAGATTATGTATTTCCGGGAACTATTCCTCCTTATACTGAAGAAAGTCCGACTTGCGCTGTTAATTATTACGGTCAAACCAAAATTGAAGCCGAAAGAAGGATATTGTCTATATGTAAAAACGCGTGTATTCTGAGAGTTCCTATTTTATACGGCATAAATGCCGGATTAAAAGCCTCTGCCTTGCTTTATTCTTCTCTCAAAACAATTGATTCCAAACATGAAACTTTTATAGAAAACGTAATTGCAAGATATCCCACCTACACAGGAGATGCGGCAAATGCTCTGCTGTTTTTATTGAAGAATAACGCCTGCGGCATTTACCATTTTTCCGGACAAGATAAGCTGACAAAATATCATGTGGTAAAAATTATTGCAGAATGCCTTCAAAAGGAGCACTTACATATAAAACCGCTCAATACTCCCCCAAATAACGCGGCTAAAAGACCGCTTGATTCACACTTGGACACAACAAAAATTTTCAGTTTGGGGTTGCAGAAACCTTTGACTTTTGCAAAAAGGATAAAAAAGCTATTAACCCAAGATAGCGTACATTCGAAGTTTTCGACAGCTTTAATTTTAATTCAAAGGGAAAAGTTCAGTTAGATAATAATGATACGTTTTTTAACACCTTCTTTAAACTTCACTTCTCCTGGAGTAATGCACTCTTTTACCGGACATACATTTAGGCAGAGATGACACCCTACACAGTTGTTATTGATACTCGGATGTTTCTTTTCTTCATTCCAGTCTATAGCCTGATGAGCCGCGTCATAACAAGATATGTAACACCGTCCGCATCCTATGCATTTATCATAATTAATGTCAGGAATGACTTTGAAATCTCTGTCTAGGTTTTTCGCAGGAATGATGTTATTCAAGGCCAGTCCCGCAATGTCCTGAATTGAATTGAATTTTTTCTGTTTAATATAATAAGTAAGCCCGCTCTTCATATCTTCAATAATTCTGTATCCGTATTGCATTATAGAAGTGGTTACCTGGATGTTAGTCGCTCCTACAAGGAAGAACTCCAGTGCATCCCGCCATGTTTCAATGCCTCCCATGCCGCTGATTGGAATATCTTTTAGTTGGGGATGCTGTTTCATTTGCGTGATGAACCTTAAAGCTATTGGTTTTATAGCTTTTCCTGAATAACCGGAGATAGACGACTTGCCATTAACAATCGGCAGGCATACAAACTTATCTATATCTATTGCCGTTATCGATTTGATCGTGTTAATGGCTGCTATGCCTGTGGCGCCGCCTTCTATTGATGCGATTGCCGGGATTTCAATATGTCCTATGTTCGGCGTCATTTTTGCGAGAATGGGCAGATGTGTACCTCTTCTTACGGCCGCGGAGTAGAGCTTTACAAGTTCCGGACTCTGTCCTACGTCTGAACCCATGATGTAGCTTGTCATCTGAGGACAGGAAAAATTACATTCGATAATGTCGGCGCCAGTTTCTGTTACAAGTTTTGCCAGATGTGTCCATTCTTGCTCATTAGCGCCCATTATTGATGCAACTAGGACTTTACTGGGGTAGTCGCGTTTTATAGCTGCCATCATTTCAAGATTTTTTTCGAGCGGCTTATCGGAGATTTGTTCCATATTCTTAAACCCGATAAATGGGGTGTTTTCTTTTCTGGTATTGTCGAATCTCGGAGAACACTCGTTTGCAATAAATACGCCAATAGTTTTATATACGATTCCTCCCCAGCCTGTTTCAAGAGCTTTTTTACACATGTCGTAATTGCTTCCTACCGGCGATGAAGAAAGGAAAAATGGATTTTCGCACTTAACCCCGCAAAATTCAATTTCTAGAGATTTATCTCTTCCGGCTTTTCCAATATTGAACGCAGAATATCTTCCTTTTTGCAGGTATTTATCAATACTTTCTGCCGCAATTTTACCTTCTTTTACTGCTTCAACAACCGTACTTCCTCCATTAACTATATCGCCTGCAGCAAAAACCCCTTTTATGCTTGTAATACCTTCAGTAGCTATGATTTTATTGTCCTTTAAATCTATTGTCGGGAATATTTTTTTTACCTCATAAGGATATTGTCCTATGGCTTCTACCGCTATATCGGCATCAAGAGTTATTTCGGAATTATCATAAGTTCCTTTTGCTTTTATTCCTCGAAGAATTCCATCTTTTTGAATATATTCCAGAGGCGTGAATGTTGTAAAAATATCAACTTTAAGGTCTCTGGCTATTTCAAGAGATTCTATAGTTGCAGGCATATCCTGCAGTCTCCTGCGATAGAGGATTGTGGTCTTCTTTGCTCCATGAAGCGCAGATGTCAATGCGGCGTCAATGGCAACATCTCCGCCACCTATTACAACAACATTTTTATTTTTTGATATATTGGAGTTTTCTATTCTGGCCATTGAAAGATAGTCCAGAGCCTCATAAACTCCTTTTGATTCTGAATTTTTTATTCCTACCTGTTTAGACTGAGTATACCCGACGGCCACTAGAAAAGCCTTGAAACCCTGCTTCTTGAGTCCATCTATTGTTATTTTTTTACCAATTTCACAATCAGTCTTAAATGATACTCCCAACTTTTTAATTCGTTCTACTTCCTTGTCTACTATCTCTTGTGGAAGTCTTGCCTGTACTATACCTGCAGACAAGATCCCGCCTATAACTTTACCTTTTTCAAAAACTGTTACACGATATCCCAAAGTTGAGAGTTTTGCGGCTGCTGAAAGCCCTGCTGGTCCTGACCCTATGATTGCAACCTTTTCCCCTTTTCCAGTCCCTTTTTGCAATATTTCCAGTTTGTGTTTTTCTTCGTAGTCGGTAACGAATCGTTGAAGCAATCCTATTTTTATGGGTTTATCAATTTTTCCTCTGGTACACTCTTTTTCGCAAAGGTCATTGTATGGGCAAATCCTCGAACATACGGCTCCTAATATGTTTGCTTCTCTGATCGTTTTTGCGGCGCCTGCAAAATTTTCAAATCTTACAGAACGGATAAATGACGCGGGGTCGGTTTTTGCAGGACATCCCTTACTGCATGGTGCATCATGACACAAAAGGCATCTTGATGCTTCAGCGATTGCTTCAGATTCCGTAAAAGAATTAATATGTTCCTTTTGATACTTTTCCATAAAAACAACGATCCTTTCGTAAAATGGCTTTTGGTATCGTCTAAAAGGTCTTTGAGCCCACTTCTATTTGCATTAAGAGTCAGACTATCCTTCGGGGTATACCATGCAATGCCAAAAATTAATATTATTACAATTTAGTGTGGGAAGATTTTTCAAGCATGCTCATTTGTTTTTGCTTGCTTTTTTTCATTCCAATACTTATTGCCCATCTCTATATATAAATCATAAGGAATTAAAGGTTTCTCTAGTTCAATTTGTGTTTTCGTTGAAATAGCTTGATTCTTGACAACTTCTCCGCCAGCTTTTCTTAATAATGACCGATAGATTTGAATAATGGTCGATAATCCCTGGTCATTAACCTGGAGCAGGGGACCCTCGCTAAGATAAATCTCTGCCAGCAGTTTTAACCCGCCTTGGCTGTCTATAAAAGAAAAAATACTTCTGAAATATTTAAAACAATCTGGGTCAGGAAAACCGCAGTTGGAGATAACGACCATTCCCGGATGGTTTTCATGCTGGTTTACATGACGTGCTATACCATCTCTATCCATCTTAAGATGCGGATCTGTGGCAGGAAGTAACCGGTCTATAAAATTCTTCATTATTCCCGTTACTCCTCCGACATAAACAGGACTGGCAAATACTGTTATGTCTGAACTCATTATCATTTCAAAAAGTTCAGCCATATCATCTTTTATGACGCATTTACCGGGAGTCTTTGACCAACATGAAAAACAACCGAGACAATCTTGGATTTTCTTTTCGCAAAGAATAATGTTTTCAGTTTGAGCCCCTGCTTCCCTCGCGCCTGACAAGAACTCTTCAATCATGATATTAGTTGTACTATTTAACCCTCTCGGACTTCCATTAATTGCCGTGATTTTCATTTTTTTTATCCCTTCTACATCTTCACGTCTGTGAGTGGCTCTGCACATTGAACAACCTCAGGATTTTTCAACAAGTTTTTTAAAATTGTAATTTTATGAGCTCGTGTCTTATCTTTTTACCCTGTTAAAAGCCATAAAAGTTGTTCATCCTAACTATACAGATTTTAAAAATTAGTGCAATATAATCTCTTATTTTTTCATTCTTTACCACTGAAATAGAAAATGGGATTGCAAACTACCTCATTTTGCCTATACTCTAGTCCATAATAAAGCTTGCACGAAATGAAATTTAAAAGCACTTAATTCAAAAAGAGAAGCTATATGAAAGTTAAGATCAGGAATAGTTTTGCGCTTAGACTCAGTCTTTATACAATGACGTGCGTAGTCATAATATTTATAGGAGTCCTGTTATATAATTATCATATCTCAAAAAAACTGATCATAGAAAATACCTTTGAAAATGTAAAAAACCTGTCGGTCTCGACACTGAATCGTGTAGGTGCCATTCTAGTTGTCGTAAAGACGGTATCCGAAGATATTGCATCTTTTGTTGAATTTTCCAACCAGACCGAGGGTGAATTGTTATCGCTGCTGCGGACAGTGGTTCAAAACAATCCTACAATTTACGGGAGCACTGTTTGTTTTGAGCCGTACAAATTTAGTAAAAATAAATACTATTTTGGACCTGCTATCCATAAAACAAATGATGGTATTACATATTTAAACATAGGCACTCCTGAATACGATTATTTTAAATGGGATTGGTATAAAGAGCCTAAAAAATTGGGACGTGGAGTCTGGAGCGAACCATACTTTGGTACTGGTGGAGGAATATTTATGGTTACATATTCACTTCCTGTTTATAAAAATATAAATGGCAAGAGGGAATTTTGTGGTGTGGCTGAATGCGATATAGCCCTTGATTGGCTAGTAGATATGATATCAAAAATTAATGAATTTAACGGTTATGCTTTTCTCCTTTCAGCAAAGGGGAGGTTTATAGCTCATCCAAACAAAGAGTACTACAAAAAAAACAAAAATATCTTCGATTATCCTAATAGCAAAGCTGTTGGCGAGGCAATGGTTGCCGGAAAGAAAGGATTCGTGAGATATTTTTCGCAGACGCTAAATAAGATGGCATATACTTACTATCAGCCTCTTTGGGGCACAAAATGGTCTTTGGGTATCGTGATCCCGGAAGATGAACTTTATTCAAATCTTCAACTGATTACTTTTAAACTCCTTCTAATGGGATTGGCCGGGTATATTCTGACTCTTGCTATGATTGTGTTTGTGATAAACTTTGCGATTACTCCATTGCGAAGCCTTGCCAAGGCGACTATTAAAATAGGTAAAGGCGACTTTAATGCGCAAATTCCGATATCAAGATACGACGATGAAATAGGTGTGCTAAGTCATTCATTTCGCACTATGCAGGGAAACCTGATAAAGTACATAGCTAATTTGCAGGAAACTACTGCGGCCAAGGAAAAGATCGAAAAAGAACTTAGTATTGCTTCCGATATACAACAAAGTTTACTTCCTCATAAATTTCCGCATCTTAAAGCAATTGACCTATACGCAACTCTGATTCCTGCCAAAGAGGTTGGGGGAGATCTCTACGACTTTTTCTTTATAGACGAAAAACATCTTTGTTTTGCGATAGGTGATGTGTCAGGAAAAGGAGTTCCTGCAGCCCTGTTTATGGCTGTTGCTAAAACATTATTAAGAGCCAAGATAAGCATCGCAATGGATCCTGCTAAAGTTTTTAATGCCATGAATGAGGATTTGTGTAAAGAGCAAGAATCCTACATGTTTGTAACATTCTTTTTAGGTATACTTGATATAGAAACGGGATTTCTTGAATATTGCAATGCAGGACATACCCCGCCGCTGATTCATACCGCTAATAAGGGTTTTTATTATTTCCATACACAAGACCCTCATCCTCCTTTGGGAATCATAGAAGATGTGAATTACATCGGATGCAGGCTCAAGCTTTTACCTGAAGATATATTTTTCCTGTATACGGATGGTGTTACCGAGGCCATGAACATTGATTACGTGCAGTTTTCCGAAGAGAAACTGCTGGATGTTCTTATACAGAACAAGAATGAAACAGTAGAAAATATTATTAATAATGTGAAAGAAGCTGTTGAGCAGCACGTTGCAGGAGCGGCGCATTCAGATGATATAACAATGCTTATTCTTAAATATAACGGGTAAGCATCCTTAGGTTTTTGCTGGGACAGGAGATTTAATAAAATAAAGAGGTTTGAATTATGCCAACGCCGATATTGTCAGAGCATTATAAAACAAGAGAACCTTCATCGATAAGGCTTTCCCAAATAGAATTTCTAAAGAGAAAAGATAAAGTGGAAGCTTTAAATACGGCAATAGGCAATGTTTCTTTGCCCATGCATCCTGCGATGATAAAACGACTCAATAGCATTTGTTCAAATGAGTCTCCGTTCAAGAATGGTGTAGTTGCTTATACCAGCACTGCCGGAACGGAAGAAGCTAACAAGGCCGTGAAGAATATAATCGCATCTTCAGGTTTTAAAACAGATAAGTTATATTCAATAATAACTGATGGCGGAAGTCAGTCGATGGAGTTGGTGATAATAGGTGTATGTGGAAAGGCCGGTACCGGCGAGAGCCCTTTACTTCTTATAGATCCTGCTTACACAAATTATGTTTCTTTTGCCGAAAGGTGCGGGAGAAAAACGGTGTCAGTATCGAGAGTTTTGAGGGAAGATGGGACATTTTCTCTTCCTAATTTTAATGAAATAGAAGAGACTATAAAAAAGTATAAACCCGGGGCGATGGTTGTTATTCCATACGACAACCCTACAGGACAGTTTTATGATAAAGAATCCATGATTAAACTTTCTGAAATATGTGTGAAGTATAATATGTGGATTATAAGTGACGAGGCCTATCGCGAACTTTATTACACCGAAGAAAATGTTTCCAGCGTGTGGGGGATAGATGATTCAGTGGTTCCCGGAATAGAGGGGCGAAGGATAAGTATTGAGACGGCTTCGAAAGTCTGGAATGCTTGCGGGATAAGAATTGGAGCTTTAGTTTCTGATAATGCCGAATTTATTCAAAAAGCTCAAGCAGAGTACACGGCTAATTTGTGTGCTAATGCGCTAGGCCAGTATATTTTTGGAGCTCTAGCCTGCGAGTCCCATGAAGAATTGCAAAAATGGTATGATAAGCAAAGAAATTATTACAGGTCAATGATGACAGATGTCAGGAATGCGTTACTTCAAAAGTTCCCCGGAATAATAGTTTCTTCTCCTGAAGCGGCGCTTTACTCTGTCGTAGATGTAAGAAATATAGCAAACCCGGGATTTAATATAAATGATTTTGTTCTTTTCTGCGCAAGAAGCGGTAAGGTTGACATAGAGGGCAAGAGTTATACGCTTCTGGTTGCGCCAATGACAGGGTTTTATTCTCACGTAAAAGGAGAGAAAAACTCGGCCATCACACAGATGCGAATTGCATATGTTTTGCCTCCTGAAAAAATGATGCTTGTCCCTTATCTTTTCGAAAAACTCTTCCACGAATTTGAGGGCAAAAATTCCTTTTGAAAAACTTTGAAAAATAATCGGCGAAAAAGATGGGTTTTGTAAAAATACAAAATAGGCTATTGTCTTTCATCCTTTCGATTTACTGCATTTAGGTGCTTATAAATTATGAATGCTTTTTCTGCATATTCTTTGCTATTCATCCATCCTGCTTTAAAAGAAAGCTCATTCCTAATCTTGTCGGTAATGCTTGTAACCTCAGTTTCAGATATAACAGGAGTCTGCAACTCGGGATATTGCTTTTCGAGATTCTTGTAATAAACAGAATTAATAAATTTCTCTCTATATTTTTCAGTGCCTGAAGCATCTTTTAACTCCAGCTTATTTATTCCATCCTTTATTATGAATTCAGCATCAGTTTTATTGTACTCTTTAAAAGACATCAGTGCAGTTGCAGTTTCCTTCCCCAGAATTCCATCTATATTTAAAGGCGGGATTAGAGATAATCTTTTGTTCAAGAAAAATTGAAGTGAAGCTATTTTGCATGAATATATACCGGAGCACCAATCAGCGAATATATATTTTACATTGGTGTCATTTATGCGATTATTATAAGTGTAAACCTGAACAAGTTTATTTAATTTTTGGATGCTAAATATCAGGTTTGCATAAAATATAAGGTTGGGGACATTGGTTGATTGCATTATCCCAAGTGTTTTTGCGCCTAACCATGTTTCAGGAATAGGAATCCATGGCAATATTTTTTTAGGATATCTTAATCCTGTTTCATGGATCATTATTGCTAGAATTAGAGAGCGATACTCCGGTTCGCTGCCTATTTGCCTGCCTGTAACATTATAGAATGCTTTTTGAATATTGGATGCCAGAAGATCGGGATTTATTTTTTTATTGACAATCATTACTGAGGAATTGAAAATAAAATCCTTGATTTGATTGCTTAATATTGAGTCCGGCGTGAATATTCCTTCCTCCATGTAATCGTTTGTGCGGTAATCATAGAATAGGCTTAGGGCAAAAATAAGAATGCCGATGGAAGCAAGAATTATCATTGTAAATAGTATTGTATTTAATAAAATTTCGAGTTTAGATATAAAACGCTTCTTCATTGTATCAATGTTCAAAGTGGAATGTGAATTTTACGTTATAGCTGTCATGGACTCTACGATTCAGTTGTTGCTGCGAGCACTATACGCCCATTCTCACAATTTGCCAAGTTGTTCACCAAATGTCCAGGAATATGCTGGATAATTTGACGCAAAATGATACTCTTACTTCTGTTGGATTGCAGTTTTGACCTTCGTAGTTTCTGCTTAAACATACTCTGGTCGCAGTCCATCTTTTTTTTCAAAAAATCGAATGATATGGGTTGACTGTGGATTTTTTTTTATGCGTTTGATAGGCGAATCATAATTTGCCGATCATTGCAGAACCATGATAATGAATAATAGTGCTTAAATAGGAGTTTGTATGTCTATATCTGATTTTTTTAATAAAAACTTAAAAACAATTGTTTCTTATGTCCCTGGAAAACAGGTAGAAGCTGTTGCCAGAGAACTTAAAATATCTCCTGATGATATCACAAAGCTGGCTTCAAATGAATCTCCTCTTGGAGTTTGCCCATCAGCTGTTAGGGCAATGATTGAATATATAAACAAGATGAACCTCTATCCGGATGCGGGAGCGTTTGAACTTAAGGGGAAACTCGCCAAGTATCATGATATTAAGCCGGAGCAAATAATTATAGGAAATGGGTCAGATGAAATCATTAAGGATATAAGTTTTGGGTTTGGCGGGGCAGGCTCTTCTATTGTGATGAGCAAGTATACATTTCTGAACTATAAAATTTACCCTAAAATGTTTGGGACTGAAATAATTGAAGTTCCGACAAAAGGTTTGTCTCATGATTTAAGGGCAATGGCAGAAAGTATAAAAAGCAATACCAGGATAGTATTCATCTGTAATCCGAATAATCCTACCGGAACGATAATTGATGATGCTGAAATTATAGAGTTTATGAAAAAAGTTCCGGAAAATGTTCTTGTGGTATTTGATGAGGCTTATGCTGAAATAGCTCAAAAGAAAATGCCGAATACTTTAGATTTTGTCAGACAGGGTAGAACTGTGATGATATTAAGATCTTTTTCAAAAGCATACGGACTTGCCGGACTTAGAGTTGGTTATGGCATAACTACGTCGGAAATCGCAGAACTTATGGGGAAGCCTCGCATCCCATTCAACTGTAATTATATGGGGCAGGCTGCGGCAATAGCTGCGCTGGAAGATGCCGATTTTGTTCAGGAATCCAAAAAAGTCTACAAAAGTGGTATTTCTCAAATATCGGGAGCGTGCAAAGAACTTAATCTTCAATATGAACCGACGTATGCGAATTTTATTCTTATCAGAACTGGGAATGGAAAAGATGTATATGAGAAACTTATGATGAAAGGCGTGATAGTAAGGCCGGTGGATGCTTACAATCTTCCGGAATGGATAAGGGTTAGCATAGGCACGAGAGAACAGAATAATAAATTTATTGATGCATTAACAGAGGTTTTAGCTTCTATCAAGTAGTTTGAATCCAAGCAAGCATAAGGATTAGCCTTTAATGATAGTAAAAGAGTTGTTAAATCCTTCAAGTATTGTTGTAGTGCTCAGATACGCGAACTCAATGTCTACAAAATTATTAAAGGAGTCAGGGGCCAAAATGGTGTTAACGAAGAGGTTTTTGCCGATATCATTTGCAGAATTTCTTCCCTGCTTGAAACTGCTCCTGAAACAGTCGAGATGGATATTAATCCTCTCATTGGAAACGGAAAAACAATAGTCGCAGTTGACTCAAGAATAAATATTCAGAAGAAAAAATAATGGTGAGGATATTTTTATGTCTAATGATTTAACATTTTTTACTAATGAACCGAATGCGACACTTTATGACCGGTTTTTCTCACTGCTTAAGAATGTGAAATGTTTTGATGTGCTGGTTGGTTATTTCAGGACAAGCGGATTTTTAAGGCTTAGTGAATCCCTGGAGGCGGTTGGAAAAATTCGAATACTTGTCGGGCTCGATGTTGATAGAAAAACTATCGAAGTCATAGATGAGGCAAAATATCAGTCTGAATTTGATTTTGAGTCTCACAGTAAAACAAAAGAAATATATTCAAACAACCTTCAGGAAGAGCTGAATAATTCTGAGGACAGCGCTGAAATAGAGCTTGGGATTAACAAATTCATTGATTTTATAAAAAGCGGCAAACTGCAGATCAGAGCTTATCCAAGCCGAAATATCCATGCAAAAGTCTATATTGCCAGATTCCCCGAAGGACACTATGACTTCGGCAGAGTTATAACCGGTTCAAGCAATTTTTCTGAAACAGGTTTGATCGGGAATAGGGAATTCAATGTCGAGTTAAAAAATAAGGCAGATGTAGATTTTGCACTGAAACAGTTTGAGGAGCTATGGAAGGATGCTGTTGACATAAATGATAAATACATTGAAACCATTGAAACAAAAACATGGTTTAACCAAGACATTTTGCCTTATTACCTCTATCTCAAATTCCTCTATGAATATTTTAAAAGCGATTTAAACAGAGCAGATAAAGTTTTTGCCGCATATATTCCTGAGAATTTTATGAAACTCGAATATCAGGAACAGGCTGTAATAAATGCTAAGAAAATTCTCGAAGAGTACGGGGGTGTCTTTGTTGCCGATGTTGTCGGACTGGGGAAGACCTATATAGCCACCTTGCTTGCTGGTCAACTTGATGGTAGGACTCTTGTTATTGCTCCTCCTGTGCTTCTTGATGAAGATAACCCTGGTTCCTGGAAGAACTCATTTTCCGATTTCAGGATAGCGGCAGATTTCGAATCAATTGGGAAACTTGATGATATTCTTGAACGAGGCACTGAAAAATATACGAATATAATTATTGATGAGGCTCATAGATTCAGAACAGAAACAAATGTGACGTACGAAATGCTTGCCGAAGTTTGCAGAGGTAAAAGAGTTATCCTTGTAACGGCTACCCCTTATAACAACTCGCCAAAGGATATTTTAAGCCAAATAAAACTCTTCCAAAACTCAAAGAAGAGCACTATCCCGAACCTTCCTGACTTGGATTCATTTTTCAGCACACTTGCTATGCGGCTTAAGGGGCTTGACCGGCAGGAAAATAACCTTGCATATCTGAAAATAGTTAAAGATAATTCAGCTGAGATTAGAGAGAAACTTCTCAAGTACTTGATGGTAAGAAGAACTAGAACTGAAATTATTAAGTATTTCAACAAAGATTTAAGCAATCAGAAACTCAGATTTCCTGAAGTGGCTGCTCCAAAACCATTATTTTATGAGCTTAATGAAGAAGAGGATTATATCTTCAATAAGACAATCGAGTTAATATCACTGAAGTTTACCTACGCTCGTTATACTCCTTTGCTCTATCTGAAAAAAGGCCTTGATCATTTGGAAGAGCAGTCCCAGAAAAATATGGGAAAGTTTATGAAAATTCTTCTAGTGAAAAGACTGGAAAGCAGTTTCTATGCTTTCAGAAATTCCATTGACAGGTTTATTAACTCTTATCAAATATTCATACAAGAG
>JAJXWI010000007.1 GCA_021781705.1 bacterium | reverse complement strand
ACGGATCAGCTATCCTTCCCATAACAATGTGATAAAGCTTCTTCAAAGCATTCTCATGCGAGGCCGGTCTTGATATCGCCTGTTCAAAGCCTATTTCTTTATATACTTGCCCGTAAATATCGTGTATTCCTGTTATTACCTCCTGAACGGCTTCAACTTCTTTAAGCTTTACATTATCAGGAACTTCTTCTTTCTTGTCTCTACTTTTTATGGCCATTTCAGCTAAGTCTTCGGATCGAAACAATGAAGGCTCCCTTTCATTTTCTATCTTCGTCTTTATGTACTCAGCAAGATCTTTTAGTCTCTTGAGCTCGTCTTCATCAAAGGCTATCCCCACATGCCTTACTATCTTTTGCTTTATCTTTTGACCATCGCGAACGCTCTCTACAAGCTGCACTGATTGTCTTGGACTATTCGGCGTGGTTTTTACTCTGACAAACATTTTATCTTCCTTTTGCTTTGCCATTAATCTATCAGATACTAACAAGCAATGCAATATTTAATAAAAAGAAAGTATAATAATTGCGACTAGCTAGGCACTACAAAAGAGCTTTTCACAAGCTTGAGCTTGGATTTCTTTAATCTTGCCTTTTTACCGCCGAAGTCGGGAAGATTCGCTTCTATCTTTCCTGAAATTATCCTGCAGTACGTACAGTTTTTATCATTCATTTTTATTAATCTTTTGAGGTTACTTTTTTATCTTTTTGCTTTTAAACAAAGCAATTTTGGTTGTTTCCATGTTCTTTACTCCAGCTATATAACAGAGTTTTTTGAAAAATGGGGTAGGAACGGCTCGCCGTAGCCGTCCATTTCAATTCGTCGCCCTCGGCGAGGGATCCCACCTTTACCAATTTTACCGAGGCTCAATAGGCAAATAATCAAATATCCCTTGATCAGTAACTATTCGAGAATTTTATAGTTTGGGACTTTATAGTTTGCCTTCAGCCAGGCATAATACTTATCATTATATTGCGGGTTAAGATGTTTCAATATTTGTTTGCCTACCATTGTTAATTCATAAAACCTCGGAATATCTATTACTAGGTAATTCTCATTCTCGTGGATAAATAAAAAAATTTTGTCAAAATATGTAAGTTCAAATGTTTCCTTCTTTGGATTTTTTATTTTTCTTCCCATGTCACTTGGTAAAAACAATCCTAAACTCTGTAATGCTTGAAACTTGCTAAAACCAATTTGAAGTTCTACTATGAAATCTCTATCATAGTCCGACAAGGAAAATAATTTCTCTGGTATTTGAACCTTATTAATCAGAAGACTGCAAATTCTTTCAAATAGTTCCAACTCATTCTTCCCAAGCATTTTGATAATTTGCAAAGTACTCATCGAATAAGTTCCGGGTGTATTGTATTCGCCAGCAATAATTTTCGCTATCAATTCCTGCATTTCTTCATTGGAGATACTCTTAGAATGTTCAATAGTATTCCAGAAGAAATCATTATCCATTTTTATATCATTCGGCTTGTCTGGAATTACATATTTTGAAGATTTAACCGCAGTATTTATTAAATTAGTAAGTTCCCTTAGTGCCGAAATATATTGAATACCAATAATTCCAGAGTTCTTTGCTTTTTCATAATCATCAAGTATTAGCTTTTTTCTAACCTCGCCTTCCGCCGCCCATTGACTTATCTTAAAACCAGTAATTCCATCAATGAATGTTTTAAATAATGGTGTGTTTGCAACTTTTGCTGCACTACCTATTGCACCACTTAAAGCTAAAGCTGTTGTTATCGGATCTGGCATAATTTTATTCACTCCATAGTATTAGATATGGTTTCTTTTATTTTTTGCTCGAAAATTCCCATCAGTTTTTTGTCTGTTTGTTCGGTTCGGGTGGATGTGAGTGATCATTTAATTAACAAAACTAGTTTTGTGCAAATTATCCATTGTTTCAATTATATAAATAGCGTTCTTGGCAAGTGCTTTTAGATCAGTTTCGGAAATGTAAAAACTCTCTTGTGTGTGGTGTGCGTTGCCGTGTGAATGATCATTTGCAATTCGGTTAATCTCAGCAATTTTTCCCTTCAATTCTTTCTTAACTTTATCTTCCATATCCGTATTATCAATATTGTCATCAAATTCATTTAACCCCGGACTTCTATATCCGTCTGTCTTATTTGCTATTCTTGAAAACTTGAAGGATAGGAATGTTTCCAAAACCCGGCGTATGAAATTTGGTAAATATCTTTTTGCTTCGTTATAAGTTACATTTTGATTATCTTGATCAAGATAATCAATAACACTTCGGAGCATATAGAAATAAGGGGTTTCAAAATTTTTCAATTCGTCGGGAAGTTCGTATATTTTTTCTTGATCTATGAACAGACAATTTACTTTCCCTGTAAAAGAATTGAAAAATTTTAGGAAAAGGAAATTGTGGCTCAAAACGATTAACTGTTTAACTTCTTCAAAGTTACACCAAATTAAGTGCGCAGTGCTGTATAGTCTGTTATCATCAAGACTTGAAATAGGATCATCAATAACAATAACAGCTTCTTTGATTTTTGCCTCTGGGTTTATTTCATTTTCAAATTTACTTAAAAAATAAGCAAACGCCAGTGCGGTTTTTTCGCCGTCACTAAGACAATTTTTGAGTTTGTTCCTTTCACTTGCTGAGTCCTTGTATTTGATTATTATGTTTTCATCTTGCTTTTCCTCATTGATATCAATATCAAAATGGTTTATTCCCATTTTGTTGAGATAGTTAGAAATGCTTTTTGATTCGGCTTTAATCTTTTTCAACTCTGATAGCAGTTTGTTCTTCCAAAAAGGAAGCCCATGCTCTCTACTATCTACGATAACTCCAATTCGAGCTTTGTTATTTTTATATTTTCTCAAAGCATCTAATTCATCGGCTTGGTTCAATTCTAAGATGATAATCTTGTTATAGGTCTGCCTGATCTGTCCTTCAATAGTATGAGTATCTAACTCCTTTGATTCTAAATGATTTAAAATATTGTTCTTAAGTGCCTGAAAAGCTGACAGGGCATTATTCAAAGCAGTTATATTATTTTCAATATTTTTAGGTTTTGAAAAACCATTTTGAACACTATCATTTTTTGATTTTAAAATTTTTTCTAGCTCAATTAAATCTGTTTTAACACTTTTAAAATCATATTTATCGAAAGAATAGCTTCTCAATAATTTCTCATATTTGATATGTACTTGTTCTAGTTTTACTGCATTTTGTTCATATTGTTCGATAGAAATAATATTCGCAGATATATCATCAATCTTCTGTTTTAATTCTTCAATAAAATTTTCATAGCTTTCGTCAAAATAGCCCTGATAATCTTTCAGAACGAAGTCTAGCTTTGCCGAAATGTCTGTATTACAAATTGGACAATGTTTGCTATCTCTTTCACGTGTACTTTCCAAAATATCTTTACCAAATCTAAACCATTTCTCGACGCTATGCTTGTGTTGATCATTTGGAAAGAGATTTTGAACCTCTTTTATCTTTCTTTCTAAAGCTTCTGTTGAAAGCTGTTGGATATTCTTTGATAAAAGTTCGCCTATTTTTGGAATATCCAAAGACAATAACCCAAAAGTAAGCTGTCGTAATTCTCCGAGATCGACATCTAGATCTGTATGTTTCTTGCTTAAGTCATAATCAGCAGAAAGTGTGGCAAGTTCTGTTTCCAAATTTTCAATAGTATCATTTGGCAGTTGAGCATTATTTAAATTTTGGGCTTGAAGTCTTTTATTTTTATCGGTTAATGTTTTTCCAAAATTTGCGCTTCTAATTTTTGTTATTTCTACATGCTTTTCATCGAGATTTATATTTTCGCTCTCTAGTTTTCTCTTTTCTTCATCAAGTTTGCCGATTTGCTCATTGATATTGTCAATTTCTTTATTTTTAATCTCGCCGCCTATGTTTGAAAATTTCTTCAATTTTCCTTTTGTGCCATTAAAAACATGGGTAGCTACAAAATTAGAATTGAAAATATAAATACTTTTGCTATGTAATCTATTAGCTGGATATTTTATTTTTGAATTGCCTTGTAAATCCAATTCTACGAAAGAATCGTTGCTATTTTTTATATCGTCAAATACTTCCTTTTTTTCTTCCTCGCTGATAAATGAGTTATCAGCAAAAAATGAAATTGCGTTTGATAAGGTAGTCTTACCTGATCCGTTAAATCCAAAAACAATATTACAATTTTGCCCCTTACCGCCATATTGAAAAGCTTTCTCTTGACTGATAGAAGAGAATTTTCCAATTTTATTGAGTTTTGTAATTTTATTAATCATCTTAAAGAATTTTTGAACTTAGCCGGCTTTGCCGGGACTTTTAATGACTCAAAATACAATTTCCTATACGATAATTTTATCCGCTCCCATAATTTAGAGATAACGTCTTTTGTTTTCCTATTAGTGTATCTCTACACCAATTTGTGAAAGTTAGTCAAACGATATTATACGACAATTAGGGAAAACTGTAAAGGGAGAAGCGTCTGCTAAAATATGGTCATGTTTTCTTATATTTTGCAGAGATAAGATTGGAAAGTTCCTGTTCTGGAGACTTGACCATTTTTGCGGTAATATTGAGAGTACTACTTTTAATTTTACCGGAAATGAGCTTCAGTCCGTACGGATAATCTTTGAATTTTGCCCAGCACAAAGTATAAACAGTTTTTCCTGTAGAAAGAGCTTCTGCTATGAGAGCCTTTTCTGCCTGTTTGTTAAAAATGAGCACAATCCCGTTCTCAGACTTAAACTGTTCGCAAAATTTGATAATATCTTTTTTCAAAGCTTCGCAATGATAATCCTTTGATTCTGATATTAACTTTTTAAGACTCTCTTCAGGGGCAGAAACTGTTTTAATATTAGCCTTAAAATTAGTAAGCCCGACAGAAGGAAGCTCATATTTAAAATTTCTAAATATTTCTTCCATAACAGTCATTATGCCGCGGGCGCCGGTCTGCTGTTTATAAGCTTCCTTTGCTATAAAAGAAATCGATTCTTCGTCGACTTCAAACTTGATATTATATCCTTCAAAATCATGAACATATTGTTTAAGGATACTGCCCTCAGAATTTGTCATAACCTTCTCGAGGTCTTCTGCAGAGAGTTCGTTGCAGGCAACTCTCACCGGCAATCTACCGATAAATTCAGGCTCAAACCCAAATTTTATAAAATCCGGCGTAGTACTTTGTTTCAAGTAAAAAGATTTTTCTTTTTCTGTCGCTCCGTCCTTGCCAAATCCTATCTGCGCGCCCGAGACTCTTTTTTTAATGATATCTGACAGATTTTCAAAAGCCCCGCTTACTATGAAAAGAATGTTTTTCGTACTTATGGTACTCTTTTTATTTTTTCCTTTGCCATGCATTGCGTCCATGACAGATTCGAACTGCCCGAGCATGTCGGTCTGGCTCTGCAAGTTAACATCAGAATCTTCCATCAACTTTAAAAGATTTATCTGAACGCCTTTGCCGGAAACATCGAGTCCGCTATCTACTGTACTTGCCGCAATTTTATCTATTTCATCAATATAGACGATCCCGTACTGGGCAAGCTCAACATTGCCGTCAGCTATTTTAACAAGATCCCTGACAAGGTCTTCAACGTTGCTTCCTACATAACCTGTAGCGGAATATTTCGTGGCGTCAGCTTTTACAAACGGAACCCCGATAAGATTCGCCAGACATTTTACCAGATAGGTCTTGCCCACGCCTGTAGGCCCTAACAGCAGGATATTCTGTTTAGCGTATTCCAAAGTAACATCAGCATTTTTCCCCATGCATCTTCTGACGTTATTGTAATGATCGCAAACTGACACGGAAAGAACCTTTTTTGCTTCTTCCTGTTTTACAACATATCTGTCGAGATACTCTTTAACTTCTCTTGGCTTAAGCTTGAAATTTTTAATTATTTCCAGGACTTTCTTAGAGCTATCCTCTGGTTTTTCTTCCGTCGGTTTATTTTCATGCCCGGCCCGTTTTGCCTGTATCGGAATCACAAATGAATTTGCGCCAAGATTCTTCAAAGCATCCTGAATTTGTTTTTGTATATCATCAAATGGAATTGGATTATCTTTTTCTTCTTTATCGTTATTCTTTATCTCTTTGTTGTCCATGAAAAAACCTTCTTTAAATTTGTTCTTATATGTAATTTCCCATTCTTCCGTAAATAAGCAATATTAAATATACCCCAAAAAATCCTGTTTTCTAAAATTTTCATATACTAAAACCAGCAACAAAAATAATCGAGCATGTTGACATTACCAGCTAATTGTGCAATTTTACAAAAACATTGAAATTTCAATCGGATTTAGTATTATGTACAGGATATGCAAAACTTTCTGGATAGAAACAGGGCACTTTTTATCCAGCGAAAACAATACCAGCAATTGCCGCGCTCCGCACGGGCACAGCAGAAAGATAGAGATTATTCTAGCCTCGAAGGAACTTGACAAAAATAACATGGTTTGCGATTTTCAGGTTTTAAAAACGGGCTTTGGAAAATTTCTTGACTCGTTTGACCACGCAATGCTCATCAATTCGGAATCAAAACACTACGACTATTTTTCAAAAAATTTCGATAGACTCGTAACTTTTGAAAAACAGGATCCAACATCGGAGTCTGTCGCCGAAAGAATCTTTAAACACATCAGCTCAGAACTTGCTAGAAATAAATTCTATACGAATAAAGACGGCTCACCTTATGAGATAAGCGGCAAAGTATACCTGGAACGTGTAAGGGTCTGGGAAACGGCAACCTGCTGGGCTGAATACTCGGAGTAAAATTACAAATTATAAATTGCAAATTAAGAATTTAAGGACTCAATCATCCAATATTTTTAATTGTACCATGCGGCGAAACGGTAACAAAACAAGGAGGGCTTAAAATTGCTTTACTCTCATGAAGTGGAACAAATGACTTGTGTAGCCAAGGGACCAAACCATGGACCGGCTCCAATTCCTCAGGAAGGAAAATGGACACAGGCAAAAGAAATAAAAGATATTTCCGGATTAACACATGGCGTGGGCTGGTGCGCCCCTCAACAGGGAGCTTGCAAACTTACGCTAAACATCAAAGATGGAATAATCCATGAAGCTCTGATAGAGACTATCGGATGTTCTGGAATGACCCATTCAGCAGCGATGGCAGCCGAAATACTTACAGGAAAAACTATTCTTGAGGCGCTGAATACAGATCTGGTTTGCGATGCTATAAACACGGCAATGAGAGAGCTATTCCTTCAAATAGCTTATGGGAGAAGCCAAACAGCATTCACTGAAGGTGGACTGCCTATCGGTGCAGGGCTTGAAGATTTAGGGAAAGGGCTCAGAAGCCAGGTTGGCACCATGTACAGTACCGTAAGCAAAGGTCCCAGATACCTTGAAATGGCAGAAGGTTATGTCACAAGGACTGCTCTTGACGCAAATGATGAAATTATCGGCTACGAATTCATACATTTCGGCAAGATGATGGACATGATTAAGAAGGGCACAGAATCATCAGAAGCTATAAAAAAAGCTACCGGAACTTATGGCCGTTTCAAAGAAGCTGTTAAGTACATTGACCCGAGAAAAGAATAACAAGTAAAGAGGAATCAGAGAAAATGGCACTGTTTGAAGGATATGAAAGAAGAATAGACAAGATTAATGAAGTCCTGAAAAAGTATAACATCGCCTCACTTGAAGAAGCGAAAAAAATATGCACAGATAAGGGAATAGATGTTGCATCAATCGTAAAAGATGTTCAGCCCATATGCTTTGAAAACGCATGCTGGGCTTACATTTTAGGCGCAGCAATAGCAATCAAAAAAGGCATAACTAAAGCGGCGGCGGCATCAACGGCTATCGGGGAAGGGCTCCAAGCCTTTTGCATTCCTGGTTCTGTAGCTGATGACAGAAAAGTCGGGATCGGCCATGGCAACCTCGGCGCAATGCTGCTAAGCGAAGAGACGCAATGTTTTGCTTTTGTAGCAGGACATGAATCATTTGCTGCAGCTGAAGGAGCGATCGGCATTGCTAACTCAGCCAATAAAGTAAGAAAAACGCCTCTGAAAGTAATTTTGAACGGACTGGGAAAAGACGCCGCTCAGATCATTTCCAGAGTGAATGGTTTTACCTACGTAAAAACAAAGTTTGACTACTACACGAGCAAACTTGATATCGTTAAGGAAATTGCATATTCCACAGGCGAAAGAGCAAAAGTAAGATGCTATGGCACTGACGACGTACGCGAAGGCGTAGCTATAATGCATCATGAAAAAGTGGGAGTATCCATCACAGGAAATTCAACTAATCCCACCAGATTCCAACATCCTGTCGTAGGAACATATAAAAAAGAAACTTCGGAACTGGGAATTAAATATTTTTCTGTCGCTTCAGGCGGAGGAACAGGAAGAACACTTCATCCCGACAATATGGCTGCGGGCCCTGCTTCTTACGGAATGACCGATACAATGGGCAGAATGCACTCTGACGCTCAGTTTGCAGGCTCTTCCTCAGTCCCGGCGCATGTAGAAATGATGGGGCTCATTGGGATGGGCAACAACCCCATGGTTGGCGCAACAGTCTCAGTAGCCGTCGCTATAGAAGTAGCTACAGGTAAATAAATTAATAGTCTCATAAGCATGAGACTATGAGTTATTTTGTTGCGAATGTACAGCACTTTTAGAAAACGGAGCCGATCGCCTACTCGGCTCCGGCTTTGTATATTGAACGCTGGTTACGTCAAAGGCATCTTGTCAGTTTCCTTTTCTTGAGCAATGACTTATTCAAAATTATTAACTCTCTCAATCTAAAAGATATATAACTCCACGGGGAGCGTTGTGTCCATGTTAGATAGCATCCTAACACCCCAACCCCATCATAATAATCTTCAGCTTTTTTAGATTCCATTGCATCCACATATGCGTGCCATACCTTAAGGATGGCCTTCGTGTTTTTTTCCCTTAAGATTAAGTTAGTCCAAGGTTACTCTCTAAGGGGCGGGGTAAACTTGGGCTAGGATATTTGTCCGAATAGTAAATAACCTAAAGCAAAAAGTCGGCAGCCCAATTAATGGGCTGCCGACTGCACTATTATCGATTAACAGAGATTATTTAATACTGACAACAGGATTTAACTTCTTCATTTGAGCATCAATCATTTCATTGACTTTCTTGAAAACAGCCTCCTGTTTGAGTTTTTCCTTAATTTGGGAAGAAACTTTATCGTCAAGATCTATATATCCGCCCTTGTCATAAGCGGTAACTTTGATTACGTGCCAGCCGAATTGAGTTTTTACCAACTCGTATCCGCTCATATTGCCCTGAGCTAGCTTCCAACATGCGACCTCAAATTCAGGAACCATCTGCCCTTTGGCAAAAGTTCCGAGCTGTCCGCCATTATCCTTGCTAGGTCCTTCACTGTACTTTTTGACTGCATCTTCAAAAGTAATCTTTTTGTCCACAATATCTTTATATGCCTTTTCAGCTGTTGCCTTGGCTTCTTCCCAGAATTTATCGGTATTCTCTTTGGACTTATCAGCACTCTCGCTAGGCTTGAAAAGAATATGAGAAGCTGTCACTGTTTCAGGTTTCTTAAAGAAAGTTTCTTTGTTCTTGTCGTAAAATGATTTTACGTCAGCGTCAGAAATTTTTATCTTAGGAACAATTTTTTCATTAACCCACTTTTGTACAACTTCACCTTCGGCCATCTGTTTCTTTACGTCAGCAACTGTAAGCCCCTGCTGCTTTATCATGTCTTCGAAATTGAAGTTTTTTGAATCAGGCATCTGTTTTTTCATACCTTCAACGAACTTATCATAAACTTGATTTTCCAGTTCAGGAGTAGATTTATACCCTTCCTTAGCTGCAAGATTTTCAACTATAGCGGCCTTTACAAGCTCTTGAGTTAACCCCTTTGCTAAATTCTTATAGTCATCGGCAACAAATTTTTGCCCCATCATCATCATCATCTTTGCCTGAGGATTTAAAACTCTTACAAGATCAGATTTTGTAATTTTTTTGTCGCCTACAGTAGCCACAACATCAGGAAGAAAATCCCAAGTTTTAGGATCAAGTTCTGGCATTTTTGGCATTTCAATTTTTGCTTGTTTCGCATCTGCCGCCTTAACATCTGTTTTTGCATCTTTCGCATCTACTGCCGCCTTAACATCTGTTTTTGCATCTTTCGCATCTGCTGCCACCTTAGCATCTTGCGCAAAGCAAAGGGAAGCCATTACGCAGAAGGAAGAAGCCATTACAATTAATTTCTTTTGCATGTGATTTTTGCTCCTTGTGTTGTTTTTATTGAGTTTTTGTTTTATTGACAAAACTTAAGTCATTTGAAATATAAACAAAGAATGGGCACAAAGCAAATGGGTTTATTTCATAAACACCAGTATTTGTAGGGGACAAAATGAACCAGGCCATGTACTGAGAGTCGCTAATTGATAAGTCAGTTTTTACTGTTGATAGAATGGTCATAGAATCATCCACTTTGCCTAGCATGTTCAGAATAAATCCTTTCATCAACATAGTTCTATAGTTATTTGGCTCAAGAGTCGCCAGCTTGGACATTAAATCTTTTTGCTGCTGACCCTTCTGGTCAGCAAGTAAAATCATTCTAAAAAATATGTATTCCAGATTAGAATTAAGATAATTTTCAGTGAAACTTAAATTATCCCAGTCTGCGGCCAACCCTTTTCTATAAGACAAAGGCAAGTCATCATCTGGATTAATAGCTTCAAACATTGCCATCAATGTATCAATAACCTCTATGTTTTTAAACCATTCTATATCTATGTCGGCGCGTAAATCCTCAAGCCCCATGAGACGTTCTTTCTTTTTCAGTTCCTGAATTCTTGAGGGAGTTCGATCTGTAAGTGATTGCAAATTTTTTGCATCAGGGTAGCTTGAGATTGTTTTATTCAGTTTTGCCGTAGCATATGCTAGATTTACACTATCTTCTTCAGCGGCTACAGACTCAGATAGACTTCGTATTTCCTTTAAAGTATTAAGCTCTCTAATGGCATCACGAAAATCTACTGTTTGCCCATTCTTTTCCGTAAAGTCATTTATGATTTTTATAGCCCCATCTATATCACTATCATCAAGTTTTTTTTGTGTCTCTTGAATTGTAAGGTTGTTTTTAATAGTAAGTTCAATACCGGAAAGGGCTGCTTCATCAGGAGATAATTCTCTTATTCTGTTTATTTTTTCTAAAGCAACTTCCCAATTTTCCTGTCTAAGCGCCGAAAAAAGTTCGGAGACAAGCTGAGTTTTTAAATGTGGAGGTTCGGGATTATTGCTACTTTTTGAACAGGATGAAATAACGCCTGCTGAAGTTAACAATACAAGCAAGTAAAGGCACAAGTAATTTTTTCTCCAAGAGCAGGATGAAAATAATATCACAGGAATAACCTTGTCTTTTGTAAAGTTACCATCTTAGAATAGAAGAACCCCAAGTCATGCCGCCGCCAAATGCTGTAAGAAGTAACCTATCTCCTTTTTTGACTTTGCCACTTCTGGCAGCTTCATCTAAAGCAAGTCCTATCGATGCCGCAGAAGTATTACCATATTTCCAAAGATTAGAAATAACTTTTTCTGTAGGAATTTTCAGTCGCTCCCCTACCGCACCTATTATTCGCATATTAGCTTGATGAGGAATGAGCCAGTCAATATCTTCGCTTTTAAGATGAGCCGCCTCCAGTACTTCATGGCAGGAGTTCACCATTGAGGTGACAGCAATCTTGAAAACTTTATTACCTTCCATTCTTATATACTGGAGATTACTATCAACATTTTCTTTTGTGAGAGGCAACTGACAACCGCCGCCGGGGATCCACAACATTTCATAATCAGCTCCGTTGGCACTTATAACACTTGCCAAAAGAGTATCCCCTGATTCCTTAGTTTTTTCAAAAATAAAGGCGCCTGCAGCATCCCCGAACAATACACATGTATTCCTGTCAGACCAGTTTGTTACACTGCTAAGTTTTTCACACCCCACCAATAATGCTTTTTTATATTTGCGATTATTTTTCATCATGGCAGTAACCAGCTCTATTCCATAAACCGAACCGGCACAAGCTGCTTGAAAATCAAAGCACGCCGCAGATCGCGCTCCAAGTTTTCTTTGAACATGACAGGCAGCGCTCGGGAGTCTAGTATCAGGCGTAACCGTAGCTAAAACAATTAAGTCCAACTGATCTGCAAAAGAACCAGCCATTTCCAAAGCTCTTCTTGCCGCCATTTCTGCCATATCAGAAGTATATTCAGTATCTGAAGCTATTCTGCGTTCCTGTATGCCAGTTCTTGTCCTAATCCACTCATCATTGGTATCTACTATTTTTTCCAGATCAAAATTAGTAAGAACCCTCTCAGGAACATACGAACCAATTCCAACTATTTTTATACCCATCTAACAAAAATCAAGCTGATTTCTAATGACCAACATTAATCATGGCATTAGACGCCTGCAGCTTTTTCAGGATTTCTTCGTTTAAATTTTTATTAACTAGTTCAACTGCTACTCGTATTGCGTTTTTAACAGCTTTTGGAGAAGAAGAACCATGACCTATAATACAAATTCTATTTACGCCAAGAAGAGGAGCTCCGCCATATTCTTCCTGGTCTCCCATCCCCTTAAGTTCTGCAAAAGGTTTTAGCGCTAGGAGTGCGGTTGCTATTCTCAATGGATTTTTTGTAAATGCCTTTTTTAGCCAATGAAAAACTGCTTTAGATAGACCTTCACAGGCTTTCAATACAACATTGCCAACAAAGCCGTCACATACAACCACGTCAACTCTATCCTTAAAAATATCACAACCCTCAACATTTCCGATGAAGTTAATAGGCATATTTGAAAGAAGTTTAAAAGCTTCCTTAGTCATATCGTTGCCTTTTGTGTCTTCATCGCCTACACTCATAAGACCTATTTTGGGGCTGTCCAAACCTAAAATTATTTTTGAATAAATTTCCCCCATTACTGCAAATTGAGCAAGGTTTGCAGAACTGCATTCAACATTGGCTCCAGCGTCAAGAAGAACTGTTCGCCCTTCCTTAGAAGGTAAAATGACAGCAATTGCAGGTCTCTCTACGCCAGGCAGAGTCCTCATTTTTATCATAGTAGCAGCTACTGCAGCTCCGGTATGCCCTATTGTAACCAACGCATCAGCGTCTCCTTTTCCAACAATACCTGCAGCAACTGTCACTGAAGAACCTTTTTTTGCTCTGATAGCAGTGGTTGATGACTCGTCCATATTTACAACCTGTTCCGCGTGAACAAGTTGAACTCTTGGATTTTTATCAAGCCCATGTTTTTGCAATAGAGGTTTTATCTCTTCAAGATGTCCTACAAGAACCACATCAAAGCCCGTATAAGCATTTAAAGCTTCAGCAGTTCCATCTATTACAGAGGCTGGAGCATAATCTCCACCCATTGCATCGATGGCAATTTTCATCATGCCTCAACAGTTATAACTTGTTTGCCTTTATAAGTTCCACAAGATGAACAGACTTTATGAGGGAGGACAGGAGCTTGGCAGGCAGTACAAATACCAGTCTTTATACCTTCATAACGATTAGCACCTTTACGTTGTCTTTTCTTCATTTTGGAAGTTTTTCTTTTCGGAACGCCCATTTTTTTACTCCATTTAAATATTTATTAAAGTTTTAATTTATTCAGTTCTTCCCAGACCAGATCCTTATTTTTCTGTTTCGGACAAGAACACTTTTTTAAATTTAAATTTTGCCCACAATTAAAACAAAGCCCTTTGCAGTTTTTTTTGCATAGTAATCTATGTGGCAAACTAATTAAAATATCTTCTCTTACATCTTCTGTCAAGTCAATTTCGCAAGCGTCTGTCTTTTCGTACAGGTGGCAAATGTTTTCATTGGCAATTTTTAACTCAAATTCAGCTAGGCAATTATCACATAAAGATTTAAAGCTCATGTGAGCGCTTCCGGTAACGAGAATCCCATTATTTATCATCGCAACTTTTATTTTATAATAAAGTCCGCGAATGGGAATAATCCTGGATTCAGGCTCAATATTCATCACGCTGGAAGGTTCTTCGCCCTCAATAAAAAGCCCATCCTCAGTTACTCTTGATACTATAACACTTATCATAAAACTATCCTGCTTTTACCTAGCTTTTTTTCCTTCAAAGCCCTCTTTACAACAGGAGGAACAAAAGCCGATATATCTCCGCCGAATTTAGCTATTTCTTTTATCATTCTTGAACTTACAAAGGTATATTCTGGACTTGGCATAAGAAAAATTGTTTCACAAGCTTTATCCAATTCTCGATTCATTAAAGCCAATTGAAATTCAAACTCAAAATCCGAAAATGCTCTGAGCCCGCGAATAACAACATTAACCCTCATTTTCTTTACTGCATCCACAAGAAGTCCGCTGAAGCTAGTTACTTCTATGTTTTTTATTCCACGCTCCTCGCATGCAATTTTTAAAAATTCCTTTCTCTCCGGAATGCTAAAAAGAGAACATTTGGTTTCATTTACAGCTACAGATACAATAAGAGCATCAAACAACTTCGATGCTCTTTCAATGACATCAAGATGTCCATTTGTTACGGGATCAAAACTTCCCGGGAAAAGAGCTTTTTTCATATATGTACTAAAGTTTTTTTGTTGTTAAAAAATAAAAAATCGATTGTCCTAATTTACGACAGTCTCTAGTAGTCCACAAGCTTAAATCTTTAAAATCAGGTTTTCTGCTTATTTCCGAAGGAGATTCAAAAACAAACAAAGCGTTGCCTACCCATTCGATAAACTTTTCGCTTCCAAAAAGATTTTTGGTTATTGTATCAGCCATATCATAAGGTGGATCGGCAAATATTATATCTATTTTACCTCTCAAGCCGGCCAGATTCTCACACACCTTCATAGCATCGCACTTGACAACACTCATTTTGGATTCAACTCCGGCAGTTTTCAGTTTTTGGATGTTTTCCTCAATAAACCGGCAATTTTCAAAAGAATTTTCCACAAAATAGATATCTTCTGCACCTCGGCTGGCAGCTTCCAACCCGAGAGCGCCCACCCCTGAAAACAGATCAACAATCGTCAGCCCTTGAAAAAACCTCAATGAATCGAACAGAGACTTTCTTGCTCTGGCAGCTGTAGGCCTTACATCTAACCCTTTTGGGACTTCAAGTCTTATGCCTCTGGCGGCACCGCTTATTATGTTCATATCGTTTTCATTTCCCCTTTAAAAAAACAGGCGCACCAATGTTCTTTTTCTTCATTTACAAGTTCAAGCATAGGCTCTTCTCTAAAACATATTTCTTGAGCAAACCCGCACCTATTGCTAAACTTGCACCCTTGATCTGTAATCAACTCTATTTGAGTATTTTTTCCCATACTATTTTTTCCCCTTCTGCGTTTGTCTATATCCGGCACTGCCTGAATTAACACTTTTGTATAAGGATGAACTGGTCTTTTTATTATTTCTTCAGAAATTCCAGATTCAACAATTTTTCCGAAATACATAACAAAAATTCTATCAGATATATTTTCAATTACCGCCATATCATGGGATATAAATAAAAAAGAAACTTTTGTTTCCCTTTGGATATCAGAGAGAAGATTAATTATTTGCGCCTGAATACTTACGTCAAGAGAAGAAACAGGTTCGTCGGCCACAATAATTTCAGGATCTACAGCAAGAGCTCTGGCTATGCATATTCTCTGCCTCTGTCCACCGCTAAATTGTTTAGGATATCGAAAAAGATGATCCTCTTCCAGTCCCACCATCCGGATAAGCTCAAGAATTCTCTCATATCTTTTATCTTTTGACATGTTTGTAAAGAGCATAAGAACTTCATCCAATATGCTGTAAATTTTTTTCTGTGCATTCAAAGAACTGTAAGGATCCTGAAAAACCATCTGAAAAGAGGATCGAATTGCTTTCATTTTCTTTTCAGAAATCCTGCTAATATCATTTCCTTTGAGAAGTATTTTTCCGCTTGTTGCTTTTTCCAGCCTTACAATAAGTTTACCCAAAGTTGATTTCCCGCAACCACTCTCACCTACAATCCCGACCGTCTCTCCGGCTCTGATAGATAGAGATATACCATCAACGGCTTTTACGTAATCAGTCCTGGAAAACACCCCTTTTTTGATAGGGTAATATTTTTTTATATTATTTATTTCCAATAAATTCATAATTTAAAAAAGGCAATATTACATTTTCGTCAAAAGTCCAACAGAAATCATTTCCCGGCCGGAGCAAAATAAATTTTTTTGACAGAGGCGCCGCAAACAGTTCTGACTTGCTCTTCTATTTTATGCGCATAAAAATTCTTCAGTTCGCTAAGCCAAACACTGTTTTTGGCCTCAATAGTGAGTATTCCATTTTTCAGAGAAACAGGTTTTGAGTTATTACTAACCTCGGTTCCGACAAGCTTATTCCATGCGTTCTGCAGCTTTTCCAAAAGTATACCATCATCGTAACTAACATCCGATAATATTCTTTTTACAGCATCTCTTACGTGAATGCATTTCGGCATGTATGCTGAAATCTGGCTTTTCCCAGACTTTTCTCCATACCAATCGCGCAATAATGACTTCATTCTATTAATTTTCTTAATAACTGCAATTTTTCCTCTAAATGGGTGCCTTTCGTCATCCGTAAATTTGTTCATATCCTACATGACCCCGCAAAAGTAAAGTGGCATACACAATATTTCTTTAACCATGAGGAACGGCGCAATAAGCCCTTTCCATGTGTTCTCAATACCGCAGTCAAATAAACCAAAGGGCACACCTAAAGTAAGCTGCAAGACTCCTAATGGCAACCTGAATATGTTAATAAACTGCGTACCTGCATTGATCCACCCTGGAACTGTTTTTGCGCATCCCTTGATAGCATAAGCTGCGGCCTGTTGAGCATAAGGCATAAGTATTGGTGCGAGCAAGCCGATAGTTACGGGATCCATTGCATGCGCCTTGGGCGCAGGAAATGAAAAAAAGACGATTCCGGCAAAAGGGAATATAAGCAGCCATTTCCTGAAATATATTGATAATACGCTCATTTGCGTAAGCCCACCTTATTGTTATCGTAGAAGTTAGAATCTTTTTCGTATTTTTCTTTGGAAAGTAAAAAATATTCAATGGAATCAACAAGCGCCTCCAATGATGCGTCGATACTATTTTCACTAACCCCTACAGCCCCCCAAGACTTGTTACCAGAAGAAGACTCTATCAGAACGCGAATTTTGGCCACTGTACCTATTTCGCCTTCGATTATTCTCACCTTATAATCTTTGAGCAATACATGTTCTATGCAAGGATAAAACCGAATCAACGCCTTTCTTAAAGCTTTATCTAAAGCATTAACTGGCCCGAATCCCTCCGAGGCAATAAGGCTCTGTTCTCCATTGACATTAATTTTTACTGTAGCTTCTGAAAGGCAAGGCTCGTTATATCTTCTTTTTTCAATAATAACCCTATACCCTTCAAGGAGGAAAAACGGCTTATGTTTCTTGATTATTTTATTCATAAGGAGATTGAAAGAACCATCAGCTGCTTCATATTCGTATCCTTTATTTTCCATCCGCTTAAGCTCTGTTAAAACTTCTTTTATCTCTTCAGCTGAAAGATTCTCAAGTTTATATTCTGCAATTTTTGTAAGAATATTGCTTTTCCCTGACAATTCTGAAATAAGAATTCTTCTTTTATTTCCAACTGTCTCTGGAGTAACATGTTCAAAAGTAAGAGGGATCTTTTCTACAGCATTAACATGCATTCCTCCCTTATGCGCAAAAGCGCTGTCTCCTACATATGGAAGCCTGTTATTGCTTCTGATATTGGCTATTTCATCGACAAATCTGCTCAACCCTTTTAATTTCGAAATATTATCTCCGCATAGAGTTTTTTTCCCAAGCTTAAGTTCCAGAGACGGGATGATTGAACACAAATTAGTATTACCACATCTTTCGCCATATCCATTTATGGTTCCTTGAATATGTGTGATTCCACACTCTACAGCTGTAAGAGAATTTGCCACAGCCAAATCTGAATCATTATGGCAATGAATTCCTACAGATACGCCTTTAGGCATAAAGTTAATAACATCTTTACATATCTGCATAATCTGGGTAGTGAGAGTCCCACCATTAGTATCGCAAAGAACAACCGTCTTAACTCCATTCCTTACTGCCGTTTTTAATGTCTCCTTGGCAATATCAGGATTGTCTTTATATCCATCAAAAAAATGTTCGGCATCAAAAATAACTTCTCTGTTATGCTTTGATAAATACGCACATGAATCTGCTATCATTTGCAAGTTTTGATCGGGAGTAATTTTAAGCACCTTACTTACGTGCAAAAGCCACGATTTCCCGAATATAGTAACTACAGGAGCTTCCGATTCCAGCAATTTTATTATATTGTCATCATTTTCCACGCTGTTTGAGCTCCTTCTTGTGCTACCAAATGCTGCTAATTTTGCATTCTTAAAATTCATTTTTTTTGCAGCTTTAAAGAACGCGATATCTCTTGGGTTTGATCCTGGCCAACCTCCCTCTATGTAAGAAACTCCAAAGTTATCGAGAGCTTCAGCTATTCTTATCTTATCGTTTTTCGAAAAAGAGATTCCTTCAGACTGAGAACCGTCCCTTAGTGTCGTATCATAAATTTTTACCTGAATAAATTCTTTCATCTTTCCCTAAATCACTTTTTTAATTCCAGTTTTTTCGCTTCTTCCCAGAACCAATCCAGCTCTTTTATAGAATATTCCGATAATGCTTTTTTGCTCTCTTTTACCTTCTTTTCAACCTCATTAAATCTATTTACAAATTTATCTGTTGCATGTTGTAATAATTGCTCAGCAGAAGCGCCACGCTTAAACCTGCAATAATTAACAATAGAAAACAGCAAATCCCCTATTTCTTCGTCGATATTTTTTTCATCTTTTTTAGCAATAGCTTCCTTAAGCTCTTTTATCTCTTCCTCTATTTTTGCAAAAACGTCCAATATATTATCCCAATCAAAGCCCGCCTCAGAAATTTTTTTTTGAACAGTTTCGGCCCGAAATAAGGCAGGAAGATTTTTCGGTATCCTTCCAAGTATAGTCTCTTTTCTATTAGATTTCTTTTTTTCTTCCGCTTTTATTTGCTGCCATAATTCTACAACCTCATCAGCACTCCCTATTTTATCTCTATCTCCGAATATGTGGGGATGCCGGCGTTCCATCTTTTCAGAAATATCATTTATAACATCTGAAAAGGTGAATCCTCCGTTTTCCTCCGCTATAGTTGAATGAAAAACTATATGCAGCAGAATATCACCAAGTTCTTCTTTTATGTTTTCAGTGTCATTCGCATCTATCGCATCAAGAAGTTCTGCGGATTCCTCGATCAACATAGGTTTAAGCGTAATGTGATCCTGCTTTCTGTCCCATGGACATCCTTCAGGGGAGCGCAGATGGCTGACAATATTAACTAACCTTTCAATTTTATCCTTGTAGTCTGTCATATACCCTTTCAATTTCCGTAATTTACGATTACTAATTTATCATTTTAATTAAATATTCAACGATCAGACATCAACCCGGCAAAACAAAAGAATGCTTACCTAACTTCATCCTGTTAGAGTTAAGCTCATTCCAGATAATTTTATCTCTAAAAATAAGCTTGAGCAACTTAGAATTGGAAATCCCCAATCTTTCTGCACTCGAAGTAATTTCGAAGTCATCCCTGTATAACTCATCCATCAAAAAGGCAACCCATAATGGATAATCCGGGCTCTGAATGCTTATGATGCTCCTAGGAATATCTACATTTGGCCCAGAAAGCATCATAGCCATTTTTATCTTAAGTTTTTCAAGGGCTTTAAGCCTGTTTATATTTTGCTCCCTGCATTCAGCGCTGGTAACGCTTATTCCTGTAGGGATATGAGTAAGTCTGACGGCCGAGTACTTGCGGTTTCTTTTTTGTCCGCCTTTACCACTATCCTGGTAATTCTCAATCCTGCAATGCTTAAAAAAGTTAGTCGAAGATGAGGAGAGCCATAAGTTTCTATCTATAAAATAATTTTCTCGCCTACTGCTGTTCATAAATGAAAAAGCCCCCCGAGACTCATGGCTCAAGAGGCATTAACAATTTTTCAGTATTTATTCTTCCATCTCTTTTATTGGAATCTTATGGTGAGATTTATGATCGTGAACTTTATCAACATGCTTGCTAAGCTGATGGACTACTTTTTCAACTACGGTATCTATTGATTCATAAAAGTCGAAAGACTCATTATCCGCTTCCATATCAATATCTTTACCCCTTACAATAAGTTCAGCTTTGCATCTGGACTTCTGCGTATCAAGAGTAACTCTTACGCTTGTAATTTTCGGATATTCTTCAACCAGTCTGCCTGCTTTTGTTTCAGCATACTTTTTCAGTGTGTCAGAGACGTTCCCATTTCTAACGCTTACTATTACACTCATCTTACCACTCCTTAGTTATGGTTTTCTACCGGTAATTAAATTATAACGAAAAGGAATATAATTTCCAATACTTACATTGTAAATTTTGGACCAAGATAAATTTCTCTTGCTTTTGAATCTTTCACCAAAAAATCACTAGTACCCTCAACTACGATTTTCCCCTCACACATTAAATAAGCCCTATTAACAACTGATAATGTCTCTCTTACGTTATGATCTGTTATAAGTATGGCCAGACCTTTATCTCTTAATCTGCATATAATTTGCTGAACGTCATAAACCGCCAGCGGGTCAACACCGCTAAAAGGCTCGTCAAGAAGGATTAAAGACGGATTAGTCACTAATGCTCTGGTAATTTCAAGCCTTCTGCGCTCGCCTCCGCTCAGGGTCATTGCTTTTTGTTTTGCCAAGTACCCTATTTCAAGCTCGTCCAAGAGCGACGTCAATCTCTCTTTTCTCTCATAAGAGGTGAGGTCAAGAGTCTCAAGAATCGCCATTATATTCTGTTCCACCGTAAGTTTTCTGAATATTGATGGTTCCTGTGCAAGATACCCCATTCCGAGTCTGGCTCTTTTATACATAGGGTAATTTGAGATATCCACATCTCTGAAATGTACAGATCCCAAGTCCTGCCTGATAAGACCGGTTATCATATAAAAACTGGTTGTTTTTCCTGCTCCGTTAGGTCCGAGCAATCCGACAACCTCCCCCTCACAAACATTCATTGAAACACAATTTACTACACGCTTACCTCTATAAGCCTTTACAAGATCCTTGGCTTCCACCAGAATTTTATTGACAGCATTTGCTGTTATCTTCTCGTCTGCCATAACTATTTTATCCTTTTTCTCTCGGAACGAAAACATTCCCCGTTAAGCTACTTTGCGCCTATTTTAAAACCGCTATTCCCAGTATCAGTAGCCGTACTTGTATCTGTTCCTTGGGTTATTACTATACGGCTGGATCTGCCCGTTGACTGGTCTCCTTCTATTTTCATTCTTTCGCTATTTTTCCACAATATTATTCTATCACCTTTCATATAATTATCCCCTTGATAGATTACTGGATTTTCAGTCATAATGATTATACCGGCAATTGCATCATAGTCGGCTCTGCCGGAATGAGCTTCTCTTTTTCCATTTTTTTTATCTTCTTCAGTAATAGCTTTTCTGACCATAATCACATTCCCTAGAGCTACTATGGCCTTAAGTTCTTTTTTTGAATCTCCACCTTTTGTATCTTGCAGATACACGAGCATCTTATCTGCAGTCAACTTGTTAGAAGGATCGTCTACTACCACATTTCCGATAAGAGTTACCAGATTATTTTTTATATCCATATCCATAGTGTCTGCGGTTATTACTGTGGGCCCCTTCTGTTTGCCGCCGCCCTGCTGCCCCTGAGAAAAAACAGAACCCATAAAATCTTCAGCCTTTAAAACAAGAGGACTAATAAAAAATACAAAACACAAAAAAAGCTTACCTAAAAATAAAAATCCCTTTCTCATTTACTCACTCCTTTAGTATCTGGTTCTATATCGGTATCCGATACTTTCCCAGTATCTTCCGAAAATTCTTTTCCTATTGCAAACTGCGACTTGATATCTTCTGTAGACTTAACAACCAGTTTTACATTTTTTCTTATATGAAGAGTCTGCGCTGCCTGGCTAGCATCAAAGCCTATTCCGTCAGCATCAAAAGACAATGATTCAAATTTTATAGATTGATCTCCTGTTATAAACTGCGTAGTCTGATTATAAAAAGCAATTGGAGACGTCAATACAGCTCTTACAGTTTTTCCGTCCGCTCCGATTATTTCAATTCTTGCATTGATTATTTCAATCACTCCGCCCTCAGTTTTAGCATCTGTTCCGGTGATAACGTATTCCAGGAGATGTGTTTTTTCATTATACTGAGGCTTAACAAAATTTCTCATCGAAGCTGTAACATCTTCAGCCTTGCTGACAGTATAAAAACACACTCCTAGCAGAGCTGTAATTATAAATATTTTTGAATTAATGAATCCCATTTCCCTGTCTCCTTCAACAACCATACAATGGCTTCTCTAACAGCACCCTTCCCGCCGCAGGCAGAGGTCTTAAAGTCATAAAAATTATCAATTTCCTTAACTGCATCATTTGGAACAACGGCCACACCCGCTCTTTTTAGAACCTGTATGTCTATGATGTCATCACCAATGTACAGACACTCGTAGTCCTGAAGACCGTGCTCAACAAGCAGTCTATCAAACCCTTTACTTTTGTTTTTCTCACCTTCGTAAACAAAAGTGAAACCAAGCTCCTGCCCTCTTATTCTGTTTGCCTTTGACTCCCTACCAGAAAGTATACCCACTTCAAATCCGGCCTTGAGTGCCAAATTAATTGCAAACCCGTCTTTTACGTCAAAGAATTTTATCTCATCATTAGTTTGAGAATACCCTATTTTCCCGTCAGTCAAAACTCCGTCAACATCAAGAACTATCGCCTTAATTTTTAAAGCCTTTTCTTTGAGAGTCATATAAGTTTTTTACCTTTTTTAACAAATTTTCAGCCATTTTAAAATCGAGAGAATTTGGGCCATCACACAATGCCTTATCAGGGCAGGGATGAATTTCCATAAAAATAGCATCAATACCTACTGCCGTCGCCGCTAAAGTTAACGATTCTATAAACTCTCTCTGCCCTCCGGAAGCATTCCCTAATCCTCCTGGTAGCTGAACAGAGTGAGTAGCATCAAACACCACAGGAAATCCAAATGCTCTCATAATTTTCAATGACCTCATATCAACTACAAGATTATTGTATCCAAAAGTAACGCCGCGTTCTGTCAACATTATTCTGTTATTAATATCCTTTACTTTTTCTACAACCCCCTTCATGTCATGAGGAGCCATAAACTGTCCCTTTTTAATGTTGATAGGCTTGCCCTGTTTGGCCATCTCAACAAGTATGTCTGTCTGCCTGCAGAGGAATGCTGGAAGCTGTAAAACATCTGCTATTTCTGCAACTTTTTTGACTTGCTGTAAATCATGTATGTCAGTAACAATAGGAACATTAAACTTTTCTTTGATATCCTTAAGTATTTTCAGCCCATTTTCCATGCCATTGCCCCTGAAAGTTCCACCCGAACTTCTGTTGGCCTTGTCATACGAAGCCTTAAAAACATAATTTATTCCAAGGTCTTCAGTCAAGTTTTTCAAAAATGAAGCTGTTTCAGAACAGATTTCAAAACTTTCTGCCACACATGGCCCTGCCATAAGCAACAGCTTACCATTTCCTACTTCGATTTTATCATTTATTTTGAACATAATGACTACCTGATTACATGTTTTTTATAAGCATTTCCGCTTTTTGAAGATCTTCCAGAGTATCTATTCCGACACCGAAATCTTCTCCCAGTATTACAGCATGAATTGTTATGCCATTATCTAACGCTCTAAGCTGTTCTAACATCTCGCATTTTTCCAGCTCGCTTTGCGGTAGAGAAACAAGTTTTTTCAGAGTATTTTTTCTATACCCGTAAATACCTAAATGCTTATAGAGTGGAAACTCTTTTCCCTTTTCCCTGATATAAGGAATTTCAGACCTGCTAAAATAAAGAGCGGTTCCGTTCTTAGAAAGAACAGCTTTCACAGCATTCGGGTTAGATGCAATCTTATTTCTATCAGAAAGAACAACTACTGTTCCCATCTCGACGGAAGGATTATTCTTAAACAATTCTATAAGCTTGTTTATCGTTGAAACTGCTATAAGCGGCTCATCTCCCTGAATGTTAATAATCACATCACAGTCAATGTCTTTTACTGCTTCCCAGATCCTGTCAGTTCCTGACGGATGATTCTCGGAGGTCATAACACATTTCCCGCCAAACCCTATTACAGTATCTCTTACAATAACATTATCGGTTGCCACAATTACACTGTCAGCGTTGGATGAACAGCCCTTCTCGTACACCCACCGAACTATCGGTTTCCCGCTAAGCAGGGCTACGACTTTACCAGGGAATCTTGTACTCCCATACCTGGCTGGGATGCATACGATAAACTTTTCTTTATTCATATATTTTTAAATTTGAATTAATCTTTATTTTAAAGTGTATCCTTTAATCTCGTAATTGCGGAACAATTTGTGTAAATGTAGAATACATTAATAACACGTAATTATAGCATACTTGTCTTAATTTGAAAGTATCGCAAGCATCTTGCTTGCAGAAATGAAAACAGACAAGACAGAACTCATTCCTCCAATAGTAGATAAAAAAAGGGAATTTATGATTATGCGGGGGGCTTACTTTAGTAAAGCTTTCATGACGGCATGATGTAATAATATAAAAACTAGCAAGCCAAAGTCCTTTATGGGAAGCTGTCTTTTCTTTCTAATATATTTGAAACCTCTGAAAATAGCTCTCCGGAAAGTTTCTCAGCATAAAGTTTATTTCTTCCATAAACTTTATCCAGATTTTCTTTATCTTTATTGATAAAAAGCTTCTCTGAAATATCCAGGCCCCTGTTAAAATTTTGAACTTGTGTAAAAAACTTAATAAGAGATTTTGCCTCATTTCCAGTTAAATCTCCCTTAGCAAGTAGCACAGGAAAGGAAGTAGTATAACACAGCGCGGGCAATCTATTAAAGAGGAGCAGAAATATTGCCTTTAAGAAACTCTTCTGCTCTTTCTTTGCAGATATCTGCCTCTTCTCTTATGACTGCCCAATGTGCTTTTAATTTACGTTTTCTGTTCCGATTATTGCTATGTCCATTAAGAAAATAGCCGAGAAATCCACCACCTAAAGTTGCAATTAATATCATCATATATTGTTATTCCTGAGTTCTAAATTAGTTATTCTCAATATCTACGAGAGCTTTTGCTTTCAGCTTTATGGCAGGATATCCAGGCTTTAATCTATTCCAACTTTCGTCTCTTCTAATAATTCTTGTGAACTTAAAAATATCTGAATGATCATTAATTATTTTCTGAAATTCTTCATCATTATACTTTAGTTCAGTATTTTCTCTGAACCAATTAAAGCTGCGTGCACTTTTAGTTAAGTATCCTGCGATTTCATTTATACTCTCATCTTGGGAAATAGAAATTTCTTCTCCAGCCTCTAATTCTAAATTTTTATACTTAACTTTTTTTAGAGAAAGAATGAACTTTCTAATGGAATCTCTAAAGTACCACAAAAACCAAATTGCACACAAAGGCCAAATAATTTTTTCTATTATGCAATAAATAAATGTGTATTCATTCATAATTATCTCTCACTAAATTTAGCACATTTCTATCTTAGAATTATATTATAACGCAACGTATACAGCAAGCAGTTGATCTTGCAAGAATGAATAATTAATAGTGTTTTGGCTTTGAGGCAAGAGAGATACGCCAACAAAAAGGGATCAATACAGATAGGAAAAATATTAATGTTATTGAAAGTCTTGGCAAACTCTATATTTTAAAGTGCTTTGAACCCTCAGTCAGGTTTAGTATAATGACAAATCACATAAGAGAAAATCTTGAATACATCAGGGAAGAAATAACGGGCGCAGAAAAAACAGCCAATAGGCCACTTGGGACAGTAAAACTTTTAGCTGTAAGCAAAACTTTTCCTTCTGAAGATATTCTTGCTGCATACAATTGCGGCCAACGGATCTTTGGAGAAAACAAGGTTCAGGAGCTTGAAAAAAAAGTCCCAAGGCTTCCTAAAGACATTGAATGGCACCTTATTGGACACCTACAGAGCAATAAAGTTGCAAAAGCCGTAGAATTGGCTGATTACATTCATTCCGTTGATTCAGAAAAGCTACTTGTCAAAATAGAGAGAATGGCAAAAGAAAAAAACAGAAAGCCAAAAATACTTCTGGAAGTGAACGTGTCTGAAGAAGAGAGCAAATTCGGACTTGATACTAAAGATGTTGAAAGTTGCGTTACGGCTGCTTTAAAGTGCCACAATCTGGAACTGGTGGGGCTTATGACCATGGCCCCGTATGAGACTAACAAAACAGAACTTACCCGTATCTTCTCCACACTGATGACTGAAAGAAACCAACTTGAGCAAAAGTTTAGAATAAAGCTGCCAGAACTTTCAATGGGAATGTCGTCAGACTTTAAAATAGCAATAACAGACGGAGCTACAATCGTCAGAGTAGGAACACTAATTTTCGGAAAGAGAAACTATAAACAGGAATGCAGGGATTTGACATGAAACACATAGTAACGGACATGGGCGGAGTCATTATCGATTTATATTGGATAGAATCCATTCAAAAAGCAATCGGAAAAACCTATGAACTTGATGAGTTGGTACAACTCTGGCACAAGTGCAAATCTACACGCGAATACGAAACAGGCAAACAAAAAGACTTCGACGAATTCATACGCCAGTTTTTAAGCGAATTTAAGATAACCATTACACAGGAAGAGATGAAGCAGTATTTTATGGGTGTAGTGGGAGCTCCAAAAGACGGGTTCTTTGAAATATTTAGCGGCCTCAAGAAAAAAGGATACATTTTATCCGTCTTGTCAAATACCAATCCGGCTCATGTTAATTTTCTGACCGAAAAATACGACTTATTCAGACTGTTCGACCATAAATTCTTTTCGCATGAAATCGGATACTTGAAACCGCAAAAAGAAGCTTATGAATACGTAGTTACCAGCCTGAAAGCCAAACCTTCTGATATTTTCTTTTTTGATGATGCAAATGTCAACGTTAAGGCTGCAGTCTCAGTTGGAATCAATGCATTTCAGGTAACATCGCCCCAGGAAATCTATAGCACTATATTTAATTTAAGAAAAGGAGAATATAATTGATGAGAAATTATCTTAACCGCACAATAACCGTGGTGATGTATTTAGTTGGCTTGCTTGTGGTAACTGGTGTATCTACTGCGGCAGAGAAAAGTAGTGAAGTGTCAGACCAGGTAGTATCGGCACTCCTTAAAAGTATAACTATGAACCTAGATCGAGAACAACAGTTGCGGGTTTTAGCCCAAACGATAAAAGAATTAGATATTCAAGACAAAAACAACATATTAGAAACTAGTGAGGCAAGCAGTCAAGATGGCGAAGTTCCGCCAGCTTATTCAGACGGCATTGGTGCTGGGAAGTGTTATGGCACAAATAAAGATCGGTTTGCATTTGGAAAATTAGCTAAAGCATGGATAAAAATACAAAAGGAAATTTACAAAAAAGTGTTTCCGGATAAAGAATCGCGCTACATGAGAGGAGTAGAATATGGCTACAAAAAGCAAACAGGCACATCTCTTCCGAACGATTTCTGGTACAAACTTTAAACTTCTTACCAGACCTGCGTTATCTTTATGTAAGAGTTCTGTAAAGTATGCCGCAAGGGGTTCGATATTTTCTTCTCGATACGTCCCTCATAAATTCCGCAGCGGAATTTATAAGGCCAATTATGTTCTCATTGGGGTTGCTCTCCCGCGGTGGGATATAATTCTGCAAATACACTTCTCTGCCTAATCCTTTGTTTATTTTATTATGGAGAGCAAACCCATTCCCGTTATCGACTGGCAAAACAAAAACGATCTTTTGTGCAACGTACTGCTTGTATGGCCTTTAGTTATTTGATATAATGCGGTCATATAGTTTCCTCGAGAGATGATAGTATTCTAATCAAATGCCTCGGCATCAACAAAATGACAAGTTCTTAATAAAGATGAAATGAGGTTAGGAATGTAGTGCAATGCAAAGAGAAGAAAAAAATATATCTTTATACGAAGAAGAGTTTTACGAACCTGCAAAAGCTGGCATAATAACTGAAAAACTCTTAATCTTTCGCTTGAAGCAAGAGTGGTATGGCATAGAAATTTCAAGTATAAAAGAAGTTGTAAAATCATTTCAGATTACATACCTTCCTTCTAGTCCGAAAGACATTGAAGGGGTTGTAAATTTTAAAGGAGATATTTTACTGGTAATAGATTTGAAAAAGTTGTTTAGATTGCAGAAGGAAAAAATAACTGAAAAATCAAGGCTGATAGTTATAACTTCAGGAGTTTACGAGTCGGCACTTTTGGTTGACGAAGTTATTAATATAACAGAAGTGCCTAAAAGTATGATAGCTCCACCACTTACCACTATTCCCGTTGAATATGCAGAATATATAGAGGGAGAGTGCAGAGCAGACGGCAGGCTTCTTGGAATATTAAATGTGAAAAACATATTGGACAAAGAAATTATAAATCCCGATAGCATACCAGAGTATTAAGGTTATGGAAAGAATTGGCGTTTTTATATGTGAGTGCGGACCAAATATAAAAGAGGCTTTAAACGTTGAAGAAATAGCAAAATATGCGTCCTCTTTAGCCCATGTAGCCTTCGTTAAATCTCATACCCTTCTGTGCGCAGAAGCGGGAAAGGCATTACTGAAAAAAGAAATAATAGAGAGAAACTTAAGCAGGGTAGTTATCGCCGCCTGCTCTCCCAAAGAGCACGAAAGCACCTTTATGAAAATAGCCGAAGAAGCTGGATTAAACCCCTATTTAGTTCAAATAGCAAATATCAGGGAGCACTGCGCCTGGGTAATTTCCGATAAAGTCATAGCTACAGAAAAGGCCAAAGTAATTATCAGAACAGCAGTAAGTCGGGTTTTGCTTCACCAACCAATAGTAAATAAAGAAATTGATTGTACTCCTGACGCTTTGGTAGTAGGTGCTGGAGTAGCTGGAATAGAAGCAGCGCTTGTTCTTGCGCAAAAGGGACGAAAAGTCTATTTGGTAGAAAAATCTCCGAATATTGGGGGGAGAGTAGTCAGATATGAAGATGTCTTCCCGAAATTTGAATGCGCCACGTGCATGCTAGACCCCAAACTGGATGAGATTTTACATAAAAATAATATTCATGTCTTCACTTATAGCGTCGTTGATGAAGTTTTGGGCTATTTTGGGAATTTTATAATAAAGATTAAAAAGAAAGCGCGTTCCGTCAGCACGGAAACCTGCTTAGGCTGCGGAGCTTGTTTTGAGGCTTGTCCCGTTAATGTAAAAAATAGATATAATGAGAACTTAAACGAAAGAAAAGCTATATACATACCATTTGTCGGGGCACTCCCTAATGTAGCTGTTATCGACAGGAAAAATTGCCTTCATTTCAGAAACAAAGCTACTGAAAACACGGAAGAAAAGAAATGTGAAATTTGCAAAGCTAACTGTCCTTTCGGCGCCATTAATTTTGATGATCAGGATGAAATCATCGAAATAAAAGTGGGAAGTGTTGTTCTGGCTACGGGCTTTGATTCGTTTATAGCAAATAAAATTCCCCGCTCCGGCTATGGAAAGTTTGAAAATATTTATACTGGATTGGAGTTTGAAAGAATATTAAGTTCAACGGGTCCCACGGGCGGAGAAGTTATCCTAAAAAACGGGGAATCGCCCAAATCTGCAGCTATCATTCATTGCGTGGGTTCGAGAAGTAAGAAATTTCATAACTATTGCTCCGGTGTCTGTTGTACGTATTCTTTGACATTTGCGCATATAATCAAAAAGAAATCGCCAAATACAGAAGTTTTTAATTTTTATTCCGATTTTTCTTTGGCGGGCAAGGGATATCATGAATTGTACGATAAGGCTTTAGAAGACGGGGTGAATCTAATTCGCACTGCCGGCCCTGATGCCGTAGAAGTCAATGAAGATGCAGGCAGTCTGGTTGTAAAATACAAAGATGCTGCCGGCAAGGAAAGTAAACTTGCAGTAGATATGGTAATACTGTCTACCGCGATTGAACCAAGCGAAGACGCTACCTCAATATCTCAACTATTTGATATCACATTGGGAAGTGATGGATTTTTTACGGAGGAGCATGACAAGCTGGCGCCAGTAAGCACGACAACTGGGGGAATATTCATAGCCGGATGCTGCCAGGGTCCAAAGGATATTCAGAGTTCTGTAGCCCAAGGCGCGGCTGCCGCGGGAAAAATCCTCTCATGTCTTGTTCCCGGAGAAAAACTAAAATTGGAGGCAACGATAGCTGAAATAGATGAAAAACTTTGCAGCGGTTGCAAAATTTGCATCGGGCTTTGTCCTTATAAAGCCATTTATTTTGACAAGGAGAAAAAGGTTGCTGCAATTAATGATATTTTATGTAAAGGATGCGGAATATGCTCGGCTGCCTGCCCAAGCGGGGCTGTTAAAGCTAGACATTTCACTTCATGTGAGATAACAGCTGAAATCAAGGAGATTATGAAATGAACAATTTCGAACCCAGAATAGTAGCATTTTTATGCTCTTGGTGTTCATACGCTGGCGCAGATAAAGCCGGCAGTTCCAGAAAAACCTACCCCCAAAACATAAATATTATCAGGGTTATGTGCAGTGGACGAGTCGATCCTCAATTTGTTTTGGAAGCTTTTAAGGAAGGCGCTGATGGAGTTTTGATCCTGGGTTGTCATCCCGGTGATTGCCATTATAAGGAAGGAAATTATAACATTCTGAGGCGGTACCACTTTTTAAAGAAGGTGCTGATGGAATTGGGAATTGAAGAAGGACGCTTTAAGCTGGATTGGGTTTCCTCTACCGAAGATGATAAGTTTGTTACGATAGTGTCAGAAATGGTGAAAAACGTAAAGTCACTAGGACCACTGAGAAACGAAGCATTGATTTAGACATTCCAAGGAGTTGATAGAAAATGATAAAGCCTAAAGTTGCGTTTTGCTGGGAAGCTAGCTGTGGCGGGTGCGAAGAGGCTGTGCTAGACTTAAACGAAGATATATTAAAGGTTATTGAGGCAGTGGATATCGTCTTCTGGCCTATCGCCTTGGATTTTAAGTATGCAGATATAGAAAACATGAATGACAATGAAATAGATGTTAGCTTTATAAGCGGCGCCATACGATTAAATGAACAAGAAGAAACCGTTCGTCTTTTAAGGAAAAAATCAAAGCTGATTATCGCCTTCGGCAGTTGTGCCCACTTGGGAGGTATACCTGCGCTGGCAAATTTTTGGGATAGAGAAAGCATTTTAAAAAAAGTGTATCGCGAAGCGCCAAGCGTCATCAATCCGGAAGGAAAAGAACCTCAAGTAAAAACCAAAACAGCATCGGGCGAGCTTGAATTGCCAGAATTTTATGACACCGTGAAGGCGTTAAACCAGGTTATTGATGTAGACTATTATCTGCCCGGATGTCCGCCTTCACCTGATCTTATAATGCAGACAATTACTGCTATTTTAGAAAACAACCTGCCCCCAAAAGGCTCGGTTATAGGACCGGCAAAGACTTTATGCGAGAATTGTTCGCGAAAGGATTCAAAACCGGATATAATGACACTAAAAGAGATAAAAAGGCCGCATGAGGTAATCATTGATCCAGAGAAGTGTTTCCTAGCCCAGGGGCTTATCTGTCTCGGTCCGGCCACGAGGTCAGGCTGCGGCGAAAGATGCATAAAAGCAAATATGCCATGCCGCGGATGTTTTGGCCCAACTGATAATGTTATTGATCAGGGAAGCAAGTTTCTCTCAGCCTTGGCATCGATAGTAGATTTTAATGATGAAGAAGAAATTAAAAAAGTAGTAGATTCTGTTGCTGATATGACTGGAACCTTTTACAGGTTTACGCTTGCTTCTTCACTGATTAAAAGAAAAAGGAGATTAAAATGACTAGTAGGAGCATTATTATAAACCCTGTAACCAGGGTAGAAGGGCATGGGAAAATAGAAATTTTTTTAAATGATATCGGTGATGTGGATAAGGCATATTTCCAAGTGCCGGAACTGCGGGGATTTGAAAAATTCTGTGAGGGCAGAGCTGCTGAAGAAATGCCTATTCTTACCTCACGAATTTGCGGCGTTTGCCCCACCGCGCATCATATTGCATCGAGCAAGGCCCTTGATGCCCTTTATAGAGTAGACCCAACTTCCGCCGCAAAGAAAATAAGAGAACTTATGTACACTGCTTTTTTAATGGAGGATCATGCGCTTCATTTCTTCTTTCTTGGCGGACCGGACTTTATCGTCGGCACCCAAGCTCCCGCTTCCCAGAGGAATATTCTTGGAGTTATAGCGAAAGTTGGAAAAGAAACAGCCGGCAAGGTGATAAGATTGAGAAAAGAGTGCAGAAAAATCATGGAGACTATAGGCGGCACGGCTATTCACCCCGTTTTTGGTCTTCCCGGAGGAGTGTCAAAACCATTAACCGAAGATGATAGAAAAAAAATTAAGGAAGTAGCAAAGTATGGAGTTGAATTTTACAGATTTGCCTTGAAAATTTTTGACGATGTTGTCCTTAAAAACAAGGAGTATGTTGATCTAATTGCAGGCGATATTTACAAAATCAAGACCTATTATATGGGGATGGTTGACGAAGAAAACAAAGTCAGTTTTTATGACGGCCAGATTAGAGTAGTAGATCCTGACGGGAAAGAATATGCAAAGTTTAAGCCTGAGGATTATCTCCATCACATTGCGGAACATGTTGAACCATGGACCTACATGAAGTTCACATATCTAAAAAATATCGGATGGAAAGGGTTTATTGATGGTAAAGACAGCGGAATTTACAGAGTTGCGCCATTGGCCAGGCTAAATGTCTCTGAAGGTATGACGACGACGTTAGCGCAAATAGAATATGAAAGGATGTATGACACTTTAGGCGCTAAACCTCTACACAACACCCTGGCTTTTCATTGGGCAAGACTCATTGAAGGGCTTTACGCGGCAGAAAGAATGACCGAACTGGCAGATGATCCTGAACTGACAGATCCCAACATAAGAAATCTTCCTAAAGAAGCGCCATCTGAGGGAATTGGCGCGATAGAAGCGCCGAGAGGCACCTTAATTCATCATTATAAAGCAGATGAAAAAGGTTTAATTCGAGATGTAAACCTGATAGTATCCACGCAGAATAATGCTGCAGCCATTTGTATGTCTATTGAAAAAGCCGCCTCTAACTTTATAAAAGGAGGGAATGTTTCTGAAGGTTTGTTGAATATGGTAGAGATCGCTTTCAGGGCATATGATCCATGTCTTGGCTGCGCCACGCATAGTTTTCCGGGCGATATGCCTATGTTGATAAAAATATATGACAAAAACAGAAACTTAATACAGGAAATTGGAAGAGATTATTAATACAATGTAAAGAAACTATTAGTTTTGGGTACGAGAAATTAATAGAAAAAATAACAGAAGAGGATTAAACACATGGAATCAAGAGTATTAAATGCACTAGGGTTAAAATGCCCTCAGCCGATTCTTAAATTAGCAGTAATGTCACCGGATATGAAACCGGGTGAAATTCTGGAGGTGCTGGGCGATTGCCCAACTTTTGAGAAAGATGCGCGAGTCTGGGCTGAAAGAATGAAGAAAGTAATTCTTTCAGTGAAAGATGAAGGGGCAGGAAAGCTCAGGATACAAATTCAGTTTTAACCGCATTTTATCTTTAGAAAAAATGTAATTAAGGTTAATTTGTAGGCTTAGTCTAATTAAAGGTTAGTCGTTATGAAATGGATAAGTGTGAAATTTGTAGAACTAGCGTTAGTGGTAATAATTCTTTTAGTGGTTGCATTGGAAATTTTACTTTTTTTAAATCCTCCCCTAATAAGTACCATTGCTTTGAATGCAGCAGCAGCGGGAATTATTATAGTTGTTATTACGATGGCAGTGATCCTGTGTAAGTTCAATCAGATTGCGAGAGATCTACGCAAGGCGAAAAGTGCATCACTGGAGTTATCTTTAGCCGTATCTGAGGACATTGAGGTGTTGGGCAAGTTAGCCCAGGGAGATCCTTCAGCGCGCGCTTCCGAAAAATATGAAAACGAATTGTTGAATAAATTTAGTCATGCAATTAATCTGACGGCCGGAGGCGTGCAGGATTTTGTAGATCAGTCTCATGAAATGGCGATAGGATTATGTGAAGCTTTCGAGGCGTTGCATAAGTTGGCTCAGGGAGACTATTCAGTACGAGCGTCCGAGAAATCAGAAAATGAATTACTGAGCAAATTGAATCATGAAATTAATTTAACTGCGCAAGGCGTACAGGAATTGGTAAATCAATCTCTTGAAATGGCGATAGGATTATCTGAATATTATGCCTTATTAGACAGCTTTTCCAAAGGTGATTTTATTGTCAAGGCAAACGAGAATACAGACAATGAATTATTGAAAAAATTAGCAAAGGTATTTAATCAAACAATTTTAAGATTAAAAACGCTTTTAAGCCAAATAAAGGAAGCCAGCCTTCAAACAGCCTCTGCTGCTATGCAAATCCGTTCTTCTGTTCAAGAACAGTCTACAAGCGCCACCAGCCAGTCTACATCAATCAGTCAGATCTCATCCACAGTCAAGGAATTTTCTGCTACTGCCGTTCAGATCGCTTCCAATGCGGAAAAAGTGGCAAAATTTGCAGAACGAACTTTAATAGACATGACTGAAACAACAGCTAAAGTTGACGCAACTGCCACTAAAATTCTTTCTTTAGGTGAGAAATCACAAGCCATAGGAAGTATTACAAACCTTATAGACAGTATAGCCGAGCAAACCAATCTGCTGGCTTTAAATGCCGCTATTGAGGCTGCCCGGGCAGGAGAAGCGGGAAAAGGTTTTGCTGTCGTTGCACAGGAAGTGAGAAAGCTTGCAGAACGTTCCTCTGAATCCACCGAAGAAATAAGACAACTGATAACAGAGATTCAGCGTGAAATAAATGCCACTATTATGGGGATTGAAGACTCTACTAAATGGGTTACAAAAGGCTTAGATCAAGTAAAAGAAACAGCCGGTGCAGCCGAGGAAATTTCTTTGTCAACCCAGCAGCAAAAATACGCATCAGAACAGATGGTTCAGGTAATTTTGAGTATTGATAATACAATTAAACAATTCGTATTATCTACCAAACAAACAGCCTCCTCTTCTGTCCTGTTGGCAGAGTTATCTCAAGAATTAAAACAAGCGTTAGAAATGTTTAAGTTTGGTGGAGAGGATATTGCAATTAAAGAAAAAGGGAATATCAAGCAGAATTACGATGTAATAGCCAATTAGCGGAGATCTCCATTTTTCGGAGTTTTATCAAGACAATCATGTATCGTAATAGAGTTATTTTGGCGAAACATCCGAGTATAACGGCGCCATCGGTGATGTCGCCCCGACAGCACATCGAAGTAGAATTTTGAAACATTGAAAGTTGAAAGATCGATGTTTGGAGTTTCATGGAAGGAACAGAGTAAAAAGAATGCCTAAAGAACAAGATTTTATTGAATTATTTAAGGTAGAAGCAGAAGGTTATTTAACTAAATTAGATAACGGTTTGGTGGAGTTGGAAAACCAGCCTGATAATGATGGGCTTATAACAGAACTAAATAGGGCGGCGCATACACTTAAAGGCTCAAGTCGAATGTTTAATTTTCTTGAGATTCAGGAAATATCTCATAGAATAGAAAATATCTTTGTCGGTATTATACAAAAAAAAATAACTTTTTCTTCATTAATTGCAGACTCCATATTCAATGCTGTTGATGTTATCAGAAAAATTTTGAAGGGAATCTTAACAGAAGAAAAATCAGGTGTAGTATCTGCAGCTTGTAGAAAATTGGATGAGTCTCTTCTTTCGCAGCCCTCTCTGAAAAAAGAATCTGCTGAAAATTTTACATATGACGTTGAACCTCCAATACATAGAGATGGTTCTGTTACGAGTAAAGAACATGAACCAATCCAGGAATATGTTCAGGTTCCGTTAAATAGGATAAACAACCTTTTTAATCTGGTTGGCATGCTAATGATAAACAAGACGGGAAACTCTGCGAAACTAGATCAAATCAAGAAACTTTTAAAAATTGTAAAAGAAACAGAGACGGAATTATCTTTTATCAGCGATAAAATTAAAAAGGATACACTTTTCCAGAATAGAGACGTTAAAAATACCCTAGGCAAATGCGATGCCAATATAGAAAAATTAAAAGAAATTTCTACTTTGCTACACAATAATATTTCATCCGAGGCCTTTTGCTTAGATCCGATTATAGACGAATTGCAAAACAACATAAAGCAGATACGGATGATTCCCTGCTCGACTACCTTTGAAGGATTTCCACGCATGATCAGAGATATAGCGGCGCAGGAAAATAAATTAATAGATTTAAAGATTTCAGGGAAAGAAACAGAGCTAGACAAGAATATTCTGGATGGAATAAAGGCTTCTCTAATGCACATATTGCGAAACTGTGTTGACCATGGAATTGAAGCCCCTGACGTGAGAAAAAATCTTAACAAACCCAAAACAGGAACAATTTACTTAGAAGCCTTCCATGACGCAGGTAATATTGTAATAACAATAGAAGATGATGGCAAGGGAATCGACATTAATGAGATAAAAACTGTAGCTTTAAATAAAAAGCTTGTATCTGAAAAAGATTTAAGCCAAATGCCAGATGAAAGTATCTTAAATTTAGTAATGATGGATGGCTTGTCCACAAGTCCGATAATTACAGATATTTCAGGCCGCGGTGTTGGTCTTAATGTAGCTAAGCATGATATAAGTAATTTAAATGGCCAGATTTTCATAAAGACCGAAAAGAATAAAGGCACAAAATTTACCATAATTCTCCCTCGGACTTTAGCCATTATACATGTACTTCTTATAAAGGAATACGGAAAATTTTTGGCCATTCCTACAGCATCTGTTTCAGAGAGTCTGAAGGTTGATGTTAAAAATATATCTACAATTGAAGGAAAGATGGCAATCCAGGTACGAGATCAGATAATACCCGTAGTTAGGCTGGGCAAAGCTTTATCTCTTCCCCTCGAAACGGATAACGAGCAGGATAGAAAAGGAAGACAGAAAATTAACGAAAGCGTGTTTGTTATCATTATCAGTTCCTTAAATAAAAAAGTAGGTTTTATTGTTGACAAAATAGTAAATGAAAAAGAAGTTTTTGTAAAGAGCATAAGCAAACATCATGGCAATGTTAAAAATATTATAGGTGCCACGATTCTTAGCTCTGGCGAAGTCGTTATCATTCTGGATGTGATAGATTTAATTAAGCATAGTAAGACTTTTGAGAGATATCCCGCCGCGGTTACACAGGAAGGACAACCGCAAAATAATAAAATAACTAATCAGAAAAGGATTCTTATTGTAGATGATTCGCTCTCAACAAGAGAACTTGAGAAAAATATTTTAAAAGCACACGATTATATTGTTGATATCGCCGTTGATGGGTTAGACGGTCTGGATAAAGTAGCACAGACAAAATACGACCTCATAATTTCAGATGTTCAAATGCCAAGATTGGACGGCTTTGACCTTTGCAGCACCCTAAAAAAGAATGAAGAGTATAAGGATATCCCTGTGGTACTTGTCACTTCCATGAACAAAGAGGAAGATAAAAGGCACGGCTTTGAAGTTGGCGCGCAGGCCTATATCGTAAAGACAGCATTTAATCAAACAAATCTTCTTGATACTATTGAAAGATTAATCGGATGAAAAAAGAAAAAATGTCACCAGAATTAAAAAATATAATCAGAATTTTATTGGTCGAAGACTCGCCTTTATCATGTAAAGTCATAACAGACATATTAAACGCAAATCCAAATTTCATTGTTGCTTGCAGAACTCATAATGGGAAAGAGGCTGTCGAGGTTGTACCAAAAATAAAACCCGACATAATTATTATGAGCATTAACATACCGTCCCCGAATGATTTTGATTCTATCCAGAGTATAATGTCAAAAAATCCCACCCCCATACTTGTTATTTCTTCACCTTTCTCGAAGGATGCAAAAAGTAATGTATTTAAAGCAATCTCCTATGGCGCTCTGGATGTTATAGAAAAAGGCCAGACAGAAACTCCAGCAAATGATATATTTAAAAAAGAGCTGATAAGCAAGGTCGTATTGTTAAGCAAAATCAAGGTAATTCGTCATATAATGCCGCAAATACCGGCGCCACAACAAGGAATTGATTATACAAAAGATTCCTGCAGAAATGCTGCTAATAGAATTGTAGCTATTGTTTCCTCGACCGGAGGACCTGCTGCATTGCTTGAGATACTTAAAAATATACCAAAAAACTTCCCATGCGCCATAGTTATTGTGCAGCATATAGCAAGCGGCTTTGTTGAGGGTTTGATAGAATGGCTTAAAGAGAGGTGTTTAATTACTATAAAGACTGCAGAAAACTCAGAAACAATATTGCCTGGAACGGCATATATTGCTCCTTGCGACTTGCAGATGAGAGTAGACGAAAGACAGATACGTCTTATCCATGATTCAGCCAACAATAATGATTTTCAACCTTCGGGAGATGTGTTGCTGGAATCTGTAGCCAGAAACTATAAAAAAGAAGCGATAGGTGTGATATTGACGGGAATGGGCAGAGATGGCGCCGCAGGAATGAAACTTGTAAAAGATATGGGAGGATTGACAATTGCGCAAGACGAGAAAAGTTGCGTAGTGTATGGCATGCCAAAGGCGGCTATAGATGAAGGTGCAATAGATAAAATATTACCGATTGAAAAAATTTGTGAAGAGATTGTTAAAAGTATTTAAAGAAAAAAAGAATATGAAACAGGAAACAGAAGAAAAAATACAAATTAAACACATTCTCGTGTTTACTCTTATGAATGAGCAATTCGGGCTAGACATATCCTGTGTACGAGAAGTATTAAAACCACTAGAAATTCATCATTTACCACAGGTGCCTGACTTTATTGAAGGCGTAATTAACCTAAGAGGCAAGATGTTTGCAATAATGGACTTAAGAAAGAAATTCAGAATTAACATCATAGAAAATACGCCCAAAAAACGAATTATCCTCTGCAAAGTAAATAAGTTCATCATCGGTCTTATTGTCGATAGCGTAATGGAAGTACTAAGCTTGTCAGAAGAGGATATCCAGCCCACGCCAAATGCGATCTCGATTCAGGTTGAAAACAACTATATTACGGGTATTGCAAGAATAAATGAAAGAGTAATTACCATCTTTAATTTAGAAGAAATATTAAGCAAGAAAGAAATGGATATCCTTGAGCAGGTTAAAAAAAAGGACTAGCTAATGAAAAGCGGCTTAGATCTATCTGAGGATGTTTTTAAACTTTTTCAGGAATTACTTATTGAAGAAAGTGGTCTTTATTTTAATAAAGATAACATCACCTTCTTCTGCGCCGCCGTAAATGAACGAATGGAAAAACATAAATTCAATACCTATCTGGAGTATTATAATTATATAAAATTTCATACCAACAAATATTTTGAACTGTGTGAACTGTTTGATTTAATTACCGTGGGAGAAACTCATTTTTATAGAAATAGGCCCCAAATTGAATCATTGATAGAATTCATTTTACCCGACATGATCAAAAGAAAAACTTATTCAAAGGATAAATCCATAAGAATCTGGTCAGCAGCTTGTTCTAAAGGAGATGAACCATATACTATCGCAATGGCCATAATGGAAGTTCTCCCTTCCTATAAAGACTGGGACATTTGTATTCTTGGTACAGATATAAACAGAATTGCGATTAATGCCGCAAAAGAAGCAATCTTTAATAAAAAAGATATCAACCAGTTACCTGAAACTCTTTTAAATAAATATTTCATAAAAAGAGACTCTGAATATATTCTAAACAAGTCGGTAAAGGATCTTGTAAGCTTCGAAAGGCACAATCTGGCAACGGAGGCATATTCATCAGAAAAAATGCAAAACCTGGATCTTATTTTTTGCAGGAATGTGATAATATATTTCGATTCGGCGACCACAAAAAGAGTAATTGAGAGTTTTTACTATAATCTTAAATCTGATGGGTATCTTTTTTTGGGAGATACAGAAAGTTTATGGCAGGTAACCGATAAATTTTGCAGGTCTGAATTTCCGCAGGCGTTCGTTTACAAAAAAGCAACTACTGGAAAAAGTAAAAAAGAGATAGTCCCCTTTATCAGTATCCCTGAGATTAAGCTTCAAGATTATCCTTCTACAAAAAAAATACAAATAGAAGAAAAAACAGAGCCCGTTAATGAGCTAAAACAGCTTTATAAGGAAGCCGTAATAGAGTTCAACAATAAAAAATATGAAAATGCTCTCTCCGTATTCGATAAAATAATAGCTCAGGATATGTACAATATCCCTTCTTATTTTGCCCAAGCAACAATTCTGGCAAATCAGGAAAAGTATACAGAAGCAATTAATTTACTGACAAAAATAATAGAGTTAGATAGTTTGTTTGTAGATGCACATTATTTTTTAGGCGTACTATTGGACAGGGATAACAACCTAAAAGGGGCAGAAGCCCAATTCAAAAAGGTTATTTATATTGATCCTGAAATTGTGTTGGCTTATTTTAATCTTGGGAACATATATTTATGTCAGGAAAATTATAATAACGCCTTAAGAGAGTACAATAACGCTGTTAATTTATTAGGAAAAAACAGGGACAAACCGATAAAATTTTGTCAGGACTTGTCTGCAGAAAACATATTGAGGGCATGCAAAAACAATATACAGAAAATAAGAGAAAAAGGGTGGTATTAAATATGGAAACAGGGAAAATTTTACTGGTCGAAGACTCTATTTCGCAACGGGCTTTTCTAAAAAGTCTTGTCTCAGAGGGAGGTTATGATGTTGCTGATGCAGAAAATGGCGTTAAAGCCCTTGAATACCTGAAAGAACACAATACCAATCTTCCTGATATCGTTATTTCCGATATTATGATGCCGGAAATGGATGGTCACGAACTGTCACTCATGATTAAAAAGCTCTACCCATCCATATTAATTATAATACTTACTTCCGATACTGACGACGACACTCTGATAAAGTCTTTTGATAGCGGCGCAACTGATTATCAATCGAAGCCTGTTAAGAAAATAGAATTATTGATTAGAATATCTAATTTGTTGAGAATTAAAAAAGCTGAAGATACATTGCACCTTGCTTTAACTAAGATGGAATTACTTGCTAATACAGATGCTCTGACCGGTGTCCCTAACAGACGTCATATATTGAAAGAACTTGAAAAGGCCATTTATACTAGTAAAAGATATTCGTTGCCTTTGTCGTTGGTTGAATTTGATATTGACCACTTTAAATCAGTAAATGACCATTTTGGCCATTTAGCCGGCGATGAAGTCCTTGTAAAAATATGTTCTTTTATTAAACAAAATTTACGGCAGTCCGATATCATCGGCAGATACGGAGGTGAAGAGTTCCTTATTATATTGCCTAATGTATCTATTGAAGGAGCAATTGCCGTCGTAACGAAATGTCTTGACAGTATTAAAAATCTTTCATTTGAATCTGCCCCAGGCAGGCAAATTACTTTTAGCGCTGGAATCAGTCAATATAATGGACAACATAAACTTGATGAATTCATCGCCATAGTTGACAGTCTTTTATATAAGGCAAAGAATAATGGCAGAAATCGTATAGAGACCTGAGCACCATGACTGTATGTGCGGTAGTACGAGAGGGAGGTAGCTCAATTACTTGGCTACCTCCTACTCGATTCAAACATTAGCTTTAAAAGCTAAACTTAAGCTTTCTTTTCTTCTACTTTTTCTGCAACTTTCTTAGCTGAAGTGGCTTTCTTTTCAACTTTCCCTATTTCGCCTACCCACTGAAGTATGCATATCTCGGCGGCATCTCCTATGCGCTGTCCGAGCTGTATTATTCTTGTATATCCGCCTTTCCGCTCCGTATATTGCGGGGCTAATTCGTCGAACAATACCTTAACGGCATCTTTGTTGCGCAGTTTGCTGATAGCCAGGCGTCTTGCATGGAGTGTCCCCTTTTTTGCAAGAGTTACCATCTTTTCAGCAAGCCTCTTAGTTTCTTTAGCCTTTACTAGAGTAGTCTTTATTTCTTTAGAAAAAACAAGACTGCAAACCTGGTTTGCTAGAAGGGCGGTTCTGTGAGCACCCGTTCTTCCTATTTTAAACGTATGTTTTTTGTGACGCATAATTTAGTTACTTTCCTGAACATTTGTTGAATTTGGATTTAATGCCTGCGATTCCATTTGAATTGCTGCCGTCATAGATTCGCTGAAAGTCATGCCAAGTGACAAGTTCATAGCGATAAGTTTTGCAACTATTTCGTCAAGAGACTTCTTCCCGAAGTTCTTATACTTAAGCATTCTTGCTTCAGTTTTCAAACATAATTCGCCGATGAGCTTGAGATTGGCGTTGTTAAGACAGTTCTGCGAACGCACTGATAAATTAAGTGTTTCAACATTCTGTGTGAGAAGCTTGAACATTGCTTTTTCTTCATCACTGACAAGAGAAGAAGCATCGCGCACTTCATTTTGTCCAAAAAATGGGCGCAGATGGTCTCTTAGTATTTTTGCAGCTTTTTCAAGTGCTGAGTGAGGCGTTATTCTACCGTCCGTCCAGACTTCAAGAATTAAACTGTCCATCTCAGTTTCTTCTCCCACTCGCGCAGAGCCTACCTGATAACGTACTCTTCTTACAGGGCTGAAATTTGAATCAATCGGAATTGTGCCTACAGGCTGAGTACTAAACTTATTCTTATCTGAAGGTCTGAACCCTCTTCCTTCCGCCAGATCCATTTCAACTCTGAAATTTGTATCTTTGTCCAAAGTACAAATGAGCTGCTCAGGATTTATGATTTCAACGGTTCCATCGGTGATTATATCTGCCGCCGTGACCGGTCCTGCTGTTTTCTTTTTTATCTCAAGAGTTTTCGGAGCGCCTGAGTGAGTTATAAAAAGAACTTTTTTCAAGTTGAGTACTATTTCAGCAACATCTTCTACGACTTTTGGCATTGTAGCAAATTCATGAGTTACTCCGTCAATGCGGATAGCCGAAATTGCAACGCCCTTAAGAGAAGAAAGTAATACCCTTCTGATAGAATTGCCGATCGTATGTCCAAAACCGCTTTGAAACGGCGCTGCTGTAAATTTAGTATAAGTACCAGTCGCTGTCGATTCATCTATTTCAATACTCTGAGGTATTGGAAAATCATTTGAAAAACCCATAGTTTCCTCTCCTGTGTTACTTAGAATATAATTCAACAACTAACTGCTCGTCTGCAGGTGGCTGTATTTCTCCCTGCTCAGGGAGACGAACTATTTGACCCTTTTTTGCATCCTTGTCAAAAGAAATCCACTCAGGAATCTTATTGATATTTTCAGTTATTTCAATATTCTTAACAGCCAGAGCTGAGCTTCTTTCTGCTACCTTAAGCTCAATAACATCGCCGGCTTTAAGTGTAAAAGAGGGAACATTAACTCTTCTTCCGTTTACTCTGATATGCCCGTGTGTAACCATTTGTCTTGCTTGAGCTCTTGACGGTGCAAATCCCATACGGTATACAATATTATCTAATCTCATTTCAAGAAGAACAAGAAGCATAAAACTTGTTATCCCTTTCTTCTGGGAAGCCGTACCAAAAACTTTCCTAAACTGCCTCTCTCCGAGTCCATAATGTTTACGAATTTTTTGTTTAGCTCTTAACTGTACTCCGTAATCAGAAAGTTTTGCTCTTGATTTCTTGTGTACGCCCGGGATTCCCCTGTCTCTATCTATGGCGCATTTCGCTTTTAAGCACCTTTCTCCTTTGAGAAACAACTTAGTTTCTTCCCTTCTGCAAATTCTGCATGATGGTCCTGTTTGTCTCATATTATAAAATCTCCTCGAATATTAAATACGACGTCTTTTTGGTGGTCTGCAACCGTTATGCGGTACAGGGGTGATATCCTTTATAGAGGTAATATTTACGCCAGTGGCAGCTATTCCTCGTACGGCAGATTCACGCCCCGGCCCAGGTCCGTTAATGCGTGCTTCAATTTCACGCATTCCAAAAGATTGTTGAGCCTTTTTTACAGTGTCTGTAGCAACTTGTTGAGCCGCATAAGCTGTACTTTTTCTAGATCCTTTGAATCCGGCTTTTCCTGCCGTACCCCAGCAGAGAACATTCCCGCGAGGATCTGTTACTGTAACTTTAGTGTTATTAAAGGTAGCTTTAATGAAAGCTATGCCGCTTGGAACAAGACGAGCACCTTTAGCTTTGCGTTGCTTAATTTCGCCTGCTGCTGCTTCTGTTGCAATATTTGCAGTCTCTGCATTTTGAACAGCAGCTTCAACGGCGACATCGGTTTCTTTTTGCATATTTTTATGTTCTGTCATATAACAAACTCTCTATTAGTCTTTAGAAGCAATTTTTCTTTGCGTTTTGTCACGGATTGCGCCGACTGTAAGTTTACGACCTTTTCTAGTACGCGCATTTGTTTTTGTTCTCTGTCCTCTAACAGGGAGTCCCTTGCGGTGACGAACACCTCTGTAACTTCCTATTGCTGTGAGTCTGCGAATATCCTGCATAATAGCACGGCGCAGATCCCCTTCCACAATATAGTCTTTCTGTAACATCGTGGTTATTATAGCTACGTTCTCGGCTGTCAGATCATCGGCTTTGGTTCCGAGCGGAATTTTTGCTCTTTTGACAATTTCCAAAGCTTTTGCAGGTCCGATGCCATAAATGTGGCGGAGCGATATTTCTACCCGCTTTTTTCCTGGGATGTCGATACCTAAAATCCTGGGCATGTTTTTATTACCTCTTACTTTTTATAAATAATAAAATTAAAATTTATCCTTGCTTTTGTTTGTGCCTTTTATTTCTTGCACAAATTACTCTTACGATACCGCTTCTTTTTACGACCTGGCAGTATTCGCAAAGGCGTTTTACTGAAACTCTTACTTTCATGATGAGATACCCTCAAATTTAGTTTTAACTTTACATTAATGACACGAACGAATAGACCGGCTAGACCCATTTGTTCGGAATAAACAATCAGCCGCTTTTCTGTCAAAACTAGACATCAAAAGGATGATAAAAATAACCGAAAGGGCAAAACAGTCAAGTATTAAGGCTAAAAAAAATGAAAAATAGTGAGATTATAGAAAAGGTTAGGGTCTTAAAGAATATTATCTCACGCTTTTTTCCTCACCCTTTTTCCTGAATGTTATTCTGCCTTTTGTAAGATCATAAGGAGACATTTCCATAGTTACAGTGTCTCCAGGCAGGATTCTTATGAAGTGGAGCCTCATTTTCCCGCTTATATGGGCTAATACCATATGTCCATTTTCAAGCTGTACTCTAAACATAGTGTTAGGCAGCAACTCTTTCACTACTCCGTCAACCGTTATTACTTCTTTGCCCACGTTAATATCTCCGGGTTATCTTCGTTTATTAATACCATGTGTTCAAAATGCGCTGACAATTTAGCATCAAGCGTCCTAACTGTCCATCCGTCAATGTCAGTTTTTACTGCATGAGTTCCAAGATTGAGCATGGGTTCAATTGCTAATACCATGCCATTCTGGAGCTTCGGCCCCCTGTTTGAGGTTTTATAATTTGGCACTTCCGGCGGCTCATGAAGCCTTTTTCCACAGCCGTGCCCTACATATTCTCGAACTATGCCTAAATGGTTTGCTTCTGCTATTTTTTGAACAGCTTGGCTTATATCCCTTACAAAGTTTCCTTTTAATGCAGCATTTATACCTGCAAAAAGAGCCTCTCTGGTTTTTTTTAGAAGGAATGCGGCTTCTTCTTTTTCTACTCCGGCTATTATACTTTCAGCAGTATCTCCGACATATCCGTCCAACAGTACGCCAACATCAAGACTTACTACATCTCCACTTTTTACTATAACGTCGTTTCTTCCTATTCCGTGAACCACTTCGTCATTAAGAGAGATGCAAATTTGCCCAGGAAATCCGCGGTATCCGAAAAAAGCGCTTTTCCCTCCAGTGGATTCTATCAGTGCTCTGGCTATTTCATCAATCTCCTTAGTTGACATGCCGGACCGAACAAGATTTTTTAGTTCTTCTCGAACAAATCCTGCCGCCTGGCCAGCTTTTTTTATTCCTAGAATTTCTTCCCGGCTATGTATTACTACAGCATCCTTCATTATACCTCAAACGATCCAGTTTTCAAAAATAAAATTAACACAAAACACCTCCGCCCCGAGTTTCGGCATGTAACTTTCCTTCGATAAAAATAACAGCTCATTTTTGCTTTGCTAATTAAACCGCGTTATTTAACCGGAAAAATCTAAAATCCAGTCGCTTTTGAGTAGGAGAATAATTTATACTAGTTGCCTTGTCCAATAAATGGCAGGGATATAGAGTGCAAAACTCTTAGGAATAACTTTGACTTCCAATCATAGTTATTATAATAACTTCTTGAAAAATGACGCGTCGCCTGACGTGTCGACTGAACTTGAATTTATAACATGTAATGTATAGAATAGGCACAATAAATATCGAAGAATAAAGAGAATAACAAGATGAATATTAATGATTTTTTTCAATTTGTGGTGAAGTAAGGGATAGTGAACTTGATATTCAAGGAATAGTAAATAATGCTAACTATTTTGTATTCATGGCACATGCTAGACACAAACACCTTAAAGCACTTTGCCAAAACTCATGACGAAGGACACGATTTAGTTCTTGTTGAATCCACAATAAAATATAAAGCTCCGCTCCGAGCTGGAGATGAATATATCACAACGTCCAAAATAATCCCTCAAGGCAAAATTCGTGCCATTATGGAACAGGAGGTAATTAGAAAATCTGACCAAAAATTGTGCGTTTCTGGTATATTTACTATTACACCAATATCCACCCAAACAGGAAGGCCAGAATTTCCAGAAAACCTTAAAAAATTGCTTTCAATTTAGTCATGTATACGCTCCCACACAAGAAGAGCAGTTGCATTTGTGCTTACATTTGACAAAGTTAGAGTATTTGCAGAGAATTTATATGTGCGATCTTGAGATATCCCAACCCAATCTGGAATAGAACATGCATCTAAATGATGGACAATTAATTGATCGTTTTTTATTTCATAGGGACCGCAGTAAGAAAAATATGTATCAAACGCATCAGATTTCTTTTGACTATTTATCGTTTTGCAGAAATCTTTAATTGGATTAAATTTCTCATTAAAATTTGCTCTATCCTTATTCATAATTACTACAGACATGTAGTCATTTGGATGGTACATTATGTAACCTATTAAGTTTTTTCCCATAGGATATTCAATGCTACCATCTGAAAACCTTGTTTCGAAAGATTTCAACGTCCAAATCCCAATAAACTTTTCCTTATTCATGATGTTTTATTTTATTAGTTAAAATTTTCTCAATTTAATTCTTCGATTATAGCTACTGGTCTTACCCATGCCGCGCTGGCATCTTTTATCTTTATAGGAAAACAACATATTTTAAAGCCGTAAGGCCTTCCTATCTTTGAAAAATTGGCCATTTTTTCAATATGACAATAGCCTTTTTCTATACCAGCGAAATGAGCCTCCCATATTACAGAAGGGTTATTACTCTTCTCGTATTCTTCCTGAATAAAGCAAAAAGGTCTATCCCAACTCCATGCGTCTATTCCGGTAATTTTAACTCCCTGCTTTAAAAGGAATAATGTACCTTCTTTGGTCATTCCTGTGCCTTTCTTAAGATATTCAGGTCTTCCCCAATATTTATCCATGCCTGTATGAATCAAGACAATATCAAATGGCTTAATTTTATATTTTATTTTTAAAAGTTTTTCTTCTATATCTGATTGTGTTATTTTATCTCCATCCTGCTTACCGGTAAAATCAAGCAATACTCCATCATTATAACACCATTCCAGAGGAATCTGATCTATAGTCAAGGCAGGCGTTCCGTTATCCATTTTATGATGGTAATGAAAAGGCGCGTCAAGATGTGTCCCAGAATGGGTAGTTAATTTTATATTTTCTGTAGCCCAGCCTTTCCCCTCAGGAAGCTGTTCTTTTTTTAATCCATTAAAAAAAGTTGCCATTTGCAAAGCTCCAGCTTCATGGCTCATATATTCAATTTCAGGTATCATTCCTGGCGGATCAGACGGTAATCCATTTTCAATTGATACACTTAAGTCTATTATTTTTGTTGACATAACAATATCCTATATTTTTAGATTGAAAGTAGCATATTCTACACGTTCGTTTTCGTCTGCATTCTCAGAAATTGCTCTTATTCCCAAAAAGGGAGTATTATGGCAATGGCAAATTTTAGCAACTGCGCCCCCCTCCATTTTAACACATTTTAGGTCTGGCTGTTTTTCTTTTAATACTTTTATTTTTTCTTATCCGCGATAAACTGATCTCCTACTACAATAAGGCCACAAATAACATTGGGATCCTTGATGTTTACTTCTCTTAATTTAGTGTTAAGAAGCTTGCCTTATCCTCAGCATTGAGGCCCGCGTCGCACCCACCAGCAGTGCCAATAAAAATAACAAGCTCTACATCAAAAACATGAATCAAATTTGCGGTACCATCAGCAGCAGCAACTTTGCCACACCATTATAATAGCATGTCCGTCAAACTCTCCTTGCACAAATTCGGAATTCCCAACAATCTTCTGCTTTTTCCCAGACAAAAAAGGTTCAAATAAATGAGTTTCCTCTGGAATTGCACCGATTAAGCCAATTTTCATTAAGTATGCCTTTACTGTCGGTTAAAATCTACTACCTTTTTTAGTCACGATAAGAAAGTTTTGTCCAATTCTTCAACGTCATAACTTTTCCCAAATCTATACCAAAAGTTTTATTTGATATAAATGAGAAGAAATATTTTTCGTTATCAATAGTAAATTCACTGTCAATTGTGAATGTGTTTTTTGCCCACGCTTGTACTGGTAACAGTTTTTCTTCTTCTGAAAAGAAAAAGAGCAATTTTGTTTTTATTTTTACTTCAGCTGCTATGGGAAGCCCGCCATCTGAATTCTCAGCAATACTTATATAATCGTTCATATCTTCGTCTGAACATATTAAGAGCCAGTGAATCATTCCTGCACTATCAAACCCAAGGCAGCTCCCATTGCCATCACATTGGGAATACTCTGTGATTTTATTTTTAGTATGCCAGGTAAAAGCTACGGATGTGTACTGAACAGCTTTCTTTATTCCTTTATCAAAAACGTGCAATAGTGCTTCAGAAAAATCATAAAAATATCTCTTGTTAGATACACTAATAAGTTCAAATACTTTCTTTTGTATTCCTTTTTCTTTAATTATAAATCTGTCAATTAGCCGATCATTAAAAGCACCTACTGCTAATTTATAATCAGCAGTTCCTGTTAGTAATATTTTTTCCGCTGGAATACTTTTGATAACTTTTATATATGTTGTTTTGTGTCTCTAGATATGACAAAGCTTGCAGAGGATCCACGAAAGTCTTGATCGGTCCAATCTTATGTAAATTCAAAAAACCGACTTAAGCCATCGAGAAATTCCTTATCATCATCTACTATCACCGTGGTGGCAGGATAATAAAAGTAACTGCTTTCTTGGTCAATCATATAAATCTCCTTATTTAATTAGGATATTATATTATTCAAGATACAGGCTATAAAAGCAGCTTTAATAGGTCTTTCATTACCACATCTTTTTCTCTTTCTGAATTGAGAGATAGTAGTAACTTTTCATTTTTGTAGAAATCTATAAGGGGCGAAGTTTCTTTATAGAACAGCTCCAACCTGCTTTTTGCAGTTTCCAAGCTGTCATCTTTTCTCTGATACAGCTCACCCCCGCACTTATCGCATTTCCCTTCAACTTTTGGAGGAGAGAATAATTTGTTAAAATTCTCATTGCATTGTTTGCACATGATTCTTGCCGTAAGACGCTTAATAAGTAAATCGTCACCCGCTTCAAAATAAATAACCTTGTCGATTTTCATGTTTATATTCTTCAGTGCGTTCTTAAGCAATTGCGCCTGATTGAGCGTTCTGGGAAACCCGTCAAGTATAACCCCGTTGACACAATCAGGTTCTGAAAGTCTTTTTGTTACCATTTCGGCAACTATTTCATCGGGAACAAGGCCTCCTGATTCTACATATTTTTTTGCCTTCTTCCCTATTTCTGTTTCATTTTTGATTTCTCTTCTGAATATGTCGCCTGTCGAAATGTGAATAAGAGACGCTTTCTCTGTTAACAAACTTGCAAAAGTTCCCTTGCCTGCGCCAGGAGCGCCTAAAAAAATTATATTTTTCCCCATGTGTCAGATTATTCCTTTCTCGTGTTTATTCATGACTTCCGTTAAGGATAATAGTACCAATGTGCAGTTACAATAATGCTATCCAGATTTTTATTCAAAATAATATTTAAAGAAACACGGGATCACAGGTTGATGGGTGCCAAAATTATTTTTTCCAGGAAAATAAAAATTTCTTGGGAAAGGATTTGACAAACCGACATATTACTTTAAATTCTGTAAGGTTCTTTGGATTTTGTTTTCAATTACAATAACCGGATATTATAGTACTACAATTATGAAAGTCACTCCTGAGCTTATAATAATTTCTGAAAATGAAAAAGGGAAAAAAATCCCACTAACTGGTGCGACGTATTCTTTAGGAAGATCAAGTTCCTGCGATATTTGCCTTCAGGATCCTGCTGTAAGCGCGACTCACTGCGAGATCGTAAGGCTTGACTCAGGACATTATATAATGAGAGATCTGGATAGTACAAACGGCTCGAAAATCAATGATAAATACGTAAAAAGTGTTGAACTTAAAAATGGAGACATCCTGCGTATCGGCAAAGTTGAACTCTTATATAGCCTGGAAAAAGTTTCCACCCTTTCAAGTTCGGGCGGCGCCAAAACCATAATTGATCTCGCCAATATTGGCGATTCGGAACCAATCGCCCCTATGGCTAATGTCTCAGATATTCCCAGGAGGGACAATGTCATAAGAAAAGACAAGCTTTTCTCAAAGATAACGATTTATGTATCCATATTGCTCGTTATAGCCATAATAGGTTTAATTTTGTGGCTGCTTGTAATTTAACAGAATATGGCATATCTTTTTGGAGTTAGCAGACTTTTTCCTTGTGGCTTTCTGCCCTTTTTCACATTGGTCTGTCTTAAAAATAGATTAATAACAAATAAAATTAATTGGATAATTATTTATGGCAAATGATACCCCCCCAAAGTTAGGATCCCCTTTAAAAAAAGCTCCGCCTGTCGCAATGATTGTGTGGATGCTAGTCTTTGTAGCGGCTGCTGCGCTTTTTTTCTTTTCTTCTAATAGTAAACAGCTAAAAGCGATTGATCAATCAGCTTTTGAATCCGATTTGGTTCAAGGCAAGATATCTACGGTAGAACTGACTCCGGAAAGCGGAAACGTGATGCAGGTTCAGGGAAAACTTAAAACAGGCTATTCCGAAGAGAATTACAGGAGTAGAATAATGTACACAGATAGTCTTGATAAGCTCTTGAGAGACACCACTACTGGAAAGTACAAGGTAAATGTGACCATTAATAATGAGGACACATGGTATAAAAGCGCCATTTATACGTTCCTGGTTGTTGTTCTTCCTATCGCTTTGCTCTATATGCTTTTCTCCCGACAGATGAAGATGGCAGGAAAAGGCGCTATGCAGTTTGGAAAAAGTAAAGCCAGAATGATTTCCCCTGATAAAAACAGGATAAAATTCGATGACGTTGCCGGAATAGAAGAAGCAAAAGAAGAAACTAAGGAAATAATGGATTACTTAAAGGATCCTATAAAGTTCAAACTTCTCGGGGCAAAAATACCTAAAGGAGCAATGCTTATAGGCCCGCCAGGAACCGGCAAAACTATGCTGGCAAAGGCAATTGCCGGAGAAGCAGGCGTGCCATTTTTTGCGATTAGCGGTTCTGATTTTGTTGAAATGTTCGTCGGCGTGGGCGCCAGCCGCGTGAGAGACATGTTTGAGCAAGCTAGAAAGTGCGCGCCATGCCTGATTTTTATTGACGAAATTGATGCCGTTGGACGTTCTCGTTTTTCAGGGATAGGCGGTGGACATGATGAAAGAGAGCAAACTTTAAATGCAATGCTTGTAGAAATGGATGGTCTCGAAACTCAAGAAGGTGTAATAGTCCTTGCCGCGACAAACAGGCCTGATGTTCTTGACCCTGCACTTATCAGACCGGGAAGATTTGATCGCCAGATAGTTCTTGACTTGCCTGACATTAAAGGGAGAAGACAAATTCTTGGTGTTCACTCAAAGAATATAAAACTTAATCCTGCAGCGGATCTGGATATTATAGCAAAGGGCACTCCGGGGTTCAGCGGCGCTGATCTGGCTAACCTGGTAAATGAATCAGCTCTTCTTGCTGCAAGGGCAAATAAGGAAGCCGTTACCATGGAAGAGATGGAAGAAGCCAGGGATAAAGTTTGCTGGGGCAGAGAGCGTAGAAGCAGAAAAATCAGCGAAAAGGAGAGAAAAATTACGGCTTACCACGAAGCAGGGCATACCCTTGTTAGTCTCCATTGCAAACATTGTACGCCTTTACATAAAGTTACAATTATACCAAGAGGCATTGCCTACCTTGGAGCGACTTTTCAGCTAGCCGAAGAAGATCGTTATACTCAGACAAGATCTGAACTTGAAGATATGATGACTATGGCAATGGGAGGAAGAAGTGCTGAGGAGATAATATTCGGCGACATTACCAGTGGCGCTGCAGGAGATATTGTTGAAGTTACAAAGATTGCAAAAAAAATGATTTGCGTATTTGGTATGAGCGACAAGATGGGAACCCTGTCATACGGCTCGAGAGAAGATCATATTTTCCTCGGACGTGATATAACTAGGTCAGAGTCTTACAGTGAAGATACGGCAAGAGAAATTGACTTGGAAATGAAGAGACTTGTAGCTGAAGCAAAAAACAAGTCTGACATGATCATTAAAGAATACAAAGATCAGCTTGAACTTCTATCTCAAGAACTTCTCAAGAAAGAAACTCTTTCGGCAAAAGAGGTCAAGGAACTTCTCGGAATGGAAGAAACACTGGTTGCCCAACCTGTAGATATTAAAACGGCAGAGAATGCAGCTTCTGCCTCTCAAACAGTTTAAAGATAAGATTTTTAGGAATTGCTATATGATTGAATATATCGTTACTGGCGGAGCGGGATTTATAGGCAGTGCGATTGTTTGGGAACTGAACAATCTCGGTATTAACAATATTCTTATTGTTGACAACCTTGCTGCTAATTCAGAAAAGTGGAAGAACCTCGTTCCTTTGAAATATTATGACTATGTAGAAAAAGAAAATTTTCTACCTCTTCTTTCAAAGCACGCCTTTGGCGACGATTTAAAAGCTGTAATTCATCTGGGCGCTTGTTCGAGCACTATGGAAAAAAATGCCAGCTATCTTGTCCGGAATAATTATGAGTACAGCAAGGAATTGGCCAAGATTGCTCTGCAGAATAAAATTCGTTTTATGTACGCATCAAGCGCAGCCACCTACGGCAATGGCGAGATGGGATATGTTGACGATGAGAATGAGCTGGAAAAACTGAGACCCATGAATATGTATGGATATTCAAAACAGATGTTTGATCTCTGGATCAAAAACAACGATCTGCTCCATGAAGTTGTAGGATTTAAATTTACTAACGTATTCGGTCCTAATGAGTGGCATAAAGATGATATGAAGAGCCTTGTGTGCAAGGCATACTATCAAATACTGGAAACAGGGAAAATAAAATTATTCAAATCCAATCGTGAAGACTTTCAGGACGGCGAACAAAAAAGAGATTTTATCTACGTTAAAGATGCCGTCAAGATGGTTCTGCATTTCCTTACTTCGGGGAAGAACGGAATTTATAACATAGGAAGCGGACGTGCTGAAACATGGAACCATCTGGCGAAATCAGTTTTCAAAGCTCTTGGCAAAACTCCTGTAATCGATTACATCGATATGCCAGAAAGTATCAGCAAGAGTTATCAGTATTACACAAAAGCCGAAACTGTCAAGCTAAGGGATGCCGGATATGGAGCAGAGGTTACACCACTTGAAGATGCCGTGTCTGATTATGTACAAAATTATCTGCTTCCCGAAAAGCGTCTCGGCGCTTAGGTTTTCAGACTTCTTTCATTTAGCAATAACTTAAATAAACAAAGGGATTGCTAAATCTACTACAGCCAGAACAGAGCTTACACTACACATCGCAACACTCTAGAGGTAAAAGAGATACAAACATTGTACGCAATGTACAATATAGTAAACCAGATAAAATTACTAACTATTAATGATAGATAAATGGTGCACCCAGCGAGATTCGAACTCACGACCTTCTGCTCCGGAGGCAGACGCTCTATCCAGCTGAGCTATGGGTGCACTCGTATTTGATAATATTTCAAATATAACAGGTTTCTTATTAAAGCAAAATAAGTTTCCTAAAGAAAGTAGGATTGCCGTTAGCCCAAGTTTTCTTTTTAATTCTTCTTATTCCAAGACTGGCTCCATGCCCACTGGATGATTATAAAACTGAGGGTTTAACCAGAAAAAAAATGATCCCCTCCGGTCCGCTGCCGCATTTATTCCGGCGGCGTATCCATCTACTTTTTCAGGCAGGGCTACAGGAAAGTATCTACGATGCCTTTCCATTTGATATTTAATGAGCTGTTGTTCAGAATATTCACCATTTAGGTACCTGACGCAGTCATTCCATCCCTCGCAAAAATCTTTTATAATTGCCTCTTTGGAACCCATATCGAGGAGTGGATCCATTAATTCATACCGGACCTTCCCTTGACCGTGCCCATAGATCATTGAATCAGGCTTTACATTAAAGCGATAGTCGCACGGGGGACTTAGTTTCCGGTCCAAACGATTTTCATGCAGCTCTTCTTTTGCTAGTTCTACCATGAATGATTTTATCATTTGAGTAAAAAAATCGCGTTCATGTTCCCGTACAAGGTCTGCTATAATGGCGCTGTCCAGCTCTATTGGATCGGTGACAGCAGCTTGCATTTTAGCGTGAGGCAAAAATAGACCGCATGCTATTAAGAGACTAAAAATATTTAATGTGTGTTTTTTCATTTTGCAATTCCTTTGAGCTTTTCACGTTTTGTAAAAATTTTTATTATTCTACTGGAGGTATACCAGTTTTTATATCCTCATTTTTCGATTCTAGGACATTTGACTGAATCGTAATAAGATTTAAATTCTTCTCAGTTTACTAAAAATGTAGCATATTACAACAAGCAAATTTAAGAAGAAATGATGATGGAGAAAAGCAATATAAATGCAGAGCGATTAAATGGCAAGAACATTGAGATAAAGTTTAACTCTAAAAGCGGAAAGTTTTTGCTTCCATACATTTTTCTGGAATAGCTAAATGGCAAAAATAGCATCCTCTCCGAAATATATTATCGATTAGCTTGTTTTATTCTGAAAAATGTATATCTTTCTGTAAGTCTAGCAGTTTTAGAGCAAAGTCCGACAAATTGTTAATATGAATCATAGAACGCCTGAAATTGAATACAGCTCGGCAGAGTAGAGTCACATTAAAAATGTCCAAGTAAGAGATAAGATGACGGCAACTCAAAAAATACGCCTTACGAAACTACTTGATGATCAAATCATAAAGAATTATTTTGCAAACTCCATAAACGCACGTCAGCGGAGAGCGAAAGACACCGAATACAGGCTTACACAGAACACAATCCCCATTTCTGATTTTGCAAATGGTCATGAATATTTTGGACTGCACAAAAAAGAAGATCACTGGGTGTTGAGAGAATGGGCGCCTCATGCTTCTGAAATCTACATGTACGGGGATTTTTCAAAATGGAAAAATCTACCGGAATTCGCAATGAAAAAAATAAATGTCATGGCTGGTATATGGGAACTGAAAATCCCGTTAAGTAAAATCAATCACGGACAATTATACAAGCTTTTTGTAAAGTGGAACGGGGGATGCGGAGAACGTATTCCTGCTTATGCAAGGCGCGTTGTCCAGGATGATCATACAAAAATTTTCTCGGCTCAGATTTGGGCGCCAAAAGAAAATTACACATGGAAGATTCCTGATTTCAAACCTGAGTTCAAGTTCCCTCTGATTTATGAATCACACATAGGTATGGGACAGGAAAAGGAAGGAGTAGGTACATATGAAGGATTCAGAATCAATATCCTTCCTAGAATTAAGAAGGCCGGATACAACACGCTGCAAATAATGGCATTGATGGAACACCCGTATTATGGTAGCTTTGGATACCACGTTTCAAACTTTTTTGCCGCTTCATCAAGATTTGGAACACCTGAAGAACTCAAACATTTGATTGATGACGCGCACGAAATGGGTATAGCAGTAATAATGGATTTGGTTCATTCACATTCAGTTAAAAATGAATCGGAGGGTTTATCAAGATTCGATGGAACTCCTTATCAATATTTCCATGATGGAGCAAGAGGTGAACATCATGCATGGGATTCAAGGTGCTTTAATTATGGAAAAACTGAAGTTCTTCACTTCTTGCTATCAAATTGCCGTTTTTGGCTTGATGAGTATAAGATCGACGGGTACAGATTTGACGGCATTACAAGTATGATGTACTATGACCACGGCCTGGGAACTAATTTTTCTCACTACGACTGCTATTTTGACTCATCTGTTGATGAAGATGCAGTTGCGTACCTAACCCTTGCAAATAAAGTCATACATGCAGTAAAACCTGCGGCAACTACAATAGCTGAAGACGTCAGCGGAATGCCGGGACTTGGCGCTCCCATTGCTGATGGGGGGATAGGATTTGATTACAGACTGTCTCTGGGGATCCCTGATTTCTGGTTCAATTATTTCAAGAAAGTTTCAGACGACCATTGGAATGTAGAATCCATGTTCTATGAATTAACGAACCGCAGAAGCGATGAAAAAACAATAAGCTACGTGGAATGCCATGACCAGGCGATAGTAGGCAGTAAAACTATGGCATTCTGGCTCATGGACGCAAACATGTATGAGCACATGAGTAAAATAGATACAGACCCTACAATAGACAGAGGAATAGCTCTGCATAAAATGATAAGACTAATGACCATGTCTACAGCAAACGGCGGCTACCTTAATTTTATGGGAAATGAATTCGGGCATCCTGAATGGATAGATTTCCCAAGAGAAGGAAATAATTGGTCTTATAAATACGCAAGAAGACAGTGGAGCTTGGCAGATAATGGATTTTTAAAATTTGAACAACTCGGCAGTTTCGACAGAGATGTGCTAATACTTATAACTGAAAATGAGGCCATTAATCACTTCTGCGAAAAAAAATATACTCATTCTGATGATAAAATCATAGCTTTCAGCAGGGGCAAACTGATCTTCATATACAATTTCCATCCAGTTAATTCAGTTTCGGATTATTTTATAGACATTTCTAGGGGCGATTATAAGTTGCTACTTGACTCGGATAGAAAAATATACGGGGGGCATGAAAGAATAGCTCAAGGACAGCTCTTTAAAACTTCTACTAAAAAAAATGACAAGGGTTCACGAACAGGAATTACAATATACCTTCCAAGCAGAACCTGTATGATTCTTAAAAAAGAATAGAATATTAAAAAACGTGACCAAGACTATGTAAAAAACTATCCTCGATCTCCAGAGAAATCAGCTCTTACTTTTCCACCAATTACAGGAGATTTCCGGTTATAAAGAGGAAAGCATATACATTCCGACGCCGGCGGCTACTGAGGCATTCAGTGAATTGATTTTGCCTTGTTGCTTTATTCCTAGAATGAAATGCGATTCGTTAAGAATGAACTGTCCAACGGATTTGTCTTCGCCACCTACTACCAACATCATTTTCTGCGGTTTTGCCGCCGCTATTTCTGATAACGAATGTTTTCCATTTTCATCTAATGAAATAATTGTGTATCCCAGTTCTTTTGCTTTCTTAACGTAAGAGTTGGCATTCAGATCCTGTGTAATTCTGAGGTGTTCTGTTGCTCCAGCAGATACTTTTACTACTGAGGCATAGATTTCAGGTGTTCCACGTCTTGCCAGCATTATGGAATTAAATCCCATTACTTCAGCGCTTCTTAAAATTGCACCCATATTTTGCGGATCTTCAATGTTATCCAAAAGCAGAAGTTTATTCGAGTCAAACAGTGTATGGAATGGTACATATGGGTAACTAGAAACGGAAAGGACTACTCCCTGATGATATTTGTTTCTGGTCAGATTTATCAGCTCACCTTTGTCCACTATAGATATTTTTATATTTTTCTTTTCAAGAAGAGGCATAAGCTTCTTAATTCGAGGATTCCTCGTATCTGCAATAAAAGCTTCGTGAATTGTTCTTCTCCCAGCCATTATAACTTCAAAGGCAGGGTTTATTCCGTAAATATAAAATGATTGGTGGTTCATAGTTCGTGTTAAGAGATCATCCGAGAATTTCTATTTTTTTGATAAAAGCTTTTGCCTTACCTGTTTTTGTGGTCTCAACTTCGAGACCAATTCCTGATATTGAAGGAATAGTCTTATCTTCTCCAAATCCTTTTTTGAAGCCTTCCTGTAGATCAAATTCAGAAACTACGGTTTCGTCTAGTTTAGGATTACCAATGCAAACAAATCTGCCACCGGCCTTAAAGTGTCTCCCTTCGTAATAATCTCCTGTGCGGTCGCTATCACTGAGGAAGAGCCCCAAGAAGTAAGGTGAGTTAGGAATAAAAATACTCCCGCTGTCCATAAAATTTCTCCCATAATAAACATATACCATCAGGGCTTCATTTCTGATCTTGTTTTCATAACTAGCATTTTTGGGAAAACTGTTTACCCCCCAGATTATTCTTAGCTTTTTTGCATTTGCAATATTCATATCCGACTTTAATATGTATGAGAAAATTTGTCCTTTCGTATCAAAAACCAGAGAGCCTTTATCGTGGTAAATATCCAGGTCGGAAGGATTTCTTTTTATTTCAAAGCCTTGTTCCTTAAACCATTTTTTTATGTCGGCGACATTACAGGTATCGGAAAAGTCTAGCGAATAAAGAACTTTTTCGTGCGTATCCTTGTTAACTGCAGCATTGTCTGTGGGGGGAATAGTGCTGTGGCAGGACGAGCATAACAGAAACAGAAGTAATGTGTTTAAGACTTTACTCATTCGGTGATTCCTTTCGAGTATTCTTCTCAATATCATTTAGTTTTTTAGAGAGATCATTCATCCTGAATTCTAATGAGTTCAATACCCAGAACTGAAAATGGTTCACCTTCGCCTGAATATGAATATTTATAAGTGTTTTTATACATACAAGTAATGTCACCATAATCAGCAGAGTATCTACGGAAATATAAGGCGTCTGGAATTTGTAGATGTGCTTGAGTGTCTCAAACAGAAAAAAAGTGATTGCAAAAAGGACGAAAAAGACATTGATGAACTTGTCTATTCTTCCAGGATTTTTTGCCCCGGTAGCATCAACTATTTTCCGTATTTTATCCTTTTCTGTTTTTATGCTTTCAAGTTCTTTTTCGAATAATTTTCCTTCTTTATTCTTATTCATATTTATCTGCCTGTGCGTATTCTCATAGTGCTTAAATGATACTGAAGAGTGGTACAATAGAACTTGCGTAACGCTTTTTCCAGAAGAAAGCATTTGATATTTTAAAATAATGACATAAGTCTTACCCTAACTTACTGTAGCTTTTATAAATTACAGGAAGTAAAATTAAAACAAACAACAATTTTATTTAGACTCAAAAATACATTCCCTTATAAGTATTGAGTTAAGGTAATATTGTGTTGAGAGTGCTTAGCTGCCGAGATCTCTCAGTTTTTTACCACTTTTGAGATTAGCTTCGAGTTCTTCAAGCGTTATCCATTTTGTTTCAGGGACAAAGAATTTGACAAACATGATAGCGGCAACGCAGAATGCTGAGAATAAGTAAAATAATGCTGGACCTGCGAAGGCTTCCATAAATGCAAGGGCAAACTGCATGCAAAGTCCTGCAAAGAGCCAGTTAACCATTGTGGTGATGACTGTCATTTTAATACTGCAGGTCCTTGATTCACAGTTTTCTCCTTAAAAATTATTAGTTGATTTGCTTTAACTCATCAGTCCCGTTGAAAATTAAATACTACAATAATTCCATATTCAAGATGTTAGTGCATTTTTTGTTAAGATTGTTTTGAAAGAGAGAATATTTTAGAGTATAGTGCGAAATAGAAATTCCTGTTATTTATATTGTTGACAGATTGAGGTGTAAATGAGAGTTCAAAAAGATAATGTTCTTATAGAAAAGAGATTGACGGAAAATATTCTTGTTCTTGACGGAGCCATGGGGACGATGATTCAAAAATATGGCTTAACGGAAGAAGACTTTCGAGGGGTGCAGTTTTGCGGCTCAAAAAAGCTTTTGAAAGGGAATAATGACATTCTTTCCATTACCAGACCCGATGTTATAGAAGAAATTCACCGGAAATATCTCGAATCAGGTGCGGACATAATAGAGACGAATTCCTTTAATACAACCTCAATATCTATGTCAGAGTACGGGCTAGAAAAACATGTGTACGATATTGCTTATGCCTCAGCCAAAATTGCCAGAAAAGCAGCAGATGATATTACCGCTGAAAACCCTTTGAAACCGAGATTTGTCGCAGGGGTTCTTGGGCCTACCGGAAAAACTGCCTCAATATCTCCTGATGTCAATAACCCCGGATATCGCGAATGTTATTTTGACGATTTTGTCAGAGCGTATAAAGAAAGCGCCAAGGCTCTTATAGACGGCGGCGTGGATACGATTCTAATCGAAACTGTTTTTGATACATTAAACTGCAAAGCAGCTATTTATGCTGTTTTGAGCCTTTTTGAAGAGCTTAAAATAAGCTTGCCTCTTATGATATCAGCTACCATTGCAGATATAAGCGGACGCACACTTTCGGGACAAACCGCTGAGGCATTCTGGGTTTCTGTATCTCATGCCCCGCTTTTGAGCATTGGACTTAATTGCGCTCTTGGACCTGACCAGATTTACCCTCACATTAAGGTCTTATCTGAGAATGCTTCGACTTATGTCAGCTGCCATCCCAATGCCGGACTGCCCGATGAATTTGGAAGATACAAACAGACCCCAGAAATAATGGCAGAAAAAATAAAAGCTTTTGCCCAGGAAGGACTTTTGAACATTGTGGGTGGCTGCTGCGGCACGACTCCAGACCATATAAAAGCTATCGCTCAAGCTGTTGAAGGCATTAAGCCAAGGCAGATTCCAAATTCTAAAACGTTTTGCCGTTTGAGCGGCCTTGAAGTTTTTGACATCAGACCGGATTCAAATTTCGTTAATATAGGAGAACGGACAAATGTTGCCGGATCGAAAAAATTCGCCGATTTGATAAAAGAAAAAAAATACGAAGAGGCGCTCTCCATTGCAAGACATCAGATAGAAAATGGCGCACAGGTGATAGATGTCAATATGGATGATGCGATGCTTAACTCGGAACATGAAATGAAGACATTTCTAAACCTTGTGGCGTCCGAACCGGAAATAAGCCGTGTCCCCATAATGATAGATTCATCCAAGTGGTCAGTTATTTTCGAAGGGTTAAAATGTCTTCAAGGAAAAGGAATAGTAAACTCCATAAGCCTTAAGGAAGGAGAATCTGAATTTAAAAACAAGGCAAGAGAAATTCAAAAATGTGGTGCTGCTGTAATTGTAATGGCTTTTGACGAACAGGGACAGGCTGATACTTACGAAAGAAAAGTATCTATCTGTAAGCGGGCATATAAAATCCTTACCGAAGAGCTTAAATATATTCCGCAAAACATAATTTTCGACCCTGCAATTCTAGCCATAGCGACAGGAATGGAAGAACACAATGAATATGCGTCAGACTACATAAGAGCAGTTGAAACTATAAAAAAAGAGTGCCCAGGCTGTTTGATCAGCGGGGGCGTAAGTAATTTATCTTTTTCTTTTAGAGGGAATAACACGGTGCGCGAGATGCTGCATTCTGTATTTTTATTTCATGCTATAAAAGCAGGAATGGACATGGGGATTGTGAATGCCGGACAGTTAATTCCATATGAAGATATAGCTGAAGATACGCTTAAAATCGTGGAAGATGTGATATTAAATCGGACTTCTGATGCCACTGATAAATTGATTGAAAAGGCAGTAACGCTAAAAAAAGACTCCTCAGCATTAAGGGTTCACAAATGTGATTCAATATGGAGAGATGCTTCAGTAGAAGAACGCATAAGTCACGCCGTTGTTAAAGGAGTAACAGATTTTATTGAAGTAGACGTTGACGAAGCAAAAAAGAAGTATACATCGCCCATCTCCATAATAGAAGGCCCTTTAATGGACGGAATTAAACATGTTGGAGAGTTGTTTGGCGCTGGAAAAATGTTTCTTCCGCAGGTTATAAAAAGCGCTCGAGTAATGAAAAAAGCCGTTGAGCATTTGACACCTTTAATTGAACAAGAAAAGCTTGACAATCTTTCTCTTAAAGCTTCCGGGAAAATTTTGATGGCTACAGTAAAAGGAGATGTTCACGATATAGGAAAAAATATCGTTAATGTCGTCCTCAAGTGTAACAGCTATGAAATAATTGACCTTGGAGTGATGGTAGCATGTGAGAATATAATAAAGACCGCCATTCAAGAGAAAGTTGACATGATAGGCTTAAGCGGACTTATTACTCCTTCTCTTGATGAAATGACCCATGTCGCAAAAGAAATGGAGAAGGCCGGATTGAAGATACCGCTTCTTGTGGGAGGAGCAACTACATCTACCGTTCATACTGCAGTTAAAATAGCTCCTGTTTATAGCGGTCCCGTCGTTCATGTGAAGGATGCCTCAGTTTCTGTTAATGTCGTAAAATCTCTTACCAACGAATGCTCCTCCGATTATGCTGATAAAATGAGGGCTGGGTACAAGAAAATAGCCGAAGATTATGAATCTGCTTTGCAGGGCAAAGAGCTGCTACCTTTTAGTCAGGCGAGAGAAAGAAAATTTGTAACCGACTGGAAAAAAATCCAGATTGTAAAACCTGATTTTATAGGTACTAAAGTTTTGGTAGATTATCCCTTGGATAAGCTAATTGCCCATATTGACTGGACTTATTTCTTTCATGTTTGGGAATTAAAGGGGAAATTCCCCCAAATTCTTGAGGATGCCAACTATGGGAACGCAGCAAGAAAGCTCTATGACGATGCCAGGGAAATGCTTTCATATCTGGTAAAAAATAAAAAGCTAAAAGCTAACGCCGTATTTGGGATATACCCTGCTAACTCGCGTGGAGAGGATATAATTGTTTATTCCAATGAAACAAAAAAACAGCAACTGGCTGTTTTTCATACACTGAGACAGCAGACAAAAGGTCAGGATTCGGATACTTGTTTCTCTCTTGCAGATTTTATTGCGCCTATCGATACGGGATTAACAGATTATATAGGATTTTTTACCGCTACGGCAGGGTTAGGAATAAGGGAGTTGGAAGAGGAACTTGCTAAACAAAGTGATGACTATAGAATAATCATGGCAAAGGCTCTTGCAGACAGACTTGCGGAGGCTTTTTCTGAGCACCTTAATAGCTTGATATCGAAAGAATACTGGAAAGGTCGCAAGAGTAATTCTTCCGGATTTGAAGGAATCAGACCGGCAATAGGGTATCCGTCACTGCCTGATCATTCGGAAAAAGTTACGCTGTTTGAACTTTTAAACGCTCGACGAAATATCGAGGTCAAATTAACGGAAAATTATGCAATGTCACCGGTTTCTTCTGTATGCGGTCTCTACTTTGCACATGAAAAATCAAAATATTTTTCAGTCGGCAGAATTAATAAAGATCAGATTGAAGATTATAGCAAAAGAAAGAACATTGCCGTTGAAAATGCGGAAAAATTGCTTCCTGAAAATCTGGCCTATTAATTAGAAGGTAATTGCATAGTCCTCTTTCGGTTGTGTTCAAAATATATCCATTTGACTGTTGCTATTATTGGCAAGATTTGGTAAAATACCATCATGAAGTTTTTAAAGAAAATAACAGGAGGCTAAAAAAATGGTAAAGAAAACAACAATATGTGGGCTATTACTATAGTGGTCCCCATATTTTGGACAGTAATAGAAAATAAATAAGGTGTAATCTAAAATAACAAAAAAATAAAAATGAGGATTACACAATGGGAAAAGAAAGACGGAGATTTAGCAAGG